>DATMKQ010000459.1:0-30523 GCA_035571275.1 Trebonia sp.
GGTGAGGAGTCCCGCGATGCGGCCGCCGCGTTCGGCGATGAAACCAGGGAGGGCCGCCGGATAGAAGACCCCGTCGTGCACCACGACCTCGGGGGCGCCCCACAATTGGGTCGTCAGCCATTCGACGGTGGGGCGGTCGCTTTCTACCACGGTGCGGATCACCACGTCCTGCTCTCGCATCGCACCATTATCGCGGGAACTCGCAGCTCCGCGTCACCGCCGGAACTTGGCTATCCGGCCGGCCCGCCGGGCCACCGTCTTCAGGTCACCGCGGTCAAGCAGGTACGCGGCCACGCCGAACGCGGCGATCGCGATGATCGCGGCCAGCGCGCCAGAGCCGGCGTCGACCACCTTCCTGCCGATGGGCACGGCCAGGGTGGCGGCCAGGCCAACGGCGGCGCCCACCGACCCGGCGACCAGGCTGGCGAACGTCGCGTGGCCGACGCCCTGGAGGGCGGCGCCGCCGCGGATCCGGCGGGTCGCGATCACCATCGGCACCGCGACCACGAGCAGGGACACCGAGTTGGCGAGCGCGAGGGCGGCGACCACCAGGTGCGCGGGCACGGCGTCAACGAACGCCACGCTCAGCACAAGCTGGAGCAGCGGGGCGCCCGCCAGGCCGGCGGCCGCGACCTTCAGCCGCCCCAGGGCGAACATCACCCGGGACATGTTGTAAATCACGCCGCCGCCGATCACGCCGGGGGCGATGAGCGCGAAGCCCTGGATGAGCTCCGGCACCTGGCTGGGCTGCTTGGCGAGGATGTGCGCGGCGGGCACGCAGACCGCGGCGATCACCGCCGTGCCGAGCGCGGATACGAGCAAGACCGCGCGGGTCGAGCCCGCGCAGGTGCGGTCGAACGTGTCGGCGTCGGTGGCGGAAAGCACCGGGAAGGCGCTGGTCACGATCGACCAGGCGAGCACGGCGCTGACCGCCTGGAACACCATGCCGACGTAGTTGAACATGACGAGCGCGCCGGTGTCGCCGTGCCCGTTGGCCAGCCCGATGGTCACCACGCCGACCAGGTCCATCGCGAGGAACTCGAGGACGCCGACGAAGGCAAGCCCGCCCGCGAGCCGCATGACGCCGGGCGGGAAGTGCAGGGTGGGGCGGAACCGCAGGTGCAGCCGCCAGGTGGGCGGCGCCGCCGTCACGACCAGGGCGCCGATGTTGAGCGTGGCGCCCACCGCCAGCACGAGTTCGGCTACTAGCGGCGTGCGGCCCAGCGGCAGCCCCTTGTCCAGGGGGACGAACACGAGGTAGGAGGTGATCATCACCAGGTTGGCGATCACCGGGCCGAGCGTCGGGCCGGTGAACCGCCGGTACGCCTGGAGCAGGCCGAAGAGCACGACGGACAACCCGTACAGGACCACCTGAGGCGCGAACACGACAAGCATGGTGTGGGTGACCGCGACCATGTCGGTGCGGGAGCAGGCGGAGTTCGGGTTGGCGGGGATGAGCAGTTCGGCGATCGGCTGAGCGGTCGCCGCGATGATCACCATCAGCGGCACGAGGATGACGACGGCCCAGGTCAGCAGTGCCGACGTGATTTGCGCGACACGGGCACGCTGATTCGGGTCGGTCCACGACCGCTCGGCGGAGCGAGCGAGGATCGGGACCATGGCGCTGGTCAGCGCGCCGCCTATCGCGAGCTCGTAGATGAGGTTCGGCACCTGGTTGGCGGTGACGTACGCGGTGCCCAGGCAGCCGGCGCCGACGCTCTGCGAGAACACCAGGGTGCGGACCAGTCCCAGCATCCGGGACAGCAGGGTGAGACCGGCGATGAGCAGGGCGCCGCGCGCGATTCCCGGCGCGATGCTTGGCCCGATTGCGGGCGGGGTGCCCGGCACGATTTCGGGCGGGGTGCCCGTTACGATTTCGGGCGGGGTGCCCGCTACTACACCCGACGGTAGCTCCGGCGGCGCGGGCTCAGTCAGGCCAGTTTCGTCGGTCTGCACGCGGTAACCCCAGCTCTCCTTGCGCGCGGGCGGCAACGTCAGCGGCGACGAGCGGGAATCACCTTGCCCCTATTTGGCCCCCCTTGGCTGCGCGGAACACTACCAGTGAGCACGGCGTATGCGCGACATGTGTTCGGCGTTGGTGGTAAGCGTTTAGCGGACCGTCGCCGCGGCTTCACGGGCGCGCAGCCAGTCGCCCGCGACCACCGGCTCGAACTCCCTGTCTCCCGCCACCGGCCGGATGACGGTATCGACGTCTGCCTCGAGGAAGACGATGAGCGAGATCAGGTCTTCGTCCGGTGCCTGGTCCGACGGCGGCAGCACCCGGTGCCTGGTGGACCGCCACCGCTCCCCCGTCCACCGGGACAGCAGGTCGGCGACGTTCACGGTGAACGAGTTCTCCACGTAGGGCGCATCGTTCCAGTCGCCGTCTCGTCCCTGGATTTGCAGACCGCCGTAGCCAGGCTGGCGATCCAGGATCGTCAAGATCCCCCAGTCGGTGTGCGGGGCGACGCGGAACTGCCGGTCCTTGGGCTCGCCGGTGACGGTCAGCGGCGGGTAGCGGTTGATGTTGAACGTGTGCGGGGCGCGCTGGACCTTGGCCACGAACCAGTCGTCCGGCAGGGCCAGCGCCCCGGCGCACATGCGCAGCAGGTCATAGTAGAGCGCGCGGGCCTGGGCGGCGAACTCGTCGCACAGTCGCTCGAGATCCGGGCACTCCTGCGGCCACACGTTGGGCGCGAACCAGGCCTTGTCGGTCTGCTCGTCGCCAGTGCGGAAGTCCCGGCCTATCGTGAGGCTTTCCTTCATGTCGGCGCGGGCCGGGTCGTGCGGTTTGCCGTAGAACGCGTTGGCCTCGCCGCCTTGGGGAATCCAGCCGCGGCCGCCGACCGGGGTCTTGTACCGGCCCTTCCGCTCGGCCGGCAGGGTGAAGAACACGCGGGCTTGCTCGCGGATCCTCATCCGCAGCCCGGGCTCGACGCCGTGGTTCTCGATCATCAAGAATCCCGACCGCCTGAGCGCCTCATCCATGCGCTCAGCGAGACGCTCTCGCTGGTCCGTGGTCCCCGCGCGCCAGAGGGCGATGTCGAGCAGCGGGATGTCTGGCGTGGTCATGGGAGCAGTCAATATCAGCAGCGCGGCCGCCGGCAACGTCCCGCGCGGGTGGGTGGGGATGAAATGCACGGCCGGTCTGGCGTGGCCCTCGGCTGGGCGCGAGTAACCGGTGAGGCGGGCGCGCCTGGGGAGCAGGAATGCGGCTGCCGGTGACCCGGGCCGGGGGCCCGCAGGTCCGCCCCCCGTCAGGGCGTGATCCCGGCAGTCACATCAGCCTCTAGTTTTGACTTCGCATACCCTGTGACATTTTGCCAGGTGCATATATACGGATATGTCTGACATGTTCTGGTCACAAGGTGCGTTAAGACGTTGTCAGCTCGTATCGGCTGGGCGCACTCGCGTGAAAATCGGCCACGCGCGGGTGAGGCGCGGCTTGGGTCGATGCCGCCAGATGGTCATGGGTCCTCTGGGGCAGAAGTGATGGCCTGACCGGGCCACCACTTCCAGACCGCTAGCTACAGCCAGATGAATGTCCCATCGATATGGCCATCCCCAGATGAACGGGCCATTCATCTGGGGCGGTGGGCTGGGGCGGCAGGCCAGCGCGGCGTGAAGCATTTTCCGGTCAGTCAGGCGCGGCACACTCCCATCCTCCTGACGCGCCAGACGCGTCGCTATGTGGCATGCGGCGCAAGTCTCAGGCGCGTAGCGCCGGAAACCGCGAATAAAGCCGCGCTTGCCAACATTGGGAGCAGGGCGGTCCATGTCATTGGGATGTCCCGCATCAGGAGGGCGCAGTCGAGGGTGGCGCTGCCGGTGGGGAAAAGGCGCGTGTCTTCGAAGAAGCTGGACCGAACGGCGAGAACCTCGACAGGTTCCACGGCCCAGCGATCGGCGTGCAGCTCCATGCCGTCGAGCTTGCGGCCGTCGCGGGCGGGAGAGAATCCCGCCGAGCTGTGCCGGAAGAAGTCCGAAGCCTGCTGGACGTCGGTGAACAGCAGGCTGCCCTCGAGGCGTTGCGTCACGCGGGCGTCGAGGCTGATGTGGGCCGTGCCATCGACGCTATCGAAGGCCACATGGAGGTCGCGGGCGGTCTCATGAACGTCGAAGGCCGCCCGGTGGTGCTCGCCGGGAAACAAGCGCCCCCCTGCGATGACGTTGACCAGCGACGCGCTGTCACGGCGCGGGATGTACACACCAGTTTTAGGAGGGCCTTCCGCACAATCCCATTCGACGGCCACGCGATGCGCGGCGTTTTCGCTGCGGATCCCAAGCCGCGCAGGCACTCGACTAGGGCGCAGCTGCCCGAGGCGGATCAGGCAGATACCGGCGACCGCCCAGCCAGCGACCAGCTGCGGCCGCAGCGGTGGCGGCAGGACACGTGCGGCGACTTCTGGGTCGACCCGATAATTCACCAGGAGACGTCGCTCGACGACGCCAGACACCGACGGTTGTTTCATCCCGTGCTCCCGTCCTTAGTGCTTCGGTGCGCGCGCTGCCGGAGGACGAACTGTTCTGGGCAGACCGTGCTCAAGAATCTGCTGACACACAGCGCCAGTCGTTCCTCGACAAGGGAGTAGAGGATCCTGTTGGCCACCCGCCGCTCGCGAATCAGCCCGGCCGCCTTCAGCACGCCGAGATGGCGTGAGACCGATGGGCCGCTGATGGGAAACCGCGCGGCGATCTCCCCGGCAGGCAACTCCCCGGCGCGGAGTTCCTCCAGGATCTGCCGGCGGGTGGAGTCGGCCAAGGCGCGGAAGACGCCCGCTTCCTGGTCGGCGTCGATCTCCTCCATATTCGCTTTTTAGCATAGGAGCTAAATACGAAACAAGGTCGGTGGAGCCTCGTCTGGTGCGCCCGGGGGCCGCGCTGCTGGCGCGGGCGTGGGGCCGCGCTGCTGGCGCGGGCGTGGGGCCGCGCTGGTGGCGCGGGGGTGGGGCCGCGCTGGTGGCGCGGGCGTGGGGCCGCGCTGGTGGCGCGGGGGTGGGGCCGCGCTCGTGGCGCGGGGGTGGGGCCGCGCTGGTGGCGCGGGGGGTCGTCCACGGCAAGACCGACGACTACTGCTCACCGGAGCTGGCGCAGGCGCTGTACGAGCGTAACCCCGGCGAAAAAGAGATCCGCTGGCTTGACGCGAGTCAGCACATCGACTTCTACGACTCGCAGGCCCACGTCAATCCGGCCGCGCAGGCCGCCGCCGGATTCCTGCACCACACGCTCGGGTGATCACGTGTAGCTGTGCGCCTGGTCGGGGTAATGCTGGCCCGCGACCTCCTCGACGTACCTGCGGGCCGCGTCGAGCAGGGCGCCACGGGTGTCGGCATAGCGCTTGACGAACCGCGGGACCCGGCCGCCGGTCAGCCCGGCCATGTCCGGCCAGACCATGATCTGGGCGTCGCAGTACGGGCCGGCGCCGATGCCTACCGTGGGGACTCGGAGCGCCTCGGAGACCCTGCGCCCGAGCTCGGCTGGCACCGATTCGAGCACGACCGCGAACGCGCCGGCCCGCTCAAGCGCCCGCGCGTCCGCTAGCAGTTCCTCGCCGGCGTCGCCGCGGCCTTGCACCCGGCGAACCCCGCCGAGCACGTTGACACTCTGCGGGGTGAGCCCCAGATGCCCCATCACCGGAATGCCTGCCCCGGTGAGCGTCTCGACTTGGGGAAGCACACGGCGGCCCCCCTCTAGCTTCACCGCTTGCGCCCCGCCCTCCTTCAGGTGCCGCACCGCGCTCGCGAGCGCGGTATCCGGTCCGGCCTGATAGCTTCCGAACGGCAGGTCGGCTACCACCAGCGCGGTCCTCGTTCCGCGCACGACCGCCTGGACCATCCAGATCAGCTGGTCCAGCGTCACCGGCAGCGTGTCCTGGTAACCCAGCACCATCTCGGCGCTGGTATCGCCGACAAGCAGCGCGCGGACCCCCGCCTGCTCGAATATGCCCGCGGTGAGGGCGTCGTAGCTGGTGAGCATCGACCACCGCTCACCCCGGTCGGTGGCGGCCTGCAGGTCATGAATGGTGATGCGCCGGTCGTCTGGCCATGTGTTCGGCCCTGCGTTCACGCTGGACATGGAGATCCCTTCTGGTCGCCACCAACGGCGGTTGGCGCCAGGGTCAATCTTTCACATTGCCGCCCGCGGTCGCGGCGGTCTGCAGGTAGGCGAGCAAGTCCGCGGCGAGGTCGTCGGGGCTCGCGTGCCCCTTGCCGGTGGGCGAGAGGTGCCCGGCCAGGGCGAGATCGACGGCGCCGTGGGTGACCGCGAGCAGCAACGACGCCTGCCGTTCGGGATCGGCATTTGGAAGCCGACCGGCACGCTGAGCCGCGGCGACCAAGCCCACCAATGACGCCCGGGCCGAGTCGGCAGCCGCGGCGAGCTCGTCCGATCCTTTTGACCAAGAGCCGTAGACGAGCTTGAAGCGCTGCGGAAATTCAAGCGCCCAGGCGACGTAGCCGCGCATGGCGGTCTGGATGGCCTCCGCCGGCGGCAACCGGGCGGACATGGTCGCCTCGAGCGATGAGCCCCGGCGGTCGAGTTCGCGGGCAGCGACGGCCGCGAGGAGGGCCTCCTTATCGGCGAAGTGCTTGTAGGGCGCGTTGTGCGAGACCCCGGCCCGGTGCCCTACTTCGCGGAGCGTCACGCCCTGGGGGCCGCCCTCGTCAAGCAACTGGGCCGCGACGGTAACCAGCGTCTCCCGCGTATCCGACACCATCAGGCCATCCTCCCATCGAGGTTGACGTTGTCAACCTTAGGGACTAGGTTGACGTTGTCAACCATGGCGAGGGAGCGATCATGGCGTATCAGCATCCGGAGCCACTCACGCTTACCAGCAGCCGGCTGGCCGATCGGGTCATTCTTGTCACCGGAGCCTCGAGCGGCATCGGGGCGGCGGCGGTCCGCCGGTTCGCGGCTGAAGGCGCCCTGGTCGCGGCCGCCTCCCGCCGCACAGACAGGATCGGTTCACTGGCGGCCGAGCTGCGTTCGGCGGGTCGCGAGGTCGTCGCTGTGCGGTGTGACGTCACGGACGAGCGATCGGTGGACGATGCGGTCGGCGAAGTGGTGCGGACGTTCGGGCGGCTGGACGGCGCGTTCAACAACGCCGGAACCGGCGGTGCGCAGCGGCCGCTCCATGAAATCGACACGGCGACATTCGACAACGTCCTGGCCACCAATTTGCGCGGACCGTTCCTATGCATGAAATACGAGGTCCCGGCGATGCTCGACGCTGGCGGGGGGTCCATCGTCGTGACCTCTTCTATCGGCGGGCTCGTGGGTTCCCCCAATAACACCGATTACGCGAGTAGCAAGCACGGCCTCGCGGGCCTCGTCAAGTGCGCCGCGCTTGATTACGCCAGGCATGGTGTCCGGGTTAACGCGATCGCCCCGGGCCCAACTCGGTCAGAGATGTTCGACCGGTGGATGCCCACCGAGGAGGCCAGAGCCGCGATGGCGGAGTTCTTCCCGCTTAACTACATCGCGGACCCGGACGATATGGCGCGGGCGGCGCTGTTCCTGCTATCCGACGAATCCCGCTGGACCACTGGAGTGGTCTTGCCGTGCGAAGGCGGCGGCAGCGCACAATGACTGCTTCTGAGAGCGTGTCCTGCGTCTCGGTTGGAGCATGCGCACGCCGCCTGTAGCGTGAGGCGCTATGGACGACGACGAGTTCCAGATTTCTTACGAGGCTGCCACGCTCGGGATTCCGGTGCTGACCAGGGATGGCCAACAGTTCGGCATCCTGGAGCACGTCCTGGCGGTGGAAGAAGAGGACATCTTCGAGGGCATCGTGGTCTGGGTGGGCGGTAGCGGCTGGGCCGACAGGAAGGTCCAGCGCGAGCTCAGCCTCAATCATCAGTCCGCCACCCGATTCATCGAGACGTTCCAGCACAACAAGCTGCGTTTCGTCGAAGCGGACAAGGTGGCGATGATCACCGTCGGCTACATCAGGTGCGACCTGGACCTCGCCGAGACCGGGCTGCTGCAGCCGCCGTCGGGCCCGCCGGTGTTCTACGCCAACGCCATCGACCAGGCCGGGCCGAGCCAACAGGTCTACGTCGACCGGTACGGGAACCAGAGGTACGGGCAGATGTTCAACCGGGCCCGGTGGCGGCAAGAGTAGCTTGCCGGTAGCCGTATGCGCGATCTGCCGCTGACATCGTGGCCGATCTGCCGGTAAGGGGTGGACTATTTCTCTGGGCTGGGCTGGGCTGGGCGGCAGGTTACGTCGCGCGGCTTGCGCAAGGTCAGCGGGTCCGGCGTCTTGCCAGGTCACGCTCCGGATAGCGGGCACGGCTTGCACGACCAGCGTGCCGAGGACGGCCCAGGCCGCACCGAACCCGAGCACAGCGCGGGCACCGACCGCGGCCGCCACCGGCCCGGCCGCGGCGAACGCGACAGGGCCGAACGCGAACGCGCCGACCATGTTGAACGCCCCGACGCGGGAAAGGACCTGCGGGGGCACCAGTCGCTGCTCCACCGTCGCCTCGAGTGCGCCGCCAAGAGCCGAGCCCAGCCCGGCGAGCAGGGCTCCCGCCGCTACGGCGACGGCGGGCAGGTGCAGGGCAAGCGCGAGCGGCGGCAGCGCGAAGCCTAGCGTGGCCAGGTTGGCGACCGCCAAGGGCCGGCGGGGACGGCGGGGACGGCGGCCCAGTGCGAGCAGGCCGCCGAGGATCGCGCCGCCGCCGTAACAGGCCATGATCGCGCCCCATGCGCCCGCACCGCCGAGGTAGTCGAGGGCCAGGACCGGGCCGAGCACCAGGTACGGCCCCCAGGTCAGCAGGTTGAAAAGCGCGAACTGAACGGTCGGCACCCAGATCCATGAGCGCGCGCTGAACTCCGCCCAGCCGTCGGCCAAATCGCGTAGCAAGGAACGGGACCGGGGCTGTCCTGGGCCGGGAAATCGAAGCCTGGCCAGCGCGAGGGCGCCGACCGCATAGCTTGCCGCGTCGACCGCGACCACCGTGGCCGGGCTGGTCGCCGCGATCAGGATCCCGGCGAGGGCTGGCCCGGCCACCTGGGCGGCAGGCTGGGCCACCGCGATCAGCGCGTTGACGTCGCCAAGCCGGTCACGCGGCGCGAGCTGGACGGGGAGGCCGGACAGTGCGGGCTGGAAGAACGCGTTGCCGGTACCCACGACGAGCGCGGCGGCGACGAAAAGCCACAACCGCGGGTGCCACACGTACAGCGCGACGGCGAGGACGCCCTGCGCCGCGCATCGGGCCACGTCGGCGCCAAGCATCACCGGGCGCCGGCCGAGCCGGTCGGCGATCGCGCCGCCGCCGAGCGTGAACGCGATCATGGGGACGATGTTCGCGGCGAACACGACACCGAGGCCAGTCGGCGTTCCGCCGTCGCCAAGGACCGCGAAGGCGATCGCTACCGACGACATCGCCGTGCCGAGGAGTGAGGCCGAATAGCCCATATAGAACCGGCGAAAGTCGCGCCTGGCCAGGATGCTAAGCGTTCCGTCCCGGAATTTACTGCGGTAATTCAATGAGCCAATCCTGAATGACCTCATGCCTGTTACTATGCCAACCATTCCAGGGAAAGCCAAGAATAGACGGAATGTTGGATCGATTTCTTACCGCAGTAAATGCGCATTCCTGAGAGGTTATGATGGAGGAATGGAATTGCCAGCGCCAGTGGAGTACGCGGTCGCGGTGGACCAGTACCTCGACCTGGCCGCCCTCAGCAGCGCGTCCCGCCGGGTGTACCAGATCTCCCTCGCGGGCTGGGCCTGGCCACTGGTCGGCGCGCCGATCCCGTGTGGCCCGCCTCGCCGGGGCGCGGTGCCGCCGGTCGTGCCTCTCGCACTGCTGGATGATCCGGTTACAAGATCCAGGCTGGCCGGAGCGTTCTCGGCCCGGGCCGCGATGGCGGACGCACGGACCGCCAACCGTGAGTTGTCCGCGTTGCGCAGCGCCGTCGGGTGGTGGCGGGAGCAAGGGTGGGTCCGCACGGATCCGACTGCCGGTCTGCGCCATCGTCACCCTGGCGCCCTCGGTGCCCCGCTGAGCGCGGAGCAGGTCGACACCCTGTTCCTGCTGCCAGCGAGCCTGCGGGAGCACGCGATGTGGCGAGTCCTCTATGATTCGGGCGCGCCGGCGGCGGAGGTGCTGGCGCTCGACGCCGACCAACTGGACCTGTCACGGCACCGGGTGCGGTCGCGGGCCAGCTCGCAGTACGGCGGTGCCCGCGTCGAATGGCGCGAGGGGACGAGCCAGGTGCTGCGCTGGCTGCTGGCGGGACGGACATGGGGACCGGTGTTCGTCACCGATCGGCGGGCTCGGGCTCGGGCGCCGGTCGCCGTCGCTGACGTGTACAGGGCGACCGGCCAGGCCCGGATGTCCTACCGGCGCGCGGCGGAGATCTTCACTGGGCTCACCCGTCCGCTCGATGCGACCGGCCGAGGCTGGACGCTGCACCAGCTCAGCGCGGCGGGACGGGGGCGCTAGCCCAGAGCTGCTGTGAGCTGGGCCTAGTCGCCGCCGATGACCTGGGCGCGACCCGCGGCGCGCTCCTCGGCGGTGATCACGCCGCGCTCGTGGAGATCGTCAAGCTCGGCTAGGCGCTCTTCGATGGTCTTCGCGGGCCGGCCAGGCGTCGGCGCGGCGGTCTCCCGGAGCTTGTTTCTGAGCTGGACTTCCAGCTGCTCCTTCGCGACGAACGGATTAAGGCCACCCTTGCGAAGAACCACGGTACGCCAGATTACGCTGCCGATACCGATGACCGCAACGACGACGAACAACACGATGAACCACGTCGGGAAGCCGGACGTATCTGAAGGTGGCACATGGCCTCCGCGTGACGTTTAGCCGCTATCCGGATTTTACTGGTTCTGCTATAGCGACGGCTCAGTTGGGATGAACTTCTCAACGTCCTCGGTATCGAACGCGTCCTCGATATCGTCGTTGGTAATGAGCATCATCGGCGCGGCCGCACGTGCGATCAGCGCCCCGCCCGGTTGACGAGATCCTTAAGACTCTCACCGTGCTCGGCGGCGCATGCCTTCGCCGCACGCATCAAGGTTGGGGGCATGTGAATCGTGATGCGCATAAAGCATATTTGCATCACCTGCGGCGGCCCGCTGCTGAGGGCGCGCCCCGACGTCCGTCATGCACGTTCCGGGCGAATCACCGACCCGTCCAGGAGCTGATCTCCATGCCGTCCTCAACCGGGAACGCGACGGTGACGTAGCCGTTGGCCGGGTCGCGGATGTACTCCAGGTAATCCGCCATGGTTGTGTGCGTGATGTCATCAGCGGCAACGAGTGCGCCGGGCGCGAGCTTGGGCTCGAGCAGGCGTAGCACGGGCAGGCACAGGTCCTTCCAGCCGTCGAGCAAGGCGAGCTGGATGGGTCCTGACACGTCGGCTAGGGTTTCCAGGGCGTCGCCGGACAGGATCGTTACCGCGTTCCCGACACCGGCTTCGTCGAGATTCGCGCGTGCCGCCGTCACCTTCTTCATACTGAGCTCGGTCGTGAAGACCTGGCCGGTGCCATTGTCGGTTACCGCCGCAGCGAGGTACAGGGTCGAGATGCCATACGAGGTGCCGAATTCCACCACCGTTTCCGGGCGGATCGCCCGCGTTAGCGCGTACAGCAGGTTGCCGGCGTCGGCCGAGATTGGAATGTAGTAGTCCTCACGGGCATCTGACAGCTCAGCGGCCGTCGCCTCCGCCCAGGAGGAACGGCCCTGCGGCAGCGCGGGCATGCTGATTTCGTCGTCTTTGGCCGCAGCGGCGAACAACCGCCGGAGAACCATGTCCAGCCGGGGTGATGCGAGAGAGTTCGTCATGATCCCCACACTAGACGCAACGTTGCGTCTAGTCAATCGTGCCGCTATGCTGTGGTGGTGATTGCCATACACCACGGCAACCGGCATGGACGGAGCGAGCAAGCCCGGACGGCCATCCTGGAGGCCGCTGACGATCTTCTCGTCGAGCGCGGGTTCGCAGGAGTCACCATCGAGGGGATCGCGGCCCGCGCAGGGGTCGCTAAGCAGACGATTTACCGCTGGTGGACGTCCAAGACGGACATCCTCTTCGACGCCCTGGCGGAGGACGCGGCCGCGTACTTCACGGCATACGACGGCGATGACTTCGGTAGCGAGCTCCGTCGCCACCTGCGGCAGCTGGCCGTGTTCCTCACAGACACCGATGCCGGCGCAGTCTGTCGCGCGCTTGCCGGGCAGGCACAGCACGACCCGGGAGTCGCGGCACGCTTCCGCGCGGATTTCGTGACGCCGCAGCGCGACCGTGACCGCGCGCCTTTCCGCCGCGCGCAAGGCCGCGGCGAACTGCCTGACGACATTGATGTCGACGTCGCGCTCGACCAGCTCGTGGGTCCCGTCTACTACCGAGTGCTGATCACGGGACAGCCGGTCCCGCCTGAGTTCACAGACGCGCTCGTGGACCAGTACCTATCACATGCCGCAAGACTGAAGGCATTACCTCGGCTATCACACCCGGCCTAGGTACTCCCACACGTAGAAGACTGTCTTTCCTGAGGGCACCTTCGCCACAAGCTGGTACCCGCTGGCCTCAGATAGATCAAGAGCGATCACGTAGTCCGTCGCCAGCGTCTGGTTGAAGCTGAGGACCACCACAGAGAAGTAGTGCCGGGCGATCGCCTGCTGGTAGTACTTCGGATTGTTGTTCTGGGTGTCCGACCACTGCCGCCACGACGTGTTCGGCAGGTAGTACTGAAGAATATCGGTGGTCTCAACGAGGAAGTGCCCGCCGTGGTTAGTCATCGGCCGGACCGTCTTGACCAGCCCGGCCACGTCCGGCCAGTCGATCATGGCGCGTGCCTGGGCCAAGTCCACTGAGGTAACGGGGATCAAGGCGGCCAGCGACACCGCCAAGACTACCCGCCTCCGGGACAGTCTGCTCAGCACGTAGCCTGCCGCGATCGCGGCGAACCAGGCACCGAAGTCGACATGCTTGTTCAGCGATGTCGCGGTCTGAATGCGTGCCTGGTCAGCAGGCGCTAGCAATGCCGAGAGCGCGAGCACGGCCATGAGCAGCGCCTGCTGCCACCGTCGGCGCACAGCGCAGTCGACGGCCGCGGCGACAGCCGGGACCACCACGACGGCGGTCCACGACCAAGCATCCGCAAAGACCAGTGAGGGGGTATCGGTTCCGTGGACGCGCCCGGTCGTGGTCAAGCGGATACCGGTCAGGTAGCCGTACCCGCCGAGTACGAGTAGCACGGCCAGGACAGCTGTCGTGACGCCAGCGAGGAAGGCCGCACGCCGGAGAGCCACCCTCCACCCGGCGTCCTGCCACGAGTTCAGGATGGCGACGCAGACCACAGTAGGGTCGTAAATGGCCGTCGCGTACTTCGTCGCGTTGGCCAGCGCGAGCAGGATCCCCGCTGCGATTGTCCACCTTGCCGCCTTCTGGCTGCTCCGGAGTCCGGCGGCACACCAGGTCGCTGCGCCCAGGAGCAGCAACGCCGGAGCGTCGTACGTCGCATACGAGCCCAGGTGCAACGTTGGCGCTAGCACGGCGAAGAGCGCGGCGGCGAAGAAGGCGGCGCGTTTGTCCTCAAGCAACCGGGTCGCCGTGGACCATACCAAGGACGTCACGCCGAGCATGAAGACCAGGGACAGCAGCCGCGCCGCGGTCAGCCCTCCGAGGCTGTCGGCGATGGCTCCGATCGGCGGGTAGAGAACCGGAGCGCCGGAAAACCAGGTCTGGTAAGCCGGGATCTCGGTGCCGTGCAACCAGTGTGACCACTCAAGATGCCCGGCCGACAGGTACAGCGCCTCGTCCCCGAACGCCGTCCTCGCCCGAACCATACTGACCGAGAGCGCCGTTTGGACGCCCAGTACCGCGAGCAGCGGCCATGGCATCCGCTCCCGCGTTATTCGCACTCCCGGAGAGTAAGCACGTCCTGCGGCCATATCGGGCCGTTTTGAACGTCCTTGCAGCCAACCCGCACCTACCCCGAAGGCTGCGTCAAGTACTCAACACTGGCGCAGTGCGCCTGCGTGCGGGCAGCGACTCCGCTTTTTCTGTCAGGCTAGTGCCGCTCGTTCCGTGGGCGGCTCGGGCCGTTCCTCGGCTCCGTGCCCCGCCTTCAGGTGGCCGGCCTGGGATATTCGCAGCGGCCGGAACGGCCGGGCAGTCTGCGCGGCGACCGGCTCGGTGGTCAGGCAGACGTGGTCGCCGCCCTCGTCGAGCAGCGCTATGCGGCGTACCGCCAGCCAATTGGGGCACTGCCGGAGCACCGGAGCACCGCCGGGCCCGGAATCCACCGGAAGGCCGGCGAACTTGTCGACGGAATCCCCGGTCTGGGTGCCGAATAGCTCGGCGAGCGGCAGATCGTCCGCGGTCAGGAAGTGAATGACCAGGTGGGTGGCCTGCAGCGCCACCCGGTAGGTGTAGTTGGCCTTGGACAGCCATACGCAGTACCGCTGCGGCTCAATGCTGGACTGGACGTGGAACTCGACCAGGCAGCCCGCTCGCTCCCGCTCATCGGCCGTCGTAACGACGATGAGCGGGCTGTCCAGGCCGGCCATCAGGCAATTGAAGTCATGCTCTGCCATCAGCCCCTCGTTTCCCGGTCACGATGGGCGATTGCCGGCGTGCCCGCCATGCCGATTGGCCGATCCTAAGGGTACCGGGGCAGCGGACTTATCCGGGAGGTGTGGTATTCGGGACGGAACAGGTAGTCCTGGGAGTCGCGGTAGCCGACTGGTTCCTGCTCGCTGCGGTTGCGCACGGTGTCGTCCGCCGGTCGATGGTCCGCTGGGCGCGGTCGGCGTCGGCGACGATGACGCCTTCGATCGCGGATGATGCGGTGATGCTCAGAACGCGGGCCCGGTCGGCGAGCTCGGTGAGCAGCCCCGGCATCTGGTCACGGTAAAGTGCCTCCGAGCCACGGCCGAAGTCGACGGCGCTGAGCTGGCTGACGACCTGCGAGGGCACCATCCCTATGAGCGCGTCAAGCGCCGTAGGCGTCGTGAAAGGCAGCCACCGCAACGAGGCGCTCTTAGGTCCGGGTGGCTGCATCCACCGAAGAACCTGTTGCATTAGATGCAACAAACCGTGTCCGCGTGGCACTCAGGAAGGGCACGGCTATCCGGGCCGCACCCCTCCTGAGCTGGCGATTCTCTCTTGAGCGGGGCTCGGAATTACTGGGGCAGTGCACTTATTCGGAGGGTGCAGTATTCCCCCGCCGACGCTGGTGCTTAGCTATCCGATAGGCGTCCACGGCCTTGCGTGAACTCCGCCAGATCCCGTCAGGTCCCTGTACTGCGTCGAGCCTTCCTCGCTGCGCTGCCCGGCGCAGTGCGATCAGCGTGAACTCCTCGTCGGCGAGGGCGGTGAGCGGGACCATGCGGGCGGGACCGGCGACGTTGGGGACGATGAACCGGTTGAGGTTGTCGTACATGGCCCGGGCGATCAGTTCTCCCAGCGCCCCGTAGTCGCCGACATCGGCACGCTGCATCGCGGCCAGGTAGGCACTGCGCTGCCTCTTGAAGATGATCACGGGCGGATAGCCATTCCGGACCAGTACGAGGTTCATGACGAGTCGCCCGGTTCGGCCGTTTCCGTCGATGAACGGGTGCACTCTCTCAAACTGGTTGTGAAGTCGCGCCAGTTCCTCTGGTAGCCAGCGATCGATCTCGCCACGCCCGACGCGCTCCGAGGTGGCGCAAACATCCCCCACCCACTGCTGCATCTGGGCGGGCACCAGCGGCCAAGTAGGGGGCGTCATCCCACCTGGGAACGGGTGAATGTCGTGCTCCCGGAAGCTGCCCGGTCCCTCGCGATCAGTGGCATCCGGATGCGGTGCCACGTCCCAGACGGGGGTCATCGCCAAGTGGTGAACATGACGGACCTCGCTCATGTTGAGGAGGTGGCCGTCATGCCAGTCACCGGGGTCCACCGCTTGCCCGTAGACCCAGCGGGCGGCATCCGCGTATCCTTTGACCTCGTTGTACTCCCGCAAGGGCTTCGCGCCCACGGCCCGGCCCTGGACCAAAAGCATCTCGACCTCGCGCAGGACCAGCGTGTTACCTTCCAGCGCGGTGGAGTGGTGCGCCTCCTGATGCCAGATGTCGGTCCAGATCGACTCGGCCTCCTTCGGGCTGGGAAGTCCCCCGAAACGCTGGTCCAGTTCAGCCAGAGCATGGCCAAGCCGTTCGTAGACGCTGGCCCTGCTTGGCCTGCCTCTCCCCCCCACGATGACTCCTTTCACGCGCGGAGCCGAAGTTGGTACATCTGATACAAAGCTAATTGAACATACCAACTAGGTATGCCGCCCGCATACAATCATGAGCCGGGCCGGGGAAGTCCACCGCAGCACTTAAAACGCAGAAGGCATCATGGGCGGGTCACGTCGCGGTGTAACCGGGTTGCATCAGATGCAACCTGGAGACTCCAAGAGCTCACCAGTTCACTTTCAGCTACAGCCGCTCGTGGAGCCGCAGCCTTCGCAGACGTAGCAGCTGCCGGCCGGGCGCATCTTCGTGCCACAGGTGAGGCACAGCGGGGCGTCGGCGGTGCGGCCCTGCTGGGCCTCGATGAGCTCGGCGGTGCTGTGCGGGGCGGCGTTCGACGCGGATCCGGGCTGGGCCGACCCGGCCTGGGCGGCGCCTGGCGCCGAGGCGGTGCGCGGCGACGACGGGGCCGCGGCAGCGTGCGCGTTGGGAGACGCCACCAATCGTTCAGGAGATGACATGTTCTCCAAAGCGGCCGACTGGGCCAGTTCGAGCGGGTCGGGATCATCGCCTAGCGTGGCCGGGTCCTGTCCGGACAGCTGTGCCGCGCGCTCGGCCGCCGACAGGATGCCCAGCTCGGCGCGCCGCTCGTAGGGCAGGTGGTCGAGCGCGAGGCGGCGGAAGATGTAGTCCATCACCGAGCCCGCGATGCGGACGTCCGGGTCGTCGGTCATGCCGGCCGGCTCGAACCGCGTGTTGGTGAACTTGGCGACGTACGACTCGAGCGGGATCCCGTACTGCAGGCCCACCGAGATCGCGATCGAGAACGCGTCCATCACGCCGGCCAGGGTGGAACCCTGCTTGCCCAGCTTGAGGAACACCTCGCCGACGCCGTCGTCGGGGTAGGTGGAGGCGGTCATGTAGCCTTCGGCGCCGGCGACGTTGAACTTGGTGACGGTGGCGGAGCGCTTCTTGGGCAGGCGCCTGCGGACCGGGCGCTGCTCGTGCGGCTCCGGTGCCTGAGCTGGTGCCGGTGTCGGCGCCGCTACCTCCGTGGTGGCCTGGGCCTGGTTCTCCTGCTTCTTAGAGACGGAAAGCGGCTGGCCGACCTTGCAGTTGTCGCGGTAGATGGCCAGCGCCTTCAGGCCGAGCTTCCAGCCCTCGAAGTAGATCTTCTCGACGTCCTCGACCGCCGCCGACTCGGGCATATTCACGGTCTTCGAAATCGACCCCGACAGCATCGGCTGGACGGCAGCCATCATCCGGACGTGCCCCATCGCGCTGATCGAGCGCTCACCCATCGCGCAGTCGAACACCTCGTAGTGCTCCGGCTTGAGACCCGGCGCGTTGACCACGTGGCCGTGCTCGGCGATGTACTCGGTGATGGCCTCGACTTGCTCGGCCTGATAGCCCAGGTTGTTCAGGGCGCGGGGAACCGTCTGGTTGACGATCTGCATGGAACCGCCGCCGACGAGCTTCTTGAACTTGACGAGCGCGAGGTCCGGCTCAATGCCCGTGGTGTCACAGTCCATCATGAGGCCTATGGTGCCGGTGGGCGCCAGCAGGCTCGCCTGGGCGTTGCGGTAGCCATTGGCCTCGCCGAGGGTCAGGCATTCCTCCCAGGTCTTGTTCGCCAGGGTGAGGATCTCGCGGTCGAGCCCGCCGACCGACCGGACCCTGGTGCTGGCGTCGGCGTGCATCCGCATGACCCGCTTGTGCGCGCTGGCGTTCCGCTCGTAACCGTCGTAGGGACCGACGACCTTGGCGAGCTCGGCGGACCGCCGGTAGGCAGCGCCGGTCATCAGGCTCGTGATGGCGGCCGCGATCGCGCGGCCACCGTCGGAGTCGTAGGCGTGGCCGGTGGCCATCAGCAGGGCGCCGAGGTTGGCATAACCGATGCCAAGCTGGCGGAAGGCGCGGGTGGTTTCGCCGATCTTCACCGTCGGGAAGTCAGCGAAGCAGATCGAGATGTCCATCGCCGTGAAGATGAGCTCGGACATCTGCTCGAGGCGGTCGGCGTCGAACGTGTCGTCCTCGCGGAGGAACTTCAGCAGGTTGATGCTCGCCAGGTTGCAGGACGAGTTGTCCAGGTGGACGTATTCGCTGCACGGGTTGCTCGCGGTGATGCGCCCGGACTCCGGGCAGGTATGCCAGTCGTTGATGGTGTCGTCGTACTGGATGCCTGGGTCGGCGCAGTCCCACGCGGCCTGCGCCGCCTTGCGGAACAATTCCTTCGCGTCGACGGTCTCGACGACTTCGCCGGTCCTCCTGGCGAGCAGGTCGAAGCTCTTGCCCTCCTCGACGGCACGCATGAACTCGTTCGACACGCGGACCGAGTTGTTCGCGTTCTGGTACTGGACGCTGACGATGTCCTGGCCGCCGAGGTCCATGTCGAAGCCTGCGTCGCGCAGGACGCGGATCTTCTCCTCCTCGCGGGCCTTGGTCTCGATGAACTCCTTGATGTCCGGGTGGTCCACGTCAAGGACGACCATCTTGGCTGCCCTACGGGTGGCGCCGCCGGACTTGATTGTGCCAGCGCTCGCGTCCGCGCCCCGCATGAAGCTCACCGGCCCGCTCGCGGTGCCGCCGGAGCTGAGCAGCTCCTTGCTCGACCGGATCCTGGACAGGTTCACGCCCGCGCCAGAGCCGCCCTTGAAGATCATGCCTTCTTCGCGGTACCACTCCAGGATCGACTCCATCGTGTCGTCGACCGCGAGGATGAAGCAAGCGCTCACCTGCTGCGGGGAGGCCGTGCCGACGTTGAACCAGACCGGTGAGTTGAAGGCGAAGATCTGGTGGATCAGGGCGTACTTGAGCTCGTGGTCGAAGATCTCCGCGTCCTCGTCGGAGGCGAAGTAACCCTGCTCCTTGCCGGTGCTCGTGTAGACGCCCGTGACCCGGTTCACCAACTGCTTCAGCGACCATTCGCGCTGCGTCGCCCCGACGGCACCGCGGAAGTACTTGGTGGTGACGATGTTGGCGGCGTTGACCGACCAGAAGTCCGGGAACTCGACCCCGTGCTGCTCGAAGTTGACCGAGCCGTCCCGCCAGTTGGTCATGACGACATCGCGCCGTTCCCAGGTGACCTGGTCATAGGGGTGCATGCCCGCGGTGGTGTGGATGCGGCGGATCTTCAGCCCCTTGCGCCGGCCCTTGCGCGTCGCCGGTCCGCTCACCGTTTCCGTCATAGCTCCCTTTCCCCCTTCTCCTGGATCCGCACCGGATCCGCCGTCAACGTCGTTCTTGCCGTCCGCCGCGCGCGGCGTTGGCCCCGTCAGCTACGTGTTCCGCGCGTTCCGCGCGTTCCGCGTGTTCCCCGTCGTCTGCGTCTTCGGCGTACCGGCCCCGCAGCGCGGTGATTTCCTTCTCGAAGTCGTCGAGCGACTCGAAGCCCCGGTACACCGAGGCAAACCTGAGATACGCCACCTCGTCGAGGTCGCGGAGCGGTCCGAGGATCGCCAGCCCAACTTCGTGGGATGGCACTTCCGCCAGGCCCCGGGCCCTGATCGTCTCTTCGACTCGCTGAGCGAGCATGGCGAGCTGGTCCTCGTCAACGGGCCGGCCCTGGCACGCCCGCTGCACGCCCCTGACGATCTTGTCCCGCGTGAACGGCTCGGTCACGCCGCTGCGCTTGGCCACCATCAAGATGACCGACTCCTGTGTAGTGAACCTTCGACCGCACTCAGGGCACGACCTACGCCGGCGGATCGACGTGCCGTCTTCTGCGACCCTGCTGTCGATAACCCGGCTGTCCGAATGGCGGCAGAACGGACAGTACACGCGATCACCTCCCGATGTGACGTCTCATACCCGAAACGATCTTGGTTATCCACAACTTCTAGAAGAACCACAACGATGTAACTACTAGATGTTGTGGTCATACGCTAGTCGAGACCCGCGCGCAAGGCAAGCGGAGACATCTGTCGAAACAGAAATCCCTGGCTACCGCCAGCGACCACGAGCGATCGCCGGCGTGTCGCCCTCTGTTTCTCCATGCCCGGCGCGCCCAGGCACGCCCCGGCAGGGTCAGCCGCGCGGCACCCAGAGCACCTGGCCTGGCTGAACCTGGTCGCCGGTCAACGAGTTCAGCTGCAGGATCTCACTGATCACCACGCGGGTGTCGGCGTCCGGATCGTACGCTTCCGCCACCGACCACAGGCTCTCTCCCGGCCGGATCTCCACCCTCGTCACCCCGCTGCCAGGCCCGGCCGGCGCCCCCGAATGACCCGTCGCGTGGGCAGCGCCGCCCGCGACGATGGCCGCCACACCGATCGCGAGCGTGGCCGCCGCCATCACGACGACCCGCCCGCGCCTGGTAAGCCGCACCGGAGTCCGCGCGGCGCCGACGACGCGGTCACCCGCCGGATCGGCCGCGACCAGGCTCTGTTGCCGCCGCCGCGCCCCCGGGGGCCGTTGCCGCGGTAGCGCCGCCGCGCGCTGCGATACGTCGGCTTGCTCGGCGGTTGACGGCCGCGGTACCAGGCACCCGTCGGCCGCTACCAACCGGAGCGCGGCCGACCGCTGCGACCGCGCCGCACATGTTTTCTGCCCCGCCAGTCGCCTGCCACGGGCCGCGGCGCGCGCCGCCGCTGTTCGAGACGCACCGCTATCCGCGCCGTGGCGCAGGATGGCGCTTGTCCCGTCCACTCGTTCAGCTACCGTCGCCTTCACGTCCGCCTCCCACCTCAAACGCTCATTCGATGGTACACCTGTTCGATCGTATAGTAGTTCGATCGAACAGCGCCATGCCATCTTTGTACCGCAGGGGTCTGACATTCTTGCGACACGTCGAACAGATGTTTGGTGATAGCGCCCGAAGCGACTACGCTCGTACCCGTAAGCGACAACTCGTCTCCGGAGGTTCATCCGATGGAAAACACTGAAGAACCAGGTGTGCCCGGGATCGTGGACGCACCAGTACGGCCGAAGGGCAGACCAGGCCGCAAACCCAAGGGGAGCGTGCCCGTCGTGATCCCTGAAACGCCGGACAAGCCGGACCCAGACCACGTGCTCACCTGGCGTCAGCGGAAGGTGCTGCAGGTCATCAGGGATTCGGTACAAAAGCGCGGCTATCCGCCGTCGATGCGCGAGATCGGCGAGGCGGTGGGGCTGACGAGCACCTCGAGCGTCTCCTACCAGCTGTCCACGCTGCAGCGTAAGGGCTACCTGCACCGCGATGTAGGCAGGCCGCGGACGGTGGAGGTTCGGCTGCCCGGCCACCCGGCGGTCCGCCCTGAGCAGAACCGCGAGGACGAGGCCGAAATCGCTAGCGATGGCCTGGACATCCCGTCGCAGGAGGCGGCCTATGTACCGCTGGTAGGCCGGATTGCGGCCGGTGGCCCGATCCTCGCCGAGGAGCAGGTCGAGGACATCTTGCCGCTGCCGAGGCAGCTAGTCGGCGAGGGGACCCTTTTCATGCTGAAGGTCGCCGGTGACTCGATGATCAACGCGGCAATCGCCGACGGGGACTGGGTGGTCATCCGGCAGCAGGAGAACGCGGAGAACGGTGAGATCGTTGCGGCCATGATCGAGGGCGAGGCCACGGTGAAGACGCTCAAGCAGAGCGACGGACACGTATGGCTGATGCCGCACAACCCCGCCTACACGCCGATTCTCGGCGACGACGCCAGCATCCTCGGCAAGGTGGTGGCGGTTCTGCGCCGGGTATGAGGCCAGGCGGGCCGCTAGCGGGACATCGCGCCGCGGGTCACGCGGCGACGATGTTGACCAGCTTCGGCGGGCGCACGACCACCCGCTGGACACCCAGTCCAGCCAGGGCGCGAGCCGCCCCCGGTGCGACTAGCGCCAGGTCGCGTAGCTCGTCCTCGGCGATCTCCGGAGAGACTTCCAGCCGGTCGCGGACCTTCCCGTTCACCTGCACCACACAGGTGACCGTCTCCTGAACCAGGAGAGCCGGGTCCGCGGCCGGCCAGGTAGCCCTGCCCACCGAGGCGACCGGCGCCGCCGACGCCGCCGAGGTGACGCGAGCGGAACCGCCCAGCGCCTCCCAGCACTCTTCGGCCGTGTAGGGGGCGAACAGCGACAGCATGACGGCCAGCGCCTCCGCCGCTTCGCGGACCGCCGGGTCAGCGGCGCCAGGGCCGGAGTCGATCGCCTTCCTGGTGGCGCTGACCAGTTCCATCAGCCTGGCGACAGCCACGTTCAGGTGGTACCCCTCGACCTGCCGGGTGACCTCGTCGATGACCCGGTGCGTGACCCTGCGCAGCTCTTTATCCCCTTGCTCAGGCGTGTCGCTTACCTGGGAGGTAGCCGCCACGTCGGCCGTGATGCGCCGCACCCGGCCCAGAAACTTGACCATCGCATCGGGGTTCACGTCCGCCCAGTCGATGTCATCTCGCGGCGGTGAGGCGAAGATCATTGTCAGCCGGATGGCGTCCACGCCGTACTTGCTGATCTGCTCCCCCAGGTCGACCCCGTTGCCCAGCGACTTGGACATGGCCTTGCCGCCGTTGATCACCTGGCCCTGGTTCATCAGCCTGGTAAACGGCTCACCGAAGTCCAACAGCCCCATGTCGTGCAGCACCTTGGTGAAGAACCGCGCGTACAGCAGGTGCAAGATAGCGTGCTCGACTCCGCCTACGTACAGGTCGACCGGAGCCCACCGTGCCGTGTCCTCCGGCCGGAATGGCCCCTCCGAGTACCGCGGCGAGCAGTACCGGAACTGGTACCACGACGAGTCGACGAACGTGTCCATCGTGTCCGTGTCCCGCAGCGCCGCGCCACCGCACTTCGGGCACTCGACGTTGACCCAGCCCGCCGCGGCAGCCAGCGGCGACACACCGCGCGGGGCCAGGTCAGCCCCTCGCAGGTCAGGCAGCACAACTGGCAGCTGCTCTTCGGGAACGGGTACCTCACCGCACGACGGGCAGTGGATGATGGGGATCGGAGTGCCCCAGAACCGCTGCCTGGACACCAGCCAGTCACGCAGCCGGTAGTTCACGGCAGCCGATCCCAGATCGCGCTCGGACAGGATCTCGATGATCCGCGAGATCGCCTCGGCCTTGGACAGCCCGTCCAGCGGCCCGGAGTTCACCAGCACGCCATCACCCGGCGTAGCGATCCCGGTCTGAGCGGGATCGGCCAGGTCGGTGGCCACCACCACCCGTACCGGCAGCCCGAACTTCCTGGCGAAGTCCAGGTCGCGCTGGTCGTGCGCGGGCACCGCCATGATCGCGCCGGTCCCGTAGTCAGGCAGCACGTAGTCCGCCGCCCAGACCGGGATGCGTTCGCCGTTCACCGGGTTGATCGCGTAGACCCCCAGGAACACGCCGGTCTTCTCGCGCTCGGTGGACTGCCGCTCGATGTCGGTCAGCTTCCGCACCTGCTCCAGGTACGCGTCGAATTCGGCGCGCTGGGCGGGTACGCACAGCTCCGCGGCCAGCGCCGAGTCCGCGGCGACCACGAAGAACGTCGCGCCGTACAGCGTGTCGGGGCGCGTCGTGTACACGGTGACCGGCTCGTCGCGCCCCTCGATGGCGAAGTCGACCGATGCCCCGGTCGAGCGACCGATCCAATTCCGCTGCATCGTCAGCACCCGTTCCGGCCACAGTCCTTCTAGCGCGGTGGCGTCGTCCAGCAGTCGGTCGGCGTACTCGGTGATCTTGAAGTACCACTGGGTCAGCACCCGGCGGACCACCTCGGTGCCGCACCGCTCGCAGTGCCCGGCGATGACCTGCTCGTTGGCCAGCACCGTCTGGTCCTTCGGGCACCAGTTGACGTATCCGCCCTTGCGATAGGCCAGCCCGCGCTCGAAGAGGCGCAGGAATATCCACTGGTTCCAGTGGTAGTACTCAGGGTCACAGGTCTGCAGCCGGCGCGACCAGTCGAACGACGTCGCGTATCGCCGGAACGACGCCGCCTGAGTCTCGATGTTCTTGTACGTCCAGTCGACCGGGTGCGTGTTGTTCCTTATCGCCGCGTTCTCGGCCGGCAGCCCGAAGGCGTCCCAGCCGATCGGATGCAGCACGTTGCGTCCGCGCAGAAACCAGTACCTGGCCATGGCGTCGCCGATCGCGTACGCCTCGCCATGCCCCATGTGCAGGTCGCCCGAGGGATACGGGAACATGTCGAGCAGGTAAAACCGCTCTCGCGGGTCGGCGGGATCGTCGCTGGCCCGGAACGGGTCCGTCTCGGCCCAGCGAGCCTGCCACTTGTCCTGGATATCGCGCGGGTCGTAGCGCTGTGCCTCGTCGGCGTTCTCGACCGCAGTCATCGTGTCCTCACCATTGATCGGTCCGGCTTAGGCGTGCTCTGTCAACAAAAAAGGCCTCCCGCGCACGAGAGGCAGCCGCGTCGACGATAGATTTAGCCGACGCGGCTAGGTAAGGAGCAGCCGGACAGGACGCATGGGCATAGGATACCGCATCCGCCGGAGCCTTCGCCGAGTAGCCAGCCAGCACAGTACGTACACGTTTCCATAACGCTGACGTGGCAGTCCGGCAACATTGCCAGGGCATTCTGGGATCATGACAGACCCGACCTCACCCGAACCGAAGCGCATCGCCCTGGTCGCCCACGACGACAGGAAAGGCGACCTCCTCGAGTGGGCCGAATACAACCGCGACATCCTCGCCGACCACATTCTCTTCGCGACCGGCACCACGGGCAGGCTGCTCGCGGACGAGCTCGACCTTCCCGTCACCTGTTTTCAGAGCGGCCCGCTCGGCGGCGACCAGCAGATCGGCGCGCTCATCGCAACCGGGCAGCTGGACATCCTCATCTTCTTCTGGGACCCGATGAGCCCGCAGGCCCATGACTCCGACGTCAAGGCGCTGGTCAGGATCGCGGTGGTGTGGAACATCCCGATCGCCTGCAACCGGACGAGCGCCGACTACCTGATCACCTCGCCGCTGCTCGGCAAGTCCCGCGCCGCTCACCCGCCGCTCACTGGCTCGCGCGCATAACCGGTTGCTGCCTTTAATTATCCGGAACGGACCGTGCCGCCTCTCCCCGCCTCGGTACTCCGGGCCGGGCGGAGGCCCCGCCTGCCCGTATCTTGCTGTTATCTCCAGGAGCTTTCCACTCCAAGCCCGCCGGTCACCGCCCGGTGTCGCGGCTCGCGGAGCGCCGCCACGCCCGAGGGAGCCCAGCGACTCGCACTCCCTCGCCCTGCGTGGACGTGGACCTGGTCTTGCTTGCTGCGCCTAGCCTTAGCCGGTCAGGCGGATGCGGCCGCGCGGGCGTGAGCCGGCTCCCAGTCGGGGCGCAGCGGCATATCAGCCGAGCCGTCGGTGTGCAGTTTCACGCCGAGCACCTGGTGCAGCTGGACAACGTTGTGGTCGAAGCCGAGCTGCGAGCCGGCCATGTACAGTCGCCATACGCGGGCGGTGCCCTGGCCCACCTCGGCGACCGCCTCGTCCCAGTGCGCGTCCAGGTTGGCGCACCAGGCAGCGAGCGTCTTGGCGTAGTGCTCCCGCAGGTTCTCTTCGTGCCTGATCTCGAACCCGTTGTCGTTCATCAGGCCGATCAGGTAGCCCGGACCCTCGAGTTCGCCGTCCGGGAAGACGTAGCGGTTGATGAAACCGCTCTTGCGGATCGAAGGGTCGGAGTTGTTCGGGCGGGTGATGCAGTGGTTCAGCAGCCGGCCGCCAACCTTCAGCTTGCTGTTCAGGAAGGCGAAATAGCTGGTGAGGTTGTGCTTGCCGATGTGCTCGGTAAGGCCGATAGAGCTGATCGCGTCGAAATCGGTCTCAGGCACGTCGCGATAGTCTAGGTGGCGGACCTCGGCCAGATCCTCGAGTCCCGCCTGCTTGATCGCCTGCTGTGCCCACAGTGCCTGCTGCTCGGACAGCGTGACGCCGAGGGCCTGGACCCCGAACTCGCGTGCGGCGTGCATGACCATGCCGCCCCAACCGCAGCCCACATCGAGCAATCGCATCCCCGGTTTCAGCGCGATCTTCCGTGCGACCAGATCGAACTTGTAGTCCTGCGCCTCCTCGAGCGTGGCGTCGGCGGTCGGATAGCAGGCGCACGTGTACGCCATGGACGGGCCAAGCACCCACTCATAGAACCGGTTCGACACGTCGTAGTGGTGCGAGATCGCGCTCGCGTCGCGCCCCTTGGAGTGCATGCGTCCGTTGAGGAACCGACGGTTCACGCGCACTTCCTCCGGCGGCGGCGGGATACGGGGCAGCAGCAGCTTCGGGCCGCCGAGCGCCTGCAGCATCCTCAGGCGGTCGGCCCAACTGACGTCCATCTGCTGCGCCCTGGACAGGCGGGACAGCGCGGTGTACATGTCCCCATCCACGTCGAGGTGACCCGAGACGTAGGCGCGAGCCAGACCGAGCGCGCCTGGCGCCTGAGCCAGGTACGAGACGGCGACCGGCGACCTGATAGTGATCTTCACCGGCGAGCCGGGTATGCCTGCGGTCGACCCGTCGTAGGCCGCGAATTCAACCGGAGCATCCGGGCCCGCTATCGCCTCGAATACCTCAGCCAGTGCCATGTGAGTTCCTTCCGCCTTGCCTTGTGCCGCCAAATCTCGCGACCGTCCTAACGCCCGCGCACACACTTGTCGTAGAGGCCGAGCAGTCTCCCGTCACCGTCGTACTCGGCCTTGAGCTGGTCGTACACCGCTCCGTTGTACCGGCTGCGGAATTCATCCTCGGAATAGAACGCGGTCGAGTACAGCGACTTGTGCCCGCCGAGCACGCTGACCTCTTCTTCCACCATCCGGTTGTAATATCCGTCTTGCCGGCCGGCCGGGAGCGGCGCCGTTCCCCAGAAGCCAAAGTTGACGTACAGCTCCCCTGGCTCCAGCGGGTACAACGGCCAGCGGCGTTGACCGCGGAGCTGAAGCGGGCACATCCATACCGGGCTCATCGCCACGTTCGCCTCGAAGAACTCGAGGAATTCCTGACCGCGATCCACGGGGATCTCCACGTCCTGGACGACCATTTCCCGTTGCGGGAGGTGTCGCTTTTCGTACATGGCGGCGGTCAGGCCGTATTTCTGGTCGATCGCGACGAGCTTGCGGTAGACGTTACTGCGCCGGTACTTGCGCGGCCAGAGGCGGCGGACGGTCTTGTTCTGCACGCCGAACGGGCGTGAGCACCAGAACCAGTCGGTGTCCCATCGCCAGATGTAGTCCTTGATCGTCAGGAAGTCCTCGCGGCTCTCCCGTAGCGACTTGTAGTAGATCTGCTGACCGGTGTAGTCGCTGAGCCAGGGCGGCTTCTTGTCAGCGAACGCGCCGACCGTCAGGTACAGCTCCTTGGTGCTGAACGCGGTCCCGTCGAGGAAGTCCGCCTTATGGCCCCGATAGCTGCC
The DNA here is from genome assembly GCA_035571275.1 of Trebonia sp. Classification (GTDB taxonomy): domain Bacteria; phylum Actinomycetota; class Actinomycetes; order Streptosporangiales; family Streptosporangiaceae; genus Trebonia. The sequence goes on from DATMKQ010000459.1 coordinate 27,465, forward strand.
CGACTCCGCGATCTCGGCGATGGCGTCCATGCAGCTCTTCGGGTCGTTGAAGGCGAAGTGCCGCAGGTGCGCGTACGGCTTGACCGGTACGAGCTCGATCGTGAGGGCCAGCGAGTAGCCGAGGGTGCCGTAGGAGTTCGGGAATCCGAAGAACAGGTCTCGGTGCTCGTTGTCCTCGGTCGCCGTGACTACGCGGCCGTCCCCAGTGAGAATCTGCATCTCGGTCACGGACTCGTGCGGGAGGCCATCGCGGAACGAGGTCGACTCGATCCCCAGGCCGGTGACCGCGCCGCCGAGCGTGATCGTCTTGAGCTGCGGGACAACCAGAGGCATGAGGTTGTGCGGGAGCGTGGCGGCGCACAGGTCCTCGTACGTGGTCATGCCGCCGACGACCGCAGTCTTGCTCACCGGGTCGACGTGGATAACCTGCCCGAACGCAGAGACGTCCAGCTCACGGATGGCTTGGCTGTCTGCTCCCTTGGCCGCGTTGGCTGAGCTCCCCGAGTCGCGGAACCGGAACAGGTTGGACGTCGGCTTGGCGAGGCGGACGGGGACGCCTGGCGGCACTGCTGCGTAGGCGTCGCGCAACCTCGCCACCGCCGCCTCGTGAGCCGCGAGCTTCGCGGGCGGCAGTCCCGAGATGCCGGTCACGTGCTCCTCCTCGCTTCTTCTTGGCTGGCCTAGTCCGTCGTGTGCCTTGTCGTGACAAGAATGAGCACGGGAGTACAAACTGGGCAAGCTCCACGCCGAACTGGACGAACGGCTCAGGCAGTGTATCCCGTCACGACGGTCAGCCTTGGTCGCGGCTGCCCTGCCGTCCTCGCGACCGGGGTGGGGGTGTGGCGGTCGCGGGGGTGCCGGGGCGCCCCGCCCGGTTACAGTCCGCGCGGCTTCGTTGCCGCGCCGAACGCGGGCGCCATCTTCTCTCTTACCCATCCCGTAACGGGGTATCGCGCGCTTCACGGCCTTCGCTGCCTTCGTTGTCTTCGCTGCCTTTGCCGGGCTGTCGTCGGATGCGCCGTGCGCGTCCTCGCCGACCTATACGGCGGGACTGCCGGGATCGTCCTCGTCATCGTCGGCTTCCAACTCGTCATAGCTGGCAGCGACCTCCTCCGGGGTCATCGGCAGTCGCGCCAGCGAAGGCGGAGCGCCCGAATCGACAGCCTCCCGCAGCAACCTGGCCATCGAGTAATAGGGGTCTTCGGCTAGCGCCCGGTCGATCGCCACGTTGGCCAGCGCGCCGTTGCCTGATTGCCAGGCGACGAAGGCCAGCAGCGAGGCCGGGGAGCAGACATACCCGGGCCGGGCCATCCGGGTAAGGTCCGTCCACAAGCGCAAGTGGGCGACCCGGTGCTCGGGCAGCATTCTCGCCCACGCGTCGTCCCTGACTCGCAGATCGCGGAGCACGACGGTGAGCCAGGCCGCTGTCTCAGGTCCGACGGTGGAACCGCGCCGGTACCGCTTGATCGCTTCTCCGACCGCGCGCAGGCCAGCGGTCGCGATGAGACGGCGGATGGACGCCTGGCGGCCAGAGCGCGCCGCCCGCGCGATAAGCTGCGCGACCTGCTCCTCGGCTTTGCGGGTCGCTCGGTCCATCGCCTCGGCGACGTCCCCTTCGACCGTCGCGACGGTGGCCGCCAGTTCAGCGCGGCTGGACAGCACCCGAGCCGAGGCGGCGGCGGCCATCGTCTGGGCCGCCGGATGGTCGGTCACGTCGAATGACACGCCTTCCGGCGGGCAGCAGCCCGGCTCCGCACACAAGTAACTCCAGTAGCGCTTGTTTTCCGCCCGGAGCAGTTCTGTCACGACAACGCCGGCCTGGGGCACGACCTCGCGCAGCGCGTCGGCCACCGGCGTCACCAGGTGCGCGGGACCGTAGCCAACCGCGGACGCGCTGTCGATGCCCTGGGCGGCCAGCACGTTCGCCGCGTGGCTCGCGATGGCGGCGGCCCCCCTGGCGTCAGCCGGATCGGGCAGGTCGTAGCGCAGCGTAATCCTGACCTGAGCACGCGGTAGTTCGGTGCCGACCACGACCATGCTGTTGCTCGGCTCGAATTCGAGCAGCCACGGCACGACAGCGAGCAGGGCGTCGGGCGACCCGATCCGGACGCGCCGCTGAGGCCAAGCGTGCTCACCGTTCGAGGTGCCAGGTGACGGCGAGGCGGTCGCACCCGAACGGGCGCCCGAGGAGCGCGATGCCTGCTGCTGCCTCGGCTGGTCCTGCTGCGACTTGTGCTGCGACTTCTGGTGTGACTTTTGCTGTGGCGGCTTCGGTGCTGACGGCCTGTGCTGGGCCTTGCGCTTGGCGGCTGCCTGCGCCGTCGGCCGGGTGCGATCGGACTGCTTAGCTCGGATCGCTTCGGGGCTGCCGACCGTGTCATCGGCCCCTGGTGACGACGCGCCGAGGTCGTCATCGGGTGCGCGGACACCTGCGGAGAGGTTTTGTGTCATGGAACAAGCTTCGGTTGGGGGATCCGGATGTGCCTGCGGAAATATGCGCCTGTGGATAACTTGGCGAAAATCCCCACCGGTATAAAAGTGTTCCTTGACAGATTGGCAGGAAGGGGTTAATGGCTGGAGTTGGCGGCAACCCAGCTGTTTCGGCGTATGGCGAAGAATATTTGTCCGTTGGGCACGCCGCGTGTTGGCTTCGCCGGACAGGTATGACCCCATGCAGCGTGTGTCCTGGCTGTGGCACTGCGGCTATACCGTAGGCCGGGTATGCACTCCCTGGCAAGATCATTAACTAGAAATGCCTGACCCGAAAGCTGCCAGCGCCGAGAGTTGTTTACGGGAGGGGACCTGACACCCGCTCCTAAGACCCGAAATCACGCCGACACCACATCCCGCCCCCAAAGGCACCATGATCACGAATACAAATTTCTTCACGTAAACAATTCGTATCTATAGCATAGTAAAAGCTTCGGGATCATGGTCCGACCCGCTTAAGTTTAAGGTACAGATTCAGGCATACCGGGCTAAACGGGCGCACGGCGCTGGGGAAGCGGCGACTCGAGAGTCACCGCGCCGTTAGGGGTACGTGAGTCGCGGGCGCGGCG
>DATMKQ010000460.1:0-3499 GCA_035571275.1 Trebonia sp.
CTGGTCCGCGTGCGGCAGGGCGTCTACGCGACGAGAAAAGCGGTGGACTGGGCCAGGGACGATCCGGTGCGCAACCATGTCCTCCACCTCATCGCCGTCCGGACGTGGGTCGGCCATGACGCCGTCGCGAGCTACCACTCCGCTGCCACGCTGCACAGTCTGGACTTGCTGAAATCGTTGCCCAACGGGACCGTGACGGTAACCCTTCCGGCGCCAAGGCGGTGGGCCAGGCCACGGTCGGCCAGCGTCGTCTTCCACACCGCGCAACTTCCGGCGGGACATCTGACCAGGCTGTACAACTTGCCGGTGACAACGGCCGCGCGGACCGTTGTTGACCTCGCGCGGACGTTGCCGTTCATGGACGCGGTCGTGGTAGCGGACTCGGCTTTGCGCGCGGAGAAGGCGACCAAGCCGGAACTGGGCCAGATCCTGGACTCGTGCGCCAGCTGGCCGGGTGTGCGGTACGCCCGCCGGGTAATGGCGTTCGCCGACGAGCGCGCGGGGTCGGTGCTGGAGTCAGCGGCGCGCGTCGTCTTCGACGAGTTCGGGCTTGACCCGCCGGAACTCCAGGTCACCATCCACCTGCCGGGCAGCGCCTTCCTCGTTGACTTCTTCTGGCGCGTTCCCCGCGTGATCGTCGAAGCCGACGGGCTGGCCAAGTACGCCGGTAACGAGAACCTGATCGCGCAGTTCCAGCGCGACCGCCTCCTGCGCGACGCGGGCTACAAGGTCGTCCACTTCACATGGCGCGAACTCTTCAAGACCCCTGACCTCGTGATCACCCGCATCCGGCAGGCATTCGCCTCCGCGAGCGCCTACTAGCCCGACGACGGCGAGCGCCAGTTGATCGTGGGGCGGAGCGCTTCGGGACGGACCCGGTGCGCGTACCGCTTGGTGATCTCGAAGAGCGACTCGATGAGCGTGTCGGACAGCAGGTGCGGCTCGAGGCCGAGGTCGACGAGCTTGGTGTGGGCCACCTTGTAGTAGTGCTCGGGCGCCTCGACCCGCGGGTTGTCCAGGTGCTCGATGCTGACCTCGCCCGGGTAGGCCCCGGCCACCGTGTCGGCGATCTCCTGCACCGACATTGACTCCGTCATCTGGTTGAAGACCCGGAACTCGCCCTTGTTGGCCGGGTTCTCGCAGGCGAGCTGGATGCACCGCACCGTGTCCCTGATGTCGATCAGGCCGCGGACCTGACCGCCGGTGCCGTAGACCGTGAGCGGGTGGGCGGTCACCGCCTCGATCACGAACCTGTTCAGCACCGTGCCGAACACCGCGTCGTAGTCGAACCGGGTCGCCAGCCTGTCGTCCCGCGCGGTCTCCGGGGTCTGCTGCCCGTACACCACCCCCTGGTTCAGGTCGGTGGCCCGCAGGTCCCAGATCCGGCACGCGAACTCGATGTTGTGCGAGTCGTGCACCTTGGACAGGTGATAGAACGACCCGGGGCGCTTGGGGAACAGGACCCGGTCGGTGCGGCCGTTGTGCTCGACGTCCAGCCAGCCCTCTTCGATGTCGATGTTGGGCGTCCCGTAGGCGCCCATCGTGCCCAGCTTGACCAGGTGGATCCGCGGGTCGATCTCGGCGATCGCGTACAGCAGGGTGAGCGTGCCGAGCACGTTGTTCGACTGGGTGTAGATCGCGTGGCCGCGGTCGATCATCGAGTAGGGCGCGGCGCGCTGTTCGGCGTAGTGCACCACGGCGTCCGGCCGGAACCCAGCGATCACCCGGTACGTGAAAACCGGGTCACACAGGTCGCCTACATAGCAGCCGATCTCCTTGCCGGTGAGCTCCTTCCAGGCCGCGATCCGGACGCGCAGCGGCTCGATCGGGACCAGGCTCTCCACACCGAGTTCGTCGTCGTAGTGCCGCCGCGCGAAGTTATCGGCGACCGCCACCTCGTGGCCGTGCTCTGACAGGTGGAGCGCCGTCGGCCAGCCTAGGTACCCGTCTCCGCCAAGCACCAGGATCTTCATCCGCCATCTCCTCCCTGGGTTACAAGCGTCACGTCACAGTCTCCATCGTGCCTTATCACGGCCCGCCGCGCCGGAGCGGCGACCGGTCAGTCGCGGGGTCTCCCAGCATCACCTCTGTCCAGCGGGTAACGTGCTAGTGGTACGCGTGACCGAAGCATCCTCGTGAATGCCGGGCAGGTTTCCCGGTATCTCCGGGGGTATGTCAAGGGGCCTGGGCGGTTTACGTGTCGCTTACGTGAACTATCGTCTGTCCCGAACATGAGGAACTCCATGGCACTCGTGCAGAATCGGCTCACAGAGGCAGCGATCGGAAAGCTCCGCTCCAAGCTAGGCGTGCGCTTCACACGGTTCGTGATCGTCGCCGCCGCCGCGCTGTGCGCGACCGAAATCGCGCTGACGCTGTGCAACGGCGTGTTCCACATGACGGCGACGCCGGCGGCGCTGGTGAGCTGGTTCGTGGGCGCGGTGGTCAGCTACGTGCTGAGCCGCTGGGCGTGGGAGCGCAAGGGCAGGCCGGACGTGCTCAGGGAGACCGTCCCGTTCTGGGTGATCTCCGCCATGGTGATCGTGATCCTGACGCTGGCCACCAAGTTCGCCTATCACTCCGCGTCCTGGATGGGCCTGCAGGGCGCCAAGCACATCCTGTGGGTCGACTTCGTCTGGCTGGTGGCCAACTTCTTCACGTTCCTGCTGCGGTTCGTCATCTTCCACTACGTGCTGTTCGCCGAGCGGACCACGGCCGCCAGGGCGGCCGCCACCGGGCCAGACGCCGTGCCCCCCGGTACCCGCAACGCGCCGAGCGCGGCCGAGGCCCCGCACGCCGCCGCCTCCACCGCCGAGGTCCCGAGCATCCCGAGTATCCCGAACGTCCCGAACGACTCCGCGAAGCGGGTCACCCCGGCAACCCGCTCAAGCGCTCCGCAGCCCACCGCGGCGGACTAGCGCAGCGCCGCGGAAACGGGGAACTGGGAAACGAGCACGCGCGACGGCAGCTCGGCTAACGCAGCGCGGCGGCGGCGTTCCCGCCACCAGGTGCCGAGGACGACGCGGGTGAACCTGGTGCCGTAGAACAGGTTGTTCACGCCGGGGATGTGCAGGTTGTACAGCGGGTTGTGGCCCTTCTTGCTCTCGCCGACCGTCCGCTTGCGGATGGTGGCGGGCACTTCCAGCACCCGGTACCCGTGCGTGATGACGCCGATCAGCAGCTCGGACGCCTGATACTGCGGCTGTTCGAGCTGGACGGTGCCGGTCACCTCGGCGCGCATCGCGCGCAGGCCGAACGTGGTGTCGCTGATCCGCTGCCCGGTGAGCAGGCTGACGAGCGAGGCGAAGAACCGCACGCCGGCCCGGCGGACCGGGTCCTTGGTCTCCTCGCTGCCCATCCGGCGCGACCCGGTGACGAAGTCAGCCCTGCCCTCGATGACCGGGGCCAGCAGGGACTCGATCTCCAGCGGGTTGTACTGACCGTCGGCGTCGGTGGTGATGATGTACTCGGCGCCGCCTTCCCTGGCGATCCGGTAGCCGAG
>DATMKQ010000461.1:0-2300 GCA_035571275.1 Trebonia sp.
GTGGTGGTGATCGCGTGGGTGGTATCCGCGGTCGCGCCGCCGGTGAAGTCCTCATCGGCCACGAACGGCGCGGCGGCCGGGCCGCCAGCGGAGATATCCACCCCGCCGGTACCAGCAGCCGTCGCAGGCGACGCCAGACCCGGCAGGACGAGGCCGACGAGAAGCAACGGCGCGACGGCGAGGATGAGCACTCTCCGGATCCGAGCGAAGAAGCGGTGGGGCAGCGCGAGGCACATATGTACGCTCCTGGAAATGACGGCACGCAGGCCTGGCTCGTCAGAGGATTCTCAGAGTTGATGCAAGACTTATTTTATGACGTAACTTAATTGCAACAATCCGATCCGTCAAGACGTCAGCACGATCAGCCACGCAACACCTCCGACTTCCGCAGGTAACCCAGGTGGCGATCCTTTGTTGAAAACTTGTTATAAGCATTGATCAACAGGACTGAGTGGGGGAACATGCGGGAGCGAAGGCGTTGGACCGTCCGTGACCTGCGTCGGGACAACCGCTCGACGCTTCTGTCGTCGCTGTTCTTCCAACAGCCACGCAGTCGGCAGGAGCTGACGGAGGCTACCGGGCTGAGTCTGGCGTCAGTCTGCAATGTCGTGCGCGACCTGATCGACGAGGGGATCGTGGTCGAGGCCGGCTCGGTGGATTCACGTGGCGGGCGTCCCCGCGCCTTGCTGCAGGTCAACCCGGATTACGGGTATGTCATCGGGGTCGACGTGGGTGAGACCCGGGTCCGGGTCGAGCTGTTCGACCTGGCCATGACCGAGCACGCCAAGGCCGACTATCCGCTTGATCCACGGCAGCACGGAGTCGGACTGATCGTCGAGGCGATCGTGACGGGGCTCGAGGCGGTACTCGCCTGCAGCGAGGTCGACCCGGCCGCGGTCCTCGGCATCGGGGTCGGGGTCCCCGGCATCGTCGAGAACGTACCCGATGGTCTCGTGCACGGGCAGACCTACGGTTGGGAGTCGGTCCCGCTAGGACGCCTGCTCCGGTCCGGCACCAGCCTGCCGCTGCACATCGACAACTGCGCCAAGACCATGGGACAGGCTGAACTGTGGTTCGGCGCCGGGCGGGGCGCGCAAAGCGTGGTCGTTTGCCTGATCGGCTCCGGTGTGGGTGCGAGCATCATCGCGAACGGAGGCGCATTGCGCGGCTCCACCTCCAGCGCGGGCGAGTGGGGGCACACCACCGTCGCGGTGGGCGGCCGCACCTGCCGGTGCGGGGCGCTCGGGTGCCTGGAGGCCTATGTGGGTGCCGAGGCAATTCTCGACCAGTGCGGCGGCCCGCTGCCCGGAAGCGACCAGGAAGCCGCGCTCGCCGCGCTGATCGACCTGGCCCCCACCTCGGCGGCGACGGCGGAGATATTGGACAAGACCGCACTGTACCTGGGTGTCAGCATCGCGGACCTGATCAACTTGTTCAACCCTGAGCGGATCATCCTCGGCGGATGGGCCGGGCTGCTCCTCGGCGAGTACATGCTGCCCGCGGTCCGTGCGGCGGCACGTGGGCGCTCGCTCCGGCATCTGTTCGCCAAGACCTCGATCGAGCTTGGCCGGCTAGGCCCTGACGCCGTAACCCTCGGTGCCGCCACGCTGCCCATTGAGGCCTTCCTTGGCGGGAACGTGTTCACTACCAGGGAAGTGGCCCAGCCGGCCAGCTGAATCCAACGGCGGCGCGGAGTCGCTACCTAATCGGTTCATGTCTTGACGGGTCGTTTATGCGGCGTTAAATTCATACTTTAGAATAAGGCTTGAATCAAGCCTTGCCGCCGTCGGACCACCTGGGGCTGCCATGAGTCTCTCCTCATCTGCCAAGATACGACGCACGTCGAAGCACCGGGTCGCCAGCGCCTTGGTCGCCGCGTTCGCATTAATTGCCGGATTGCTGGTTACTGTTGCCGTCGGTGTCGGACCAAGCAGCGCCGCGGCGGCTGCTGGTACCGGCGGGGTGGATATCTCCGCTGGCGGCCCGGCCGCCGCGCCGTTCGTGGCCGATGAGGACTTCACCGGCGGCGCGACCGCGGATACCACCCACGCGATCACCACCACCGGGCTGACCAACCCCGCGCCGCAATCGGTCTACCAGCACAACCGGTACGGCAACTTCACCTACACCGTCCCCGGCCTGACCGACGGCGGCAGCTACACGGTGCGGCTGCACTTCGCCGAGGAATACTGGACCACCGCCGGGTCGCGGACCTTCAACGTGCTGATCAACGGCACCCAGGTACTGACCAACTTCGACATCTTCGCCACCGCCGGCGGGGAGTACATCGCGGTGATCGA
>DATMKQ010000462.1:0-5716 GCA_035571275.1 Trebonia sp.
CGGTCACCGATACCGTCTATGGCCTCAACCACGCGCAACTGGCTTACCGCGTCAGCGCGGACGCCAACCCGATCGGCTGGCTGATCTGGCACCTGACCCGGGTCCAGGACGACCACGTCGGCGGCGCCTTCGGGGTGCCGCAGGTGTGGTCGGCGCAGGGGTGGGCCGAGCGCTTCGGCCAGCCGGCCAACTCAGCCGAGATCGGTTACGGGCACAGCAGCCAGCAGGTCGCCGCCATCAGCGCGGCCATCTCGTCGGCGGAACTGCTCGCCGAATATCACGAGGCGACCTACGAGCAAACTGTGAAGCTCGTGTCCGGCATTACCGACGACGACCTGGAACGGGTCGTCGACACCTCCTGGCACCCGCCCGTAACGCTCGGGGTGCGGTTGGTCAGCGTGATCAACGACGACATGCAGCACGTGGGACAGGCGGCCTTCCTGCGCGGAATCCTGCTCCACGCACTCTGACGCGCTTGCCCCGGTCCGGGTCGCCCGCAGGCAGAGGCAGAGGCTAAGTACAGGTCGGATACGGGGGCTAAGCCCACCTCGGATTCGGGGTTTGGCCTCATCGACCCGGGCGGCCCCGCGCCGGGATGCTGCTGCTCATGGCGATTCGCCTCGAAAGGTCAGCCCCGCCGCGCGCCATCGACTCCAGGTCCCCACCAACCTCCGCCGCTGCCGTCACCGGCCCTGGCGGGCCGGGGTCACGGCCCGCCGCACCCATCGTGCGCGTCCTGCTCGTCGTGGTGAACCTGGCGGCCGTGGTGTTCTACCAGCTGACGCTGCGCAAGGGCCGGATCAGCTTCGGTCCTTACCGGATCGACCTGGACGTCTACCGCATCGGTTCTTCTGTGTGGCTGCGCCACGGGAATCTGTACGGGGTTTTGCCCGCGACGAGCAGCGGTGCGCGGCTCCCGTTCAGCTATCCGCCGATCGCCGCGATGCTGCTGTCGCCCCTGTCACTGGTGCCGATGGCCGTCGCGGGCGCGGCGCTCACGCTGTTCAGCATCGCGCTGACCGCGGTGGTGCTGCGGGTGTTCCTCCGTTCGGTCGCCGGGCCGCGGGCCGGATCCTGGTGGACGCTCGCGTGGCTGCTGCCGGTGGGGCTCTTCCTGGAGCCGGTGCGCAACACGCTGGACTACGGGCAGGTCAACATCGCGCTGATGGCGCTGGTGACGGCGGACTGCCTGACCCCCAATCCGCGCTGGCCGCGCGGCGCCGCGGTTGGCCTGGCGGCCGCGGTGAAGCTGACGCCCGCGGCGTTCGTGCTGTTCTTCCTCTGCCGGGGCGACAAGCGGGCCGCCGGAACGGCGGCCGTGTCCTTCGCGGCGGCCACCGCGGCCGGCTTCCTGCTGGCGTGGCACGACTCGGTGCGGTACTGGACGTCCATCGTGTTCCAGACCGGCCGGGCCGGCGACTTGATCTATGCCGCCAACCAGTCCATCCAGGCGGTGCTCGGCCGCGCCGGGCTTGGTCCGGGCACACCGGCCGGGACGGCTGTATGGCTAGCGCTGTCCGTCGTCGTCCTGGTGCTGGCCGCCTGCGGGATGCGCGACGCGCTGGCCAGGTCGGCGGATGCCTGGGCGCTGTCGCTGAACGCCTTCGCGGCGTTGCTGATATCGCCGATCTCGTGGTCGCACCACTGGGTATGGGCCGTGCCCGGGTTGCTTACCCTGGCCGTGCTCAGCAGGCGACGCCGGCACCGCGCCGGGCTGGCGACGGCCGCCGCCGGGCTCGTTATTTTCGCCGCGGCGCCGCAGTGGTGGTTCCCGTTCGGCGACAACCGTGAGTCACACTGGGCGGTATGGCAGCAGATCATCGGCAGCTCGTACGTCATCTTCGCCGTCGTCGTCTTGCTGCTGGCGGCTACGGTCTGGCGCTTGCGCCCGCTAGCCGAGGAGGGAACCTGGGTCGGTGCAGATCAGGCCCCAGGGCTTGTCGCTGACCCGGGTGAGGACCAGCGTGGCTCGGTGCGGGCCAGCCAGCTTCAGCCGACGGTGGATCTGCTCCACGTCACCGGCGAGGCCGCGGCGCCGCAGGTCGGCCGCGCCCACGCCGAGGTCGCGCAACCGCCGAGCGAATAGCTTCTCGTTCCAGGGCGCCGACTCGACCACCCGCAAGGTCCGCGCGAACGGCGTCCTGACATCGCGCGGCACCGCGAGGAACGCGATCAACGGGTCGAGCTTCCACGCCCCGAGCCTGCGCGCCAGGTCCTCCACCAGGCCCGCGCGCGTGACCGCGGGGTTCGGGTCGAGCAGGTACTCCCCCGGCTCACCGACCCGGACCGGGTCCGCTGGCGCGCCCGGGTCGGCGACGAGCGTGTCCGCGCCGGGCAGGATCGTCGCCCGCCTCGCGGCGGTCGCCAGGGCCGGGGACCAGAGCACGGCCTCCTTCAGGTCGCGGCCGTCCGCTATGAACTCCGCCTCCCAGCCGGCCGGGATCAGTTCGGCGGGCAGGCCCGGGGCGGCCTTGACGCAGACGGCAGGCACGCCGGGTGCGCGGTCCGGCAGGGACAGGCACCAATCCAGTGGCGGCTCCGACATACCGGCGCGGAACCTGTGGGTACCGGCCCGGCGGGCCGGGTCGACGAAGACCGCGTCGATCCCGGTCAGCGAGACGTCCCGGACATCGGCGACGCATGCCCGCACCGCGTCGGCCACCTCGTAGACACCCGCGTTGTGCAGCGCGAGCCTGGCGTGCACCTCGTCCCTGTCGACGGCCAGCACGTGTTCGGCTCGCGACGCGAGCGCGATCAGGTCCCCGCCGATGCCGCAGCACAGGTCGGCCGCGCGGCGGACGCCGGCGAACCGGGCCGCCCGGTGCCTGGCGATCGTCTCCGACGACGACTGCTCGTAGCCGTCCCTGGTGAACAGCATCCGCATCGCCCGGCCGAACTTCGCCCGCGCCGCCAGCCGCAGCTCCTGCTGAGTCATCGCGGCGGCGACCAGGCTCGCCGGGTACTCGCGCCGCAAGCTGACCGCGAGAGCCAGATCCGTCCGGTGAGCGGCGGCGGGCGGAGCGCCGGCTGGCGACAGGCCGCCCGCCGCCGCCTCCTGCGCCAGCCGCGCCAGCAGCCGCTGTCCTGGCGGGGAGAGCAGCACCGTCGGGTCCTCGTTCATCGCCTCTCGAGGTTAGCCAACCGCCGCTCGCGCCGCCGGCCGCGGTCAGGTCCTGACCGGTTAAGGCCATAGCCGCCGTCCGCGCTCGCGCCCGCCGCCGCATCTGGAGTACCGTGCGGAACATGCGGATCGGCCTGTTCGTCACCTGCCTGACCGACACGCTGTTCCCGGAGACCGGCAAGGCCACGGTCACGCTGCTCGAGCGGCTCGGCCATCAGGTGGAGTTCCCCCGCACCCAATCGTGCTGCGGGCAGATGCACTTCAACACCGGCTACCGGCGCGAGGCGGCGCCGATGGTCCGCGGCTTCGCCGCCGCCTTCGACGGTTACGAAGCGATCGTCACCCCGTCCGCGTCGTGTGCCGCCATGGTCCGCGAGTACCACCCGGTCCTCGCCGAAGGCGACGCCGCCCTCGCGAAGCAGGTAGCGGAGATCGCGCCGCGGGTGCATGACCTGGCCACGCTCCTGACCGACGTGCTCGGCGTGACCGACGTGGGCGCGTACTTCCCGCACCGGGTGACGTACCACCCGACCTGCCACAGCCTGCGGATGATGCACGTCGGCGACGCCCCGTACCGGCTGCTGCGCGGCGTGCGCGGTCTGGAGCTGGTGGACCTGCCGGACGCGGAGACCTGCTGCGGGTTCGGCGGCACGTTCGCGATCAAGAACCCTGACGTGTCGGCGGCGATGTGCGCGGACAAGGTGGCCGCGATCCGCCAGTCGCGGGCCGAGGTCGTCGCCGCCGGCGACAACTCGTGCCTCATGCACATCGGCGGCGCGCTGAGCCGGATGCGCACCGGGGTGCGGCCCATGCACCTGGCGGAGATCCTCGCTTCCGCGGACGGGGACGGCGCATGACCGGGAGCATGCCCACGTACGTCGGGATGCCCGCCTTCCCCGCGGCCGCGAAAACCGCGGTCGCGGACTCTCAGTTGCGCCGCAACCTCACCCACGCCACGACGGCGATCAGGACCAAGCGCGCGAAGGCGGTCGGCGAACTCGGCGACTGGGAAGACCTCCGGCAGGCCGCCAAGGCGATCAAGGACCACGTGCTCGCCAACCTGGAGACCTACCTGCTGCGCCTGGAGGAGAACGTCACCAAGGCGGGCGGGCACGTGCACTGGGCCAGAGACGCGGCCGAGGCGAACGCCATCGTCACCGGCCTCGTCGAGCAGGCCGGTGCCGGCAAGGTCGTCAAGGTCAAGTCGATGGCCACCCAGGAGACGGGCCTCAACGAGGCCCTCGCGAAAAGCGGCATCAGCGCCATCGAGACCGACCTGGCCGAGCTCATCGTCCAGCTCGGCGACGACTGGCCCAGCCACATCCTGGTCCCGGCGATCCACAAGAATCGCGCCGAGATCGGCGAACTGTTCCGCCGCAAGATGCCGGACGCTCCCCCGGGACTGTCCGACGACCCGGCCCAGCTGGCCGCCGCGGCCCGCGCGCACCTGAGAAACGAGTTTCTCGCCGCCACCGTCGGCATCTCCGGGGCGAACTTCGCGGTCGCCGACACGGGATCGCTCGTGGTCGTCGAGTCAGAAGGCAACGGTCGCATGTGCCTCACGCTCCCGCGGACGCTGATCTCCGTGGTCGGCGTGGAGAAGATCCTGCCGTCCTGGCGGGACCTCGAGGTCTTCCTCGCGCTGCTGCCGCGTAGCTCCACCGCGGAGCGGATGAACCCGTACACGACGATCTGGTCCGGAGTGACACCGGGTGACGGGCCGGAGGACTTCCACCTGGTGCTGCTCGACAACGGCAGGACCGACGCCCTCGCCGACCGCACCGGACGCCAGGCGCTGCGCTGCATCCGCTGCTCGGCCTGCCTGAACGTGTGCCCCGTGTACGAGCGGGCCGGCGGCCACGCCTACGGCTCGCCCTACCCCGGCCCGATCGGCGCGATCTTGTCCCCGCAACTGCGCGGCGTGGGTTCGCCCGTCGACGCGTCGCTACCGTTCGCCTCGTCGCTGTGCGGCGCCTGCTATGAGGTGTGCCCCGTCGCGATTAACATCCCTGAGGCGCTCGTGCATCTGCGCGCTAAGGCAGTGGAAAATCACAGGCATTATCCAGAACGAACCGTGTTCAAGCTCTCCGGTTACGTCCTCGCCTCCGCGGCCCGCCTGGCCGCCGCGCAGCGCGTGGCGTCCCTGAGCAGGCACGTGGCGGGGCGCAAGGGCCGGATCAGGCGGCTGCCGCCGCCGCTGTCGGCGTGGACGGACACCCGGGACGCCCCCGCGCCGCCCCCGGAGTCGTTCCGCGCCTGGTGGACCCGCACCAGGGGCAACGGCGGATGAGCGCGGCCCGCGAGGAGATCCTAGCCAGGATCCGGACCGCCACCGGGCGCCCGTCGACGCCGGCCGAGGTGGATGCCGGCCACGCCGCGCTGCCCCGCGGCTACCTGCGCGCCCACCACGACCCGGCGGCCACGGACATCGTGGCCCTGTTCGCCGAACGAGCCGCCGACTACCGCGCGGTCGTCGAGCGCGTCCCCGCGGACGCCCTAGCCGGCGCGGTAGCCCGCGCCGTCGGCGCCCTCTCCCCCGCTGACCAGCACGACGCCGTTGCCGACCAGTCCGGTGCCGTTGCCGACCAGCCCGAC
>DATMKQ010000463.1:0-14397 GCA_035571275.1 Trebonia sp.
CAGCTCGTCGGAGATGTTGATCTGCGCGCCGATCTGCTGGGCGACGCCGAGGACGATGCCGCCGATCAGGGTTCCCCACAGCGAGCCAAGGCCGCCGATCACCACCGCCGCGAACGCGAACAGCAGGATCGTGTCGGTGCCCGAGGTGGGGTCGATCACGGTGGTCATGCCGTAAGAGATGCCGGCCAGCGCCACGGTGGCGAACGCCACCCCCGCCGCGATGCCGAACACGTGCCGGTAGTCGGCGCCAGATAGTTGAGCCGCCTCTCTGTCGTCGGCGACGGCGCGGATGAGCCGCCCGTATTTCGACCCGGAGAGGAAATATTGCAGGCCGAGCAGCACCACGATCGCGAGCCCGAAGATAACGACGTCCAGCCAGGCGATCGTGATCTGCGAGCCGATCGAGAACGAGGCGCTGATCAGGGATGACCCGGTGCCGATGCCGCGGGTGTTGGCGGTGAAGAACTGCAGGAGGCCATTCTCGATCACGATCGACAGGCCAAAGGTGACGATCAGCGTGATGAGCTCGCCACGGGAGATGGCCGCCTGGAGCAGCGACCGCTGCAGCACGTAGCCGAGCACCGCCATGATCGCCACCACGATGGGCACGGACCACAGGAACGGAACATGAGTGGCCGCGATGACTCCGACGCCGACGTAACCGGCGACCGTGGCCAGGTCGCCGTGCGCGAGGTTCACCACCTTCATGACGCCGAACATGAGCGACAGCCCGCACGCGAACAACGCGTACAGTCCGCCGGTCAAGATGCCCTGGATGACGGCGTTGACCCAGGCCATTAGGCTTCGCCCCCCTCAACATCGGGTGCGCTCCGCACAGGCGATTTTGCGTCCGCTGACGTCGAAGACCCCATTCCGAAGTACGCCGCTTCGACTTCCTCGGCGGTGACGTCGGAGGGCCGGCCCTCCAGCGTCGTGCGGCCTTCGAGCAGGCACTGCAGGTGAGTGGCCACGCGCATCGCCTGGCTGACGTCCTGTTCGACCAGCAGCACGGTCACGCCCGAGGCCAGGATCCGCGGCAGCATTCCGTAGATCCGCTGGAGGATGACAGGAGCCAAGCCGAGAGAAAGTTCGTCGAGGAGCAGGACGCGCGGGTTCGCGACTAGCGCGCGGCCGATGGCGACCGATTGCTGTTCGCCGCCGGACATCTGGGCGGTGCGCTGGTTACGGCGCTCCTTCATCCACGGGAACAGGTCGTAGACCTGCCCGATCGTCCACGGGCCCGGGCGCGCGTAGGTCGCGCCGACCTTCAGGTTCTCCTCGAGCGTCAGCGACGGGAAGAGGCGGCGGCCTTCGGGGACCATGACGATGCCCGCGGTGGCGCGCTTGTCCGGCCGGACGCCTGTCACGTTCTTGCCGTCGTAGACGATCGATCCCCCGGACGGGCGGTGCAGGCCGGCGATCGTGCGCAGCAGCGTCGATTTGCCCGCGCCGTTGGCGCCGATGATCGCGTACACCTCGCCCGGGTACACCCGCAGTGAGATGCCGGACAGCGCGCGCAGCTGTCCGTGGTGCACGACGAGATCGTGAACCTCGAGCAGCGGCGTCCCGCTGTCCACTCGCCTCTGCGGAGCAACGGCCTCACTCATGGGGCCCTCCCGGCGCCGAGTCGCTTTCTGTAAGACCAAGCGCCGACGCCGTTACCGCGCTGCCGAGGTAGACCTCGCGGACCCGCGGGTTGGCGAGCACGGACGCGGGATCGCCGTCGCCGATGAACTCACCGCCCGATAGGCAGGTGAGCCTGCTGACCAGGGCGGTCAGGGCGCGGACCACGTGCTCGATCCAGATGATGGCGATGCCCTCGGCATTGATGCCGCGGACGATCTCGACGAGGACGGCGACCTCGGGGTCGGTGAGGCCACCGGCCACCTCGTCGAGCAGCAGTAGGGCCGGCCGGGTCGCGAGCGCGCGGGCGATCTCCAGCCGCTTGCGCTGCAGCAGGCCGAGCCGCGCCGCCGGGATGTTGGCCTCGGCGGCGATCCCGGTGCGCTCGAGCGAGTCGGCTGCCGCCGCGTAGCTGGCGCGCCTGCGCAGCCCGCCGCCTTGCTGAGCGGCGACGAGCACGTTCTCGAACACGGTCATGTCCGTGAACGGGCGAGGGACCTGATAGGTCCGCCCGATGCCGAGTCGGCACCGGGCGGCGGCGTCCAGCCGGGTGACTGTTCGCCCGGCGAACCTGACCTGGCCGGAGCCGGGGGACAGGTCGCCGGAGATGAGGCCGAACAGGCTGGTCTTGCCAGCGCCGTTCGGCCCCACGATCCCGACCGTGTCCCCGGCTCCGACCGAGAACGACAGGTCTTCCGCGATGACGACGCGGCCGAACCGCTTCGTCACGTGGTCTAGCTCAAGCAATGCAGTGCTCATCGCTTCCTCGTCGGCAACAGGACTTTCCTGTTGGCACACACCAGCCGGCAGCCGACGCTTACGAGAAGGTCGGCAGCAGGTCGCCGGTGATCTTCGCCTCGGGCAGCAGCGTGTTGTCGACGACCTTCGCCTCGAGCGCGTAGGTGGTGCCCTTCTGCCACTGGATGCCGACCGGCGGGGTGATCACGACGCCGGGTGCGGGGTTCTTGCTCGAGGTGAAGTCCATCGGCCCGGCCAGCGCGTCGGGGATCACCACCTGGTGAATCGCCGTGGCCACCTCGTCGTGGTTGTGCGGGTCGTTGACCGAGGTGAAGGCCTTGTAAGCGATTTCGAACAGCGTGTAGTTGCTGATGTTGGCGTTGGGCTGACCGTTGCCGTCGGAGGTGTACAGGTCGGCCATGTCCATGCAGCTTTGCCCGGTGAAGGACGAGTGCCACGGCAGGGTCGGCACCCACCAGGTGTCGGTGGCGATGTTGTAGACCTCCGAGCCCATCGCGTAGGCGTCGGTGGGGAACAGCAGCACCTTGGCGACGGTGGCGAGCTTGGGCCGGAAGTTCTGCTGCAGCGCCTGCTTCCACATGGTGGCGAAGTCAGGCGGCAGCGGGACGTTGGTGAAGAAGTCGGCGTTCTCGTTCTTGAACTGGCTGATCATCGACGTGTAGTTGGTCAGCCCGTCGGTGTAGGCCGTCGACATGTCCAACGTGTAGCCTGCCGGCTTCAGGATCATCGGGAACACCGCGCGGAACGCGATGCCGTCAGGGTCGTTGGGGAACGCGGCGGCGACGATGTGGTTGTTGCCGTACTTGGCGCCGATCCTGTTCCACATCGGGATGAAGCACTCGGCCAGGTGCTCGGCGCCCAGGAAGTACATGACCACGTACTTGGGCTTGACCGTCGGCTTTGCCGGGTTGCCGCCCAGGTTGACGTACCACGACTCCCACGGGATGTTCGCGCAGACCAGCGGGGTGCCCAGCGTCTCGGCCTGGGAGGCCACCGCGTTCACCGTCTCCGGAGTGGAGGAGGCGAACAGCATGTCGACGTTGTCGGACTGGATCGCCTGCTTGGCCAGGTCTCCGGCCCGTGACACCGACGACTGGCTGTCGTAAGACTTGATGTTGACTGTGTAGGTCGACCCGCCGATCTTGAACCCGTTCTTGTACGGCGCGGTCTGCTGGATCTGCTGGATGACCCAGTTGTCCGGCGCGCCGAACCCCGCCAGCGAGCCGGTCAGCGGGTGAATCCACCCGATCGTGATTTCCTTGCTGGTGCCGCCGCCGCTACCGCTGCTGGAGGTCGCGGTGCTTGTTGCCGTGCTGTTCGCCCCCTGGATACCCGAACTGCAGGCCGCCAGCAGGCTCCCGCCGCCGGCGACAGCCGCGCCCACCCCAACGGCACGGAACAACCGGCGTCGGGAAACTCCGCCGGCCGGCTCCTGCGCAGCCGGGTCGACGGGTTGAGCTGTCTGGTCAGTCATGGTCTTGGATCTCCTTCATAAGTGCGCCAGGTGCCGCGCGTTACAGGTGTGCGCCAGGTGCGATGCGTGACCACGTTCGGATGATGTCTGCTTCGCAGGGTGAGGCCGTTTCGCCGCCTACCGACCGAGCATCCAACGTTGGATGCACAATCTGTGACATAACCTGGCGAAACGTTCAACGGGCCCATTTCGGCCCGCGGGTGCCTCCGAGGCTAACATCACTCCAATCCCGTGCATGGTGGAACATGGCTGTTATAGCGGTATGCGGCGTGAACTCGTGCGTAGCAATGCCACGGCTGGAGATGCGGGCCGTACTCTCGTCCGAAGCGGATGTGACTAACTGGCGACGCCTTGCGACATCACCGAGGCGCGGCACGTGGCGTACCTCGCGGCGCGTCCTTAGGCCCAGGCTCGCGTCGGTTAGTCCCGTCCGCTATGCGAACGTCTGTGCGTTGGATTGTTAACAAACGTAGGCACACGCTACGAGCGGTGGCAGGCGAAGTCAACGCACGTTATGTAACTGTTTCATCGGAGCTGCCCCCTCCGGATTGGCCGCGCTTGCCCTAGTCGCGCCGGGTACCGGTCACCTTGCCTGGGACATGGCGAGCGTGACAGGAAATGATCGGGTTTGTCAGGCAGCCGAAGGGTCAGCGTGTGACAGAGGGCGCCGCACCAGGTCGAGCCGGACCGCGGGCACCCCGCGCGCTTGCATGATTACCCGTAACCCGATGGCATCTGGCAGAATGGCGACCGACACCTGGCCGCGCGGCGCCCTCTCCTCGTCCGCCTGGCTTGGTCCATCCGCTCGGTCCGGCCGGCCATTCCCCGCTGGCGGGTGTCCGACACACGTACCTAATTGCTGGGAGAAGACCACAGCCGTGGCTGTCAAGATCAAGCTAAAGCGCCTGGGCAAGATCCGGGAACCGTACTACCGGATCGTCGTCGCTGACTCACGCACCAAGCGGGACGGGCGGGCCATCGAGGAGATCGGCAAGTATCACCCGAAGGCGGAGCCGTCGCTCATCGAGGTTAACTCGGCGCGGGTCCAGCACTGGCTCTCGGTTGGCGCGCAGCCGACCGACCCGGTGCGCCACCTGCTCACCATCACCGGTGACTGGCAGAAGTTCAAGGGCCTGCCCGGTGCCGAGGGCACCCTGAGGACCGCCGAACCCAAGGCGGACAAGAAGGAACGCTACGACTCGCTGGTGAAGGAAAGCCTCGCCGCCAAGGAGACCAAGGCCGCCAAGCCGGCCCGGTCCGCCGCGCCAAGGAGGGAGCAGCCGAAGAAGGACTCGGCTGCCGAAGCCAAGGCCACCGAGGCCAAGGCCACCGAAGCCAAGGCCAGCGAGGCGAAGGCCACCGAGGCCAAGGCCACCGAGGCAAAGGCCAGCGAAGCCAAGGCCGCCGAGGGCAAGGCCACCGAGGCCAAGGCCGCCGAAGCCAAGGCCGACGAGGCCAAGGCCGCCGAGGGCAAGGCCAGCGAGGCCGAGGTCAGCGACACGGCGCCAGCGCCGCAGGACGATACGGCGGCGGCCGGCGAGGCTGTCGACGGCTCCTCCGGAGCCTGAGGTGCTTGAGGAAGCCCTTGAGCACCTGGTCAGGGGCATAGTCGCGTACCCTGACGACGTACAGGTGGCCAGCCGCATGCTGCGCCGGGGCAACGTCCTGGAAGTACGCGTGCATCCGGACGACCTCGGAAAGGTCATCGGCAGGGGCGGTCGCACCGCCAAGGCGCTGCGGACAGTGATCAGTTCCCTGGCGGGGAACCGGCACGTTCGCATCGACCTGCTGGAGACCGGCGAGGTTCGCTGACGGTCCATGCAGGTCACCGTCGGCCGGATCGGCCGCCCGCACGGAATCCGCGGTGATGTCGTGGTCGGTGTCCGGACCGATGAGCCCGAACTGCGGTTCGCCGTGGGCTCACGGCTGGACACCGACCCGGCAGACGTAGGACCGCTGACCGTGGCGGCGATGCGCTGGCATTCGGGCACGCTCCTCGTGCGGTTCGGCGGTGTCAGGGATAGGGACGCGGCGGCCGCGCTTGGCGGCACCTGGCTGACCGTCGATTCCGGTACGCTCGCCGCGCCGGAAGATCCCGACGAGTACCGCGATCACGACCTGGTCGGTCTTTCTGTCCGTACTGTCGACGGAACGGTCGTCGGCACCGTCGAGGACGTCCTGCACCACGGCCAGGACATGCTGGCCGTCCGCCCGCTCGGCGGGGGCGATGGCGGGACGGCGGCATCCGGCGAGATCCTGGTTCCTTTCGTCAAGGCGATCGTCACCGAGGTCGACGTGGCGGCCGGCGTGCTGGTCATCGACCCACCCCCGGGGCTGCTCAACCCTGACGAGGCGCTGTAGGGCGAGATGGTGGCACCGTGCGCGTAGACATTGTCACGATATTCCCTGACTACTTCGGGCCACGGCAGGCGGACGGAGGGGCCGGCGGCTTCGGGCCGCTCGGCGTGTCGCTGATCGGCAAGGCGGCCGCCCGCGGTGACATCGATTTCCAGGTGCACGACCTGAGACTGTGGGCGACAGACGTGCACCACACGGTGGATGACACGCCGTTCGGCGGCGGACCCGGCATGGTCATGAAACCCGACGTCTGGGGCGCCGCCCTCGACGCCGTGCTGGCAGCCGCGGAGCCCGCCTCGGCCGGGCAACCCGGGGCACCTGTCGGGCCGGCCAGGCTCGTCGTGCCGACACCGAGCGGGATGCCGTTCACCCAGGACCTCGCCGCGGCCTACGCGGCGGAGCGGCACCTGGTGTTCGCCTGCGGCCGGTATGAGGGGATCGATGGCAGGGTGGTCGCCGACGCTAGGTCCCGGATGACCGTCGACGAGGTCAGCATCGGTGACTACGTGCTCGCCGGGGGAGAGGCGGCCGTGGTCGTGATCGTTGAGGCGGTGTGTCGGCTGCTGCCCGGCGTGCTCGGCAACGAGCGATCGGTCAGTGACGATTCGTTCGGCGGCGGCAGCGGCGCGATGCGAGGGCTGCTCGAGGGGCCGGTCTACACGAGGCCGAGGTCGTGGCGCGGACTGGAGGTGCCGGCGGTGCTGCTGTCCGGTGACCACGCGGCGATCGCGCGATACCAGCGGGACGAGGCACTTCGCCACACCGCGGTCACCCGGCCGGACCTAGTCCGCCGGCTCGCCGCGGTGCCCGGCGGGCTCGACACCAAGGATCGGAGGGTGCTGTTCGAGGCTGGCTTTCCGGTTGACGGCGAAAATATGGCACACTGAAGTGCGCTGCCCGTTCGGGCGTTGACTCTGCCGGGGTGTTTCCCTGGCGACAGCAGGCTTACACCCGGGGTGCGCTGGTGCGCACATCCGACCAGGACTGAGGAAACATCCACCATGCATACCGCGATCGCCGAGCTTGAGCAGGCCCAGCTCCGGGAAGACGTCCCGGACTTCCGTCCCGGTGACACCCTCAAGGTGCACGTCAAGGTGACGGAAGGAAACCGCTCCCGGATCCAGGTGTTCCAGGGTGTCGTGATCCGACGCCAGGGCGGCGGTCTACGGGAGACTTTCACCGTGCGCAAGGTGAGCTACGGCGTGGGCGTCGAGCGGACGTTCCCCGTACACAGCCCGTCGATCGACAAGATCGAGCCGGTGACCCGCGGCCGTGTCCGCCGGGCGAAGCTGTATTACCTGCGTGACCTGCGCGGGAAGGCCGCCCGCATCAAGGAACGCCGAGACAACAGCGCCAGCTGAACGCCAGCCACCCCTGATCGCTGATGTCCGCTGAGCCGGGTCGGCTCGACACCGACGGCGCCCCCGATCCGCAGTCCCCGCGCGAGCCGGGGAGTCCTGCCAGGCAGGACGCTCCCCCGGAGCAACCGGAGCTATCGGAGGGCGCCGAGTCCGCTGACGACGAACAGTCTCCTGCGGACGAGGACGAGCAAAGCGAATCCTCGAAGAAGAAGAGCGCGAAGCGTAAGCGCCCCTTCTGGCGCGAACTCGCCATCATCGTCGTGGCCGCGCTCGCCTTGACGATCCTGCTCAAGGCTTTCGTCGTCCAGGTGTTCTCCATCCCCTCCGGGTCGATGGAGAACACCTTGATGGTGGGCGACCGGGTCCTTGTCAACAAGCTCGTCTACCATTTCCGGTCGATTGACCGCGGGGACATCGTCGTGTTCAGCGGGCAAGGGTCCTGGGATCCGCCCGCTCCCCCCGCATCGGGCGACCCGATCGTCCGCGCCTGGGATGGCCTGTCCAACCTGGTCGGGATCTCCGCCCCGGGGACCGACTACATCAAGCGCGTTATCGGGCTTCCCGGCGACCACGTGGTGTGCTGCGACGCCCAAGGGCAGGTGACGGTCAACGGCGTTCCGCTGACCGAGACGTCTTACATTTATCCAGGCGCCGCGCCGTCCCTGATCAAGTTCAACATCACGGTGCCGCCCGGTCGGCTGTGGGTGATGGGTGACAACCGGGCGGACTCGGACGACTCCCGCTACCGCCTGAACGACCCAGGCTCTGGCACCATCCCGGAAAGCGCGGTAGTCGGCCGCGCGTTCGTGGTCATCTGGCCGACGTCGCGGATAGGCGACCTCCCCATACCCACGACCTTCCAGCAGGCGGCCCTGCACGCCGCGACCGCCGCAGTCGGCTCTACTCCCGCGCTAGGCACCACAACCGCCGCCCTAGCCGCCGGCACCCTAGCCTGGCGCCGCCGCCGCCGCGATTAGCCCGCCCCCACCCCCATCCCCGCCCCCACCCCCGCCCCCGCCACCCGCGCACTCCAGCCCCGCAGCGGCGATACACCCCAAATGCCTGAACCCCAACTCGAAACATTCAGGGCACCCCAATTAGCGCGGAAGATCGTCCGGCCCAGAGGGCGGACGATCTTCCGCGCTATCTCACCGGCGCCGCTGGCTGGAAGACGACCCGGGAGCGGTGTTACCGCTGAGGCTAGAGCTGCGCGCCAGGCCGACCCCGCGCCGCCGCAGGTACGCCAGGCCGACCCCGCGCCGCCGCAGAGAAGAGTATGCGGGAACGGTGTTACCGCTGAGGCTGGAGCTGCGCGCCAGGCCGACACCGGCACCGCGCGGGGCCAGCAAACCGCGAGCCGAAGGGCGCGCCGCTGTCTGGACTGAGGAGCGATGAAGCGAAGCTTCATCGCGACGAAGGAAGATAGCGGGCGAAAAGCGCCCGGCGGCGAGCGGGGCAAGCAGAGCGCCCGGAGGCGAGCGGAGCCAACAGAGCAAGATACTCTCGACGTGATGAGCGACGACGGTGTGGCCTGGCGTGTGGAACAGGGGGAGCGCGGATGAGCAGTTCCGGCTCGCGGGAAGGCTTCGGGTCGCCTCCCTGGGATCCGGCAGACCCTGTGCCAGAGCCGGATGACACTCAGGTGCTTCCAGGGCTCGGCACGCCGGGGACGCGTAAGCAGAACGGTCAGGGCACGGGCCAGGACCGGGGACCTGGACAGTCGGCCGGCGGCGCTGCGGACACTCAGCAAGCGGAAGACGGCACGGCCGCCGAGGACGCCGGGGACGCCGGGGGCACCGGGGAGGACCAGCAGGACGGCAAGCCCGGCCACAAGCGCCCCCGGAGACGTCGCAGCCTGCTGCGCGAACTGCCTGTGCTCGTCGTGGTCGCGCTGGTGCTCGCGCTCATCATCAAGACCTACGCCATTCAGGCCTTCTACATTCCGTCCTCGTCGATGGAGAACACTCTCGACATCGGCGATCGGGTCCTTATCAACAAGCTGGTGTACGACTTCCGTGGCATCCATCGCGGCGACATCGTTGTGTTCGACGGCAACGGGTCGTGGGATTTCAGCCCGCCGGCTAGCTCGAACATCTTCAGCCGGGCCTTCAGCGACCTTGAGGGCATCGTCGGCATCAGCCACGACTCTGACATCTACATCAAGCGCGTTATCGGCCTTCCCGGCGACCACGTGGCGTGCTGCGACGCCCGCGGGCGGGTGACCGTCAACGGCATCGCCCTCAACGAAGGGTCCTACGTCTACCCCGGCGAAGCCCCGTCGCTGCAGCGGTTCAACATCACCGTGCCGGCGGCCAGGCTATGGGTGATGGGCGACCACCGGCTGGTCTCCTACGACTCGCGCGGGCACATGGGCGATCCAGGCGGCGGCACGATCCCGGAAAGCGGCGTCCTCGGCCGGGCGTTCGTGATCATCTGGCCACCGAGCCGATGGGGCTTCCTGAACATCCCGGCTACCTTCGAGCAGCCGAAACTGAACGCGTCGGCCGCGGCAGCCGGCGGCTCGGCCGCAGCCTTGACCGCCGCGATGAACAACGGCACCCCCCTGCGACAGTCCACGTCCGCCCTACCGCTAGCGCTAGGCTTCGCCGGCGCAGTGCCGCTAACTTGGCTCCAGCGCAGCGCCCGCCGCAGACTGCGGGCCCGAAAGGCTCGCCGCCGCGAGTAGGACAGACTGCCAAACAGCCACCACGCCTCCGTTCCGAATAACCCTGTACAGACCCGGCGCGGCGGGCAAGCCTCCCGCGAGCCAAAGGGTCGCGCCGCCGGATGGACGCGGGAGCGATGAAGCAAAGCTTCATCGCGACGAGGGGAAGACGCCGGACCAAAGCGCCCCGGAGGCGAGGGGGAATATAGTTCGAGAGTCATGGTCCAGCACGGGTACACGCCGCGGCGCAGCGCCGGCCTCGCCGCGTATGAGAACGTGCTCGCGCGCGCCGGACTGGCGCCGGTCGCGGGCATCGATGAGGCCGGGCGCGGCGCGTGTGCGGGGCCGCTGGTGGTGGCTGCCGTCGTGCTCGATCAGGCGGCGATCAGGCGGCTGCCGCAGCTAGCCGATTCCAAGCTGCTCACCCCGGCCGCCCGCGAGGAGGCCTACACCCACATCATGCGCCGGGCGCTGGATTGGCACGTGGTGACCATCCCGGTCGGCGACATCGACCGGCTCGGGCTGCACGTGTGCAACGTCGAGGGCATGCGCCGGGCGTTCGCGGGCCTGCGCAGCGCGCCGAGATACGTGCTGACCGACGGCTTTCCCGTCCGCGGTCTGGTGTGCCCCGCGCTGGCCGTGTGGAAGGGTGACCGGGTCGCCGCGTCTGTCGCCGCGGCCTCCATCGTGGCCAAGGTGACCAGGGACCGGATGATGTGCGACCTCGACGAGCGTTACCCCACATATGGCTTCTGCCGCCACAAGGGGTATGTAACCGACGAGCACCTGCGGGCAATGGCGGAGTTCGGGCCGTGCCCGGAGCACCGCCGCTCGTTCCGGTGCGTGCCGGAGGACGTGCGGCTGGAGGGAGAATAGGGGACATGAGCGCGGAAGACCTGGAAAAATACGAAGCGGAGATGGAGCTGCAGCTCTACCGCGAGTACCGCGACGTTGTCGGCCTGTTCACCCATGTCGTGGAGACCGAGCGGCGGTTCTACCTCACCAACGACGTGGATCTTGCTGTGCGCAGCACCGACAACGGCGAGGTCTTCTTCGAGGTCACGATGCACGACGCATGGGTTTGGGATATGTACAGGCCTGCCCGGTTCGTCAAGAACGTGCGGGTTGTCACCTTCAAGGACGTCAACATCGAGGAGCTGGCCAAGAGTGACCTCGAACTACCAGAAGACAAGCCAGGCTTTTCCGGGTAATCGGCCCGGCGTGCTACGGAACGCCGCATGCTAGGGCTGCCAGACGGGGTTACCGCCTGCCTGTTCGACATGGACGGAGTGGTGACCAAGACCGCGGTCGTGCACGCCGCGGCCTGGAAGGACATGTTCGACGAGTTCCTGCGCGACTGGTCGTCGAAGACCGGCACTGCTTTCGTGCCGTTTGACAAGGCCCGGGACTACGAGGAATACGTCGACGGGAAACCCCGGCTTCAGGGGACCAAGTCATTCCTCGAGTCCAGGTCGATCTCGCTGCCTGAGGGCTCGCCGTCTGACCCCGCCGGGGCTCAGACCGAATGGGGGCTCAGTAACCGGAAGAACGAACTGGTACAGAAGGTGCTGGAGCGGGACGGGGTTGAGGTCTACGACGGGTCCGTCCGCTACATCACCGCGGTCCGCGCCGCCGGGCTGCGTACCGCGATCGTGTCCTCGAGCGCGAACACTGTCGCCGTGCTAGAAGCGGCCGGGATCACCGACCTGTTCGACACGCGCGTGGACGCGCAGGTGGCAGGCGAGCGTGGGCTGCGGGGCAAGCCGGCGCCCGACACGTTCCTGGAGGCGGCGCGGATGCTCGGCGTCGGGGCCAAGCAGGCGGCCGTCTTCGAGGACGCACTGGCCGGGGTGGCGGCCGGGCACGCGGGCGGGTTCGGACTAGTGGTGGGCGTCGACCGCGTCGGCCAGGCCGAAGCGCTGCGGGCGCACGGTGCCGACATCGTGGTGCAGGACCTGGCGGAGCTGCTATGAACGGCCGGCTGTCATGATCTCCCAAGCGCCGTACGGTGTCGAGCCGTGGTGTCTGACCGAGGCGTCGCTTGACCTGAACTTGCTGGCGCAGAGCGAATCGGTTTTCGCGCTGTCCAACGGGCACATCGGGCTGCGCGGCAACCTGGACGAGGGCGAGCCGCACGGGCTGCCCGGCACCTATCTCAACTCGCTCTACGAGGAGCGGCCGCTGCCCTACGCCGAGGCGGGCTACGGGTTTCCGCAGGTAGGCCAGACGGTCATCAACGTCACCAACGGCAAGGTGATCCGACTGCTGGTAAACGACGAGCCGTTCGATATCCGGTACGGCACGCTGCACTCGCATACGAGGACCCTCGACCTGCGGGCCGGAACGCTGACTCGTTCGGTGCGCTGGACCTCACCGGCCGGGGACACGGTCGAAATCCATTCCGAGCGCCTGGTGTCGCTCACCCAGCGCGCCATCGCCGCGATCCGGTACACCGTCAAGCCGGTCAGCGGGAAGCTGCGCGTGGTCGTCATGTCAGAAATCGTTGCCAACGAGGAGGTGCCACGGGCTGCCGACGATCCGCGGGCCGCGTCGATGCTCGCGTCGCCCCTGGTCAGCGAGGAGCACATGGCGGTTGACGGTAAGAACCCGCGCGCCGTGCTTGTGCACGCGACGCGGCTGTCGAAGCTGCGCCTCGCCGCGGGGATGTCCCACGAGGTCTACGGGCCCGCGCGGAAGGCGGTGTCGTCCGAGTCGTACCCCGATGTCGGGCGGTTGATGGTCGCCGCCGAGGTGCCGCAGGATGAGGAACTTCGGCTGGTGAAGTACCTCGGCTACGGGTGGTCAAGCCAGCGATCCCGCCCGGCCCTGGTCGACCAGGTCTCTGGCGCATTGGCCGCGGCTGGGCTGATCGGCTGGGACGGCTTGGCGCAGGAGCAGCGCAAGTACCTGGATTCGTTCTGGGAGGGTGCGGACGTGGAGGTCGACGGCGACGTCGAGATCCAGCAGGCCGTTCGGTTCGGGTTGTTCCACATCCTTCAGGCTGGCGCGCGCGCCGAGAACCGGATGATCGCGGCCAAGGGCCTGACGGGCACCGGATACGACGGCCACACGTTCTGGGACACCGAGATGTTCGTGCTCCCCGTGCTCACCCACACCCATCCGGACGCCGCCGCGAGCGCGCTGCGCTGGCGGTCCCTGGTGCTGCCTGAGGCCAGGACGCACGCGGCGGAGCTGGGGCTGGCCGGCGCGGCGTTCCCGTGGCGGACGATCCGCGGCCAGGAGTGCTCGGGATACTGGCCTGCGGGAACGGCTGCCTTCCACATCAACGCCGATATCGCGGACGCGGTCATCGGGTACCTCAGGGCCACAGAAGACGAGCAATTCGAGCGGGAGGTCGGGCTTCCGCTCCTCGTGGAGACCGCCCGCCTGTGGCGTTCGCTCGGCCAGCACGACGCGGCGGGCGAGTTCCGCATCGAGGGTGTGACCGGGCCGGACGAGTACAGCGCCATCAAGGACAACAACGTGTACACGAACCTGATGGCGCAGCAAAACCTCTCCTGTGCCGCCATCCTCGCGATGAAGCTGCCGGACGAGGCTCGCGAGCTGGGCGTGACGACGGAAGAGGCGGCGTCATGGCGGGACGCCGCCGCGACGATGTACATCCCCTACGACGAGCGCCTAGGGGTGCACCCGCAGCACGACGGGTTCACCGATTACGCGCGGTGGGACTTCGAGTCAACCCCCAAGGACCATTACCCGCTGCTGCTGTACTACCCGTACTTCCAGCTGTACCGCAAGCAGGTCATCAAGCAGGCGGACCTGGTGCTCGCGATGCAGACGCGCGGCGACTCCTTCACCCCGGAGCAGAAGGCGCGGAACTTCGATTACTACGAGGCCCTGACCGTCAGGGACTCCTCGCTGTCCCCGTGCACGCAGGCGGTGCTCGCCGCCGAGGTCGGGCACCTGGAGCTCGCCTACGACTACCTCGCGGAAGCCGCGCTCATGGACTTGCAGGACCGCGAGCACAACACCAAGGACGGGCTGCACATCGCCTCGCTGGCCGGCGCCTGGACGGCGCTGGTCGGCGGGTTCGGCGGGATGCGCGTCGAGGAGGGCGCGCTGTCGTTCAAGCCGCGGCTTCCCCCGGGCATCGTGGGACTGGCGTTCCGGATGCGGTACCGGGGACGAATCGTGCT
>DATMKQ010000464.1:0-9176 GCA_035571275.1 Trebonia sp.
TCACCTTGGTACCGGCGCCGATGATCACGGGTCCGACGATGCGGGATCCCGACACCTGCGCGCCCGCCTCGATCACGACCCGCCCGATGATCTCGCATCCCGCGCCGGTGGTGCCATCCTGGCGCGGCTCGACACCCTCGAGCACCAGCCGGTTGACCTCGAGCATATCGGTGACGTTACCGGTGTCTTTCCAGTACCCGGTGATGGTGGTGGAGCGCACCGTCTTGCCGTGGTCGATCAGCCAGTCGATGGCCTCCGTGATCTCCAGCTCTCCCCGCCAGGAGGGCTTGAGCTCGAGTACCGCCTCGTGGATCGCGGGCGTGAACATGTACACGCCGACCAGGGCGAGGTCGCTCTTCGGCTGCTGCGGCTTTTCCTCGAGCCCGATGACCTTCCCGGTCTCGTCGAGCTCCGCGACGCCGTACGCCTGCGGGTCCGCCACCTGCTGCAGCATGATCTGCGCGGCCGGGCGGGCGGCCCGGAATTCCTCGGTGAGCCGCGTAATCCCGCCGACGATGAAGTTGTCGCCGAGGTACATCACGAAGTCGTCGTCGCCGAGGAACTCCCTGGCCACGATCACCGCGTGCGCGAGCCCGCGGGGTGCGTCCTGGCGGATGTAGGTGGTGCGGAGCCCGAAGGCCGAGCCGTCGCCGACGGCGGCCTCGATCGCCGCCGCGGTGTCGCCCACCACGATGCCGACGTCGGTGATCCCGGCCTCGGCGATCGCTTCGAGGCCGTAGAACAAGACCGGCTTGTTCGCGACAGGAAGCAGTTGCTTGGCGGAGGTGTGCGTGATCGGGCGCAGCCGGGTACCCGTCCCGCCCGCCAGAACCAGGGCTTTCACAGGAACAAGGTAGCGCCTCGCGGGTGCGGGTTTGTCGATTCGGGTGTGGTCCTCGCCACTTCCGCCCCGCTTCTTTACGCTTCGGCCGCAGCCTCCTCCCACCGGTTCGGCATCGGCCGCTCCGCTACTGCGGCGGCATCGGCCGCAGGTGGGGGAGCAGGTTGTGCCGGTATACGAGGATGATCCAGCCGTCGACCCGGTAGGTGACGTCCGGCCTGCCGAAAACCTGCTGGAACGCGGTCGCCGGGTAAGGGCCGTGCAGGTCGGCGATCGCGAACGTGGCGTCGTGCCGCAACGCGTTGTACCACAGGGCGTTGGTTTCCCAGTTGGGGATGTTGATGGTCCAGCCCGGCTTGTTCACCTTCTTGTGCAGGTCGACCGCGCGGATCCGCACCTGGCCGCCGGACTGCAGGGTGACCACGGAGGCGTCCCAGTAACCGCCGATGCCGTAGGTCAGCCTGTGCGCGGCGAGCCACGCCGATAGCGGCGCGGTCGCCGGCCGTAGCGCGGGCCGGGCAGCGGCCGTGCCCAGCGGGACCAGCGCGATCAGGACCGTCGCCGCGACGGCGGCGAAGGCGAGCAGGGGGTCGCGTATCCGGGCCGGCACCAGCGCCCGCGCGGCCAGCACCGCCCCGGCCGGCAGGATGGCGATGACCTCGTGCGAACCGGTATAGGGCAGCGGCATGACCGAGATGACGTACGCGCCGACGTTGGCGACGATCGCCACCGCGAGCAGTTGCTCGGCCCTGCTCGCCCGGCGCCACGTCCACGCCACCCGGACCAGGCCGGCCAGCGCGGCCAGCAGGCAGACCCAGGCGAACGCGGTGCCGAGGGTGCCGAGCTCCATATGCGGCGACCTGACCGCCCCGAACAGGATGCGGATGTCCAGCCAGGTCACCAGCCAGTGCTGGTGCCACAGCCGCGGCGAGGAAAGCTTGTCAAGCGGCGCCTTCACCGCGAACCCGCCAAGGTGGGTGAAGATCGCGCCGAGCAGCGTGTCCAGCGGCACAGACACCACGGCGGCGATGGCGATCGCCAGGTCCGCCGAGCGCAGCCGGCGGTCGGCCAGCATCCGGTACGCGCAGACGATCACGATCGCCGGGACCGCGACATACCGGACGGTCAGGTCGCTGAACTGGCCCGCGCACAAGACCACCGCCAGCAGCGGCGGGGTGAACCTTCGGTTGGGCGCCGCGGTTTGCTCCGGGGGGGACGACCCTCCCGAGCCCCCCCGATGGAAGGTCGGCGGGTCCACAAGCAGGAACGACACCAGGATGAACAGCGAGGTCCCGAAGTGGTCGGGTTCCTCGAGCAGCAGCAGCACGTTCGGCGTGTAAAGCAGCGGCGCGGCGAGCGCCGCGATCACGACCGCGCACCGGGCGGCCCGCGCCGCCCCGTGGCTGCCGGTCACGGCGAGGACCACCGCGCAGGCCGCGACGAAGAGGTAGACCAGCGCGGACGCGACGTGGGTGGCGGTGTCGCCGAGCCCGACCACGAGCTGTACGATCCCGTTCAGCGGCAGTTCGAAGAAGTAGAAGGTCGCGTCTCCGAGGTGCCAGCCGTGCAGCGGCAGATGAAGGTGTACCAGGTCCCAGCCCTGGAGGACGCTGTTCGCGCCGTCAGAGTCGATCCGGCCGCTGAACGAGATACGCAGCAAGAAGCCGAACAGCACCAGGCCAGCTCCGGCCCAGGCTGCCGCCTCCAGCCACTGGCGCGCCGCCGGGCGCGCTACAGGCCTGGCCGTCGTTGTTTCACGGAGCCGGGTAGACAAGTTGTTACCGCTCTGCCTCCTCCCGTGCAGTGCGGTCCGTATACTGCCTGCGTGATTAATTCCCGCAGGATAAGCGTCGTCCTCCCCGCCTATAACGCGGAAACCACGCTTTCCCGTACGATAGCCGAGCTTGATCTGACGCTCATC
The DNA here is from genome assembly GCA_035571275.1 of Trebonia sp. Taxonomy (GTDB): domain Bacteria; phylum Actinomycetota; class Actinomycetes; order Streptosporangiales; family Streptosporangiaceae; genus Trebonia. The sequence continues at coordinate 2,763 of DATMKQ010000464.1, forward strand.
GACGAGGTCGTCCTCGTCGACGACGCGAGCAGCGACCAGACCGTGTCGGTTGCCCGCCAGCTTGGCCTCGAACCGATCCGGCACGAGGTCAACAAGGGATACGGCGGGAACCAGAAGACATGCTACCGGCGGGCGCTCGAGCTAGGCGCCGATGTCATCGTCATGGTGCACCCGGATTACCAGTACTCGCCGAAGCTCGTTGTCGCGATGGCGTCCATGATCGCCTACGGCGAATACGACATGGTGATGGGCTCCCGGATCCTGGCGCAGAATTCGATCGCCGGCGGGATGCCCAGGTACAAGTACGTTGCGAACAGGTTCCTCACTTTCGTCGAGAACATCGCGCTCAACCGGAAGCTGTCGGAGTACCACACCGGGCTGCGCGCGTTCAGCAGCGAGCTGCTCGCGTCGCTGCCGTTCGAGCGCAACTCCGACGATTTCGTGTTCGACAACCACATCATCGCCCAGGCTGTACGCGCGGGCGCGCGGATCGGCGAGCTCTCCTGCCCGACCAGGTACGAGGCCGACTCGTCGTCGATCAACCTGCGCCGCAGCGTCAAGTACGGTCTCGGCGTGCTGCGCACCTGCGTGGACTACCGGGCGCACAAGTACGGCCTGCGAAGCCGCGAGTACCTCGACTTCGAGCCGGCCAAGCTGACCGGCGCGACGCAGGCGTCCCTGGCCGCGGAGGCGGCTCAGGCTCCGGCGGGCGAGCCCCGGTCCGAGTAGAGCCAGCAGACCCCGTAAGTTGTCGGTAGCGACGTCGACCCGGAGGGAGGGAGTGACGGAGCATGCGAAAGTCGCTTGACCTGGAGGCCCCGGTCACTCCGGAAGGGAGGCATCACTTGTCGCTAGGAAGCCTGGTCCTTGTGCTGTTCGCCGTGATCGCGGCGTCCGGCGGGCAGCTCATGCTCAAGTACGGGATGCAGTTGGCCACAGCGCGTGCGCACAACTCGCACGGGTCGCTCGTGGTGGCCGCGGCGACCACGCCGTGGGTGCTGCTCGGCCTGGTGGTCTTCGGCGTCTCCGCCGTGGCCTGGCTGGGCGCGCTGTCCAAGGTGCCGCTGAGCCTGGCCTATCCCTTCAACGCGCTCGGCTACCTCGTCATCTTGACCGCGAGCATCTTCGTGCTGCACGAACGCGCCAACCTGGTGACCTGGGCGGGCACGGTACTCGTCGTGTCCGGGCTGGTCATGGTGGTGCTGTCGAAGCCTTAGCCGTGGCGCCTCAGCTGGTCGGCGAGAGCACGGGCGCGCCAACCAGTTGCAGGACGTTCGTGTCGTAAATGGCCACGTCCCAGGCCCCGACGCGGCTGACGCTGACCGGAGTGCCGAAGAAACGCAGGGCGCGCGTCCCGAGGTCATTGCCTGACACGTTGAAGATCACGAAGTTCGCGTAGTGCCGTGCCGGGTCGTACCAGAGGAAGTTCGTCTCCCAGGCATCCGGCCTGATCTGGCCTTCGTGGTTCCCGACGGCGCGCACCAGTACCTGGCCACCCGACTGCAGGCTGACCACGGAGCTGTCCCAGTAGCCGCCGAGGCCGTAGCGCAGTCCGTGCGCTTCGAGCCACGCGGTCAGGCCGGCCACGGGCGCGGCCTGCGGCGACCGCGCCGCCGCCTGCAGCGAGAGCGGCAGGAGCGCGGCTATCAAGGCGGCGCAGGTCGCGACGAGGCCCGTGACTCGGCCGGCGATGCGGTCAGGCACCAGGGCTCGTGCGCCCAGGATCGCGCCGGCGGGCAGCAGGCCCGCGATGTCGTGTGGATCCCATGGCGTCGGCAACGTAGAGAACGCGTACACGACGACGTTGGCGACGACGGCCAGGAGCAGCACCTGCTCGGCCCGCCGCGCGCGGTGCCAGCGCCAGATCACTCGCGCCGCGCCCGCCGCCGCGACGACCAGGCAGGCCCACCCGAAGATCGCCGTGCCGCCGATCGGGCCGCCGCCGGGCTCGCTGGTAATTCCGAAGAGCATCCGTATCGAGTGCCAGGTAAGCGCCCAGTTGTACCCCCACTGGCTGACCGGTGCGATGCCGGTTTTCGGTGCCGTCATCAGGTAGGCGCCGAAATGCCGCATAAGGGCGCGGACCGAGGTGGCCAGCGGCAGGGACAGGGCGGCCGCCAGCAGGTTCGCGGCGTCGCCGGTCTTGATCCGGCGCGCGGCCAGCACCCGGTAGGCGCACGTCACGATGATCGCGGGCACCGCGACGTAGCGTACGGTCACGTCGCCGATCTGGCCCGCGACCAAGATCACGCACAGCAGCGGCGCGGTAAACCGCCGACGGGAAGCGCGATCTACGAGCAAGCAGGACACGAGCAAGAAGACCACGGTGCCGAAGTGGTCCGGAAACCCGAGCGGGATCCACGCCTCCGTGACGGTGAGCACCGGGGCCGCGAGCACGGCCACCACGAGGCCGGCCCGCGCCGCTCGCGCCGCGCCGCGGCTGTCCGTCACGGCGATGGCGACAGCACACCCGGTGATGATCAAGTAGACCAGCGCCATCGACACGTGCATGGCCACGTCGTGCAGGCCAAAGAAGATCTCGACCAGGGCCATCAAGGGCAGTTCGAAGGTGTAAAACGGCACGTCGCCGGTTAGCCAGCCATGCAGCAAGACGTGACCGTGCAGCATGTCCCAGGCTTGCAGCGCGTTGTTCGCCGTGTCCGAGTCCGGTGCCATGGACACCTTGATCCTCAGGTACAACGCGAACAGTGCCGCAGCGCCCGCCGTCCATGCCAGCGCCGCCCTGATCCGCCGCGCCGTCAGGCGCGCGGCGCGAGGAGCTTGCCCGGTCCGGGCGCGCTGGAGTGCGCGTGACGATGGCGCCGCGCGCCGTCCCCCTCCGGACAAAGCACTAGCTGAGGACCCCCCCTGGTCCATACGGGAACAGTACCCATAGCTCTCCGTGCCCATAGCCGCGGCGATTAGCTCTCCGTGCCCATAGCCGCGGCGATGCGGTCCCCATTGCCCTTATCGAGGCGTGGCCGCTGGTCCGGGGTGGTATCTTGCACACTGGCTTTGGGGATCAGCAGCAATGCACAGTGCTCGGCAGGCGAGGATCCACCGGCCACCACAGTGCTCGCCACCGCAATCGGTTCGATGAGGGGCTGATTTACTTTGTCATCTGCGAAACCGGCAGTTCGTTCCTCCGCGACCGAGGGCGCGAGCACAAGCCGAGGCGATTCGCGCAAGGAAGACAATCCCGCCCTGGCGTACTCGCGGACCGAGGCGCCGGCTGCCAGCGAGTGCGCCTGGTGCGGGCACCCGTTCGACGCCGGGGACGACCATCGCAACGGCAGGATCCGGTGCTCGCGGTGCGGCGTGGCGACGACCTCGCCATGGCCGAGCGACGCGCAGCTGGGCGGAGCGTACGCGCCCTGGTACCGGCCGGCCGAGGGCCGATTCTCCGGCATCGGTGACAAGGTGCTCAAGCGCACCCGGTCGACTCTGGCCAAGCGCCTGCAGCGGGTGCTGCCCGCCGGGCCGATCCTCGACGTGGGGGCCGGCGACGGAACCCTGATCGCGGCCTTCAAGGCCCACGGCAGGGACGCCGTCGGCGTCGACCCGTACGCGGCGGCGAACCACCCCCACGTGCGCGCCGTCGAGTTCGAGGACATGACAGGCGAGTGGTCGGCGGTCGTCTTCTGGCACTCCCTCGAGCACCTGCGCCGCCCGGTCCGGTCGCTGCGGCATGCGGCGAAGGTCGTCGTCCCCGGCGGGGTGATGATCGTCGCCGTACCCAACGCGACGAGTGTGCAGGCCCGGCTGTTCGGCGACCGCTGGCTGCACCTCGACCTGCCTCGCCACCTCGTGCACATCAGCCCGCAGGCGCTGGTCTCCCAGGTCGAGTCGCTCGGGTTCGACGTCGAGAAGGTGAGCTACCTGCGCGGTGGCCAGGTGCTGTTCGGCTGGCTGCACGGCCTCGTCGCCCTGCTCCCCGGCCACCCCAGCCTGTACGACGCCATCCGCCGCACCGAGGCCAGGGAGGAGGCGCAGAGCTCAGGGTTCCGGCTCTACACCCTCGCCGCCGGCGTCGCCGCGCTCCCCGCGGCCCTGGTCGGCACGGCCATCGAGGTGGCGGCCCGCTCCGGCGGCACGATCTACGTCGAAGCCCGCCGCAAGCAAGACTCCGCCTCTTAGTCCTCTCCTACTCCTCCAGTTAGTCTTCTCCTACTCCTCCAGCAGGTGGCGCAGGTACAACTCCGGGTCCTCGAGGAAACCGCGCCAGGATGCCACCAGGTCCAGGTCCGCCCACTGGGCGGGCCGCATGCCCCACTCGCCCAGTTCGAGGATGTGCGCGCCGGGGACGGCGGCCACGATGGGGGAGTGGGTCGCGACGACCACCTGCGAGTGCTCGCGAGCCAGGTCATGCAGCAGCGCGACCAGGCCAAGGCTGGCGACGAACGACAGCGGCGCGTCCGGCTCGTCCATCAGGTAGAAGCCTGGTTGGTTCACCCGGGTGCGCAGGATCTGCAAGAACCCCTCGCCGTGGCTGAGTTCGTGCAGCCGTTCTGGCCTGCGGCTCGAGCTGGGATTCTGCTCCAGGTACGTGTACAGCGAGTGCATGGTGTCCGCGCGCAAGAAGTACGCCCAGCCGTGGCGGCCGGGCTCGCGCTCGACGACAAGCCGGTGACCCGCACCAGGCTCGGACTGGCGCACGCGAGCCTGACGTGAGGCGATGATCGAGCCGCCCTGCGGGTTGAGCTCGTAGGCCTCGGCCATCATCTCGACGACCGTCGACTTCCCCGACCCGTTCTCCCCGACGAGAATGGTGATCCCGGGTGGCAGGTCGAGTCCCTCGCGCAGCAACTGAGCGGCGGCGGGGACGGTGGCCGGCCACCTGTCCGGGCCGCCCGCGTCCGGGCCGTCCGCGTCCGGGCCGCCCGCGTCCGGGCCTTCCGGGCCGTCCGGGCCGTTCGCCCCGGAAGGCGACGGCCGGAACCCGCGCACCAGCCGCGTTCCGCTGGCCGCGGCGCCTTTCCCCCGCTTCGGTGTGCCCACGCAGTAGATCATGTACTTTGTAGCCGCGAACGCAAAGCCGCCAGTGGCGCTCATGGCCCGGTAACAACGCCCCGCATACCCTGGATGCCGGGCTCGTCAGGCCGTGACGCGGGCAAAGGCCGCTGCGATAATCGCTGGCAACTAGAGCGCTAGGGAATTGCCGATGAGCCTTGAGCCGCAGACGCCGCAGCAGCGGTCCGTGATGGATGTCGCGAGCCTGGTCGCGATCGACGTGCACACCCACGTGCACCGGTCGGTCAACGCGCCGCCGGTCAGCGCGGAAGACAACGAGCATCTCGCCGCGATGGCCGCCTACTTCAAGACCGCGGCGGCCGCGTTCACCGTCGACGACTTGGCCGCCTACTACCGCGAGCGGAACATGGCGGCCGTGACGTTCACGATCGACAACAAGGACGCCCCCGAGGACCCGGCCAAGGCAACCAGCGAGGAGATCGCCGAGCGCGCACGGGACAACGCCGACGTGATCATCCCGTTCGGCAGCGTTGACCCGGCCCGCGGCGCCGAGGGCGTGGCCATGGCCAAGCGCCTCATCGAGGACTACGGCGTACGCGGTTTCAAGTTCCACCCGAGCAGCCAGGCGTTCTATCCCAATGACCGATCCGCCTACCCGCTGTACGAGGTCATCGAGGCGGCGGGCCTGCCCGCGCTGTTCCACACCGGCCAGACCGGTGCCGGGGCGGGCACGAGAGGCGGCGGCGGCATCAGGCTCGCGTACTCCAACCCGATCTACCTGGACGACGTGGCCGTGGACTTCCCCGACATGCCGATCATCCTCGCGCACCCGTCGTTCCCCTGGCAGGAAGAGGCGCTCAGCGTCGCCACCCACAAGCCGCAGGTGTACATCGACTTGTCCGGCTGGTCGCCGAAGTACTTCGCGCCCATCCTCGTGCAGTACGCGAACACGCTGCTGAAGGACAAGGTGCTGTTCGGCACCGACTTCCCTGTGCTCACCCCGGACCGCTGGATGGCCGACCTGGAGAAGACCGCGATCAGGGACGAGGTCAAGCCGGGCATCTTCAAAGACAACGCCGTCCGCCTGCTAGGCCTGGACAAGCCCCCCGCCTAGCCCGGCGCGGCGCCGCGCTGCCTACGCGGCGCACCAAGTCCGGGCCCCTCGCGCAAGGACCGCGCGCACCCGTCCTGGCCAGTTATCTCAACATGCGAGATACATGACATGACATAGGGCAAAAGCGCGCCCCCCATACCGGACAATTCGCACGCATTCCGGTACCGCTTATGCCCTAAGTCAATGCGTCACGCTCCGATAGCAATTCGTGACCATCCGGTAGTGAACCATGATGCCCAGTGGTGCTGGGCGACATGGCACCGCCGCCCCAACGGCCCCCAACGGCGAAATCCCCCAACGGCCCACCGCCTCCCCAACGGCCCCCAACG
>DATMKQ010000465.1:0-3786 GCA_035571275.1 Trebonia sp.
GCCAGATGAATGTCCCATTCAGCTGCCAATAGCCAGGTCAATGGCCCATTCATCTGCAGCGATCTGATACCGCGTCTCACATCGTGATATAGGTTTGTCTAGGTATGTGAGACGGTCGTAGGGTCGGCGCCATGGCTCGCGCGGTCAGCCGATGCCCTAGCCCTCACCAGCAGCGGCCGGGAAGATCCCAAGTAAGCCCCGACGTCACCCGGCGACATCCCGACTTGTATGCCAAGTCCGCTTGCAGTCTGCCGCGAGACGGCCCGAGTCACCCGATCGCTGCCAGACCGCTCGCCATGACGGTGACCCCGTAACAGCAGAGTGACGCAAGTTAAAGTTGACTACGAAAGTGCGTGAACGTATATTCGACCGTAGGCTCGGAGTGCTGAGTCTTTTGAATAAGTAGTACGCCTGCCTTCCCCCAGGCGAGTCAAGTGTCCGCCCCGGCGTGTCGCTGTGGCGGTGCTGGCGGTGCCGGCGGTTTTGACGTGTAGGGCGGAGCGGCACATGAACAGGGTGTACGGCGAGCCAGTCGAAGTTCACACGAGGGAGGACGGCCACCGGCCAGCCCGATTCGTGTGGCGGGGGAGAAGCTACGCGGTCCGTTCGGTGCTGGAGCACTGGGTCGTCAACCGGGAGTGGTGGCGGGACCCCGATCCGGCTCAGGCGCACCCCGAACTGGAGTTCTGGCGGGTGGAGGCGGACCAGGCGGACCAGGCGGACCAGGCGGACCATAGCCGGAGCAAGGACCGGGACCACGACCAGGACGCCGGCACCTACGAGCTGCGCCGTGACGCGGCCGCGGATACCTGGACGCTCCGCCGGGTAGCGGACTGAGCGGCCCGAGCGGACTGAACATGGTGACCTATGCGATAGCCCAGTTCGCCCACTTGCACGTGGCGTCGTCGTTCTCGCTGCGCTACGGCACGGCGAGCCCGGCGGCGCTGGTCGCGCGGGCGGCCGAACTAGGCATGCCGGCCCTCGCGCTGACCGACAGGGACGGCCTGTACGGCGCGTTCAAGCATGCCCAGGCGTGCGCCAACGCGGGGATCAGGCCGCTGCTCGGCGCCGACCTCGCCCTGGTCGACAGCCTCCCGGTGCCGCCCCAAGACGCGAAGAGGGTGACGCTGCTCGCGGGAGGCCGCCCCGGCTGGGCGTCGCTGTGCCGCCTGGTGTCCGCGGCTCACGCCGCCGTAAGAAGAGAAGACACCCCCGTCGTCACGAGCGCCATGATCGCCGAACACGCCGACGGCCTCATCGTCCTGCTCGGCCCGGACAGCGACGTCGGCCAGGCGGTCACCGCCCGCCGCCCGGACCTGGCCAAACAGGCCCTGAACCAGTGGCGGAGCCGCACCCCGGATGTCGTCGTCGAGATAGTGAACCACCTGGATCTGGGCGGGACGTTCCGAGCCGCGCGGATGGCGGAGCTCGCCGCGGAAACGGGAACACCCGCCGTGCTCACCAACGCCGTCAGGTACCTGGACCCGGCCGACAGCAGGGCCGCGCAGGTGCTCGACGCCGCGCGCCACCTGGTCCCGCTCGGCTCGCCCCGCCTGGTCCCGCAAAACGGCCGCGCCTACCTGGCCAGCCAGGCCGATATGGTCGCGGTCGCCGAACGCATCAGCGCAGCCATGAGCGCCCCGCACAAGACGCACGCCGTCACCCGGATGCTCCGCGCGACCGCCGAACTCGCCGACAAGTGCGCCCTCGACCCCTTCAGCGACCTGGGCATCGGCGCTCACCACCTGCCAGAAAGCGCCACCCCAGGTAAAGAACAGCACGAGCTCAACGCCCGCTGCGAGCGCGCCCTCGCCCGCGGCGACTACCGGTCCGCGCGAAGCCACCAGCACGGAAGCGCGAGAAAAGCCAAGAAGACGGCCCGTGATCGCCTGGACCACGAGCTGAACATCATCGCCCAGACCGGCATGGCCTCCTACTTCCTCACGGTGGCCGACGTCGCCGGCCGCATAAGGAACAACGGCATCCGCTGCGCCATCCGCGGCTCGGGCGCGGGCAGCTTCGTCAACCACCTGCTCGGCATCAGCGCTATCGACCCGCTCGAGCACGACCTGCTGATGGAGCGCTTCCTATCACCCATCAGGAGCACGCTGCCCGACATCGACCTGGACGTCGAGTCGGCCAGACGGCTCGAGGCGTACCAGATCATCATCGACGCCTACGGCAAGGAGCGGACCGCCTGCGTCTGCATGATGGAGACGTACCGGGCACGCAGCGCCATCAGGGACGTGGCCGCCGCGATGTCGCTGCCGCCAGACGAGATCGGCGTGATCGCCAAGGCGTTCCCGCACATCCGCGCCAGCCATATCACCGCCGCGCTCACGGAACTCCCCGAACTGCGCCACTCCCGGCTGGACACCCCGCACCTCGCCACGATCTTCAGTATCGCGCAGCAGCTCGACGGCCTGCCCCGGCACGTCGCCATGCACCCGTGCGGCGTGCTGCTATCCAACGACACGCTCCTGGACCGCACCGCGATACAGCAGAGCATGGAAGGTTTCCCGCTGAGCCAGCTCGACAAGGACGACGCGGAGATCGCCGGCGTCATCAAGCTGGACGTGCTCGGCGTCCGCATGCAGTCCGCGATGGCGCACACCCTGACCGAGATCAAGCGGACCGAGGGCCAGGACCTCGACCTCGACGCGATACGCCGCGACGACGAGGACACCTACGCGATGATCGGCCAGTCCCGCACGATCGGCTGCTTCCAGATCGAGTCACCCGGCCAGCGCGAGCTGGTGAAGAAACTCGCTCCCCGCGACGTCCAGGACCTGATCGTGGACATCTCGCTGTTCCGCCCTGGACCGGTCAACTCCGACATGATCTCGCCGTTCCTGCGCGTCAGGCACAACCTCGACCGGCCGCGGTTCCCGCACGAGAAGCTGGCCGACGCGCTGCGGGAGACCGGGGGAGTGGTGGTCTTCCACGAGCAGGTGCTGCGCGTCATCGACGCGATGACCGGCTGCGGCCTGCCGGAAGCGGATCTGGTTCGCCGGCATCTTTCCGCCGAGAACGGCCCGCAGCGGACCGAGCCGTGGTTCCGCGCGAAGGCGCTCGCCCGCGGCTTCGACCCGGTGACGGTGGACCGGGTGTGGGAGATCGTGGCGGCGTTCGGCGGCTTCGGCTTCTGCAAGGCGCACGCCGCCGCGTTCGCGATCCCGGTCTACCAGTCGGCGTGGCTGAAGCGTCACCACCCGGCCGCCTTCTACGCCGGCGTCCTCACCCACGACCCGGGCATGTACCCCAAACGCGTGATCGTCCAGGACGCGAGGCTGGCGGGGATCGAGATCCTTGGCGTAGACGTCAACCACTCATCGGGAGTATGGCAAGTTCAAGACCCATCATCCGGAACGGTCCCCGGTGATTCCCCTGCCATCCGCGTCTCCCTCGCGGAGGTGAAGGGCATCAGCGCCCCCGAAATACGGCGGATCGTCTCCGGCCAGCCCTATACCTCGCTGCGTGATTTCACCGAACGCGCCCGAGTCTCCCGCCCGGTAGTAGAACGCCTAGTCCTGGTAGGCGCCTTCGACTCCCTCTACGCTCTGTTGATCCCACTCGCTCTGCTAGCCCCGCTCGCCTCCGAGGCGCCGGAGTCCGCCGTCATCGCTCGTCGCTCGTCGCTGCGCTCCTCCCTCCTCACTCGCGACGGCGGGGCGCCTCTTCGGCTCGCGGGAGGGACGCCCGCGCCCGCTCCGCTCCAATCCCCGTCCCCTGTCTCCGCGCGCCTCTCTGGCCCCACGCATCTTCCTGCTCCCGGCCCCGCGCGTC
>DATMKQ010000466.1:0-86493 GCA_035571275.1 Trebonia sp.
GGCGAGCGCCCGGCCAGCTCGGCGGCCCGCCGCGAGGCATAGGCGTGGGACAGGCCGTGGAACCCGTACCGGCGCAGCGTCCAGCGGGTGCGCCACTCGGCGGGCAGCGCGAACGTGGCCGCCGCCTCGCCGATCGTCGCGTGGAACGCGGTGTCGAAGCACGCCACCGCCGGCACCGACGGCAGCACCTCAGACACCGCGTCGAGGGCGGCCAGCGACTTGGGCTGGTGCAGCGGGGCGAGGTCGGTGAGCGACTCAAGGCGCCGCCGCACCTCGTCCGTGATCAGAACGGGTGCCGAGTACAGCGTGCCGCCGTGCACCACCCGGTGGCCGACCGCGTCGACCGGGCCGAAGCTCTCGATCGCGGTCTTGATCGCGGCGCTGTCGGTGGCGCCGCGCGGCGCGGGCAGGTCCGCGCTAGCCGCGACCTCGTCGTCGCTCGTCAGGACGCGCAGCTTGAGGCTGCTCGACCCGGCGTTGACGACGAGCACGCGGGAGGTGCTTGTAGCGTCCATGGTGGCTCAGCCTGCCCACGTCCAGTTGGTGATCTCGGGCGCGTCCTCGCCGAACTCCCTCGTGTACGCCCGGCTCGTGATCCGCTTGTCCGCCATGAGCTGCCGGACATGCCCGGCCGACGACGCGAGGCCTGGCACCCGGTCGATCACGTCCATCACCAGGTGGAACCGGTCCAGGTCGTTGAGCATCACCATGTCGAACGGCGTGGTGGTGGTGCCTTCCTCCTTGTACCCGCGCACGTGGAAGTTCGAGTGCCCGTGCCGCCGGTAGGTCAGCCGGTGGATGAGCGTCGGGTAGCCGTGGTAGGCGAAGATCACCGGCCGGTCGGTGGTGAACAGCGCGTCGAATTCGGCATCCGACATCCCGTGCGGGTGCTCTGACGTCGGCTGCAGCCGCATCAAGTCCACCACGTTGACCACGCGCACCCGCAGCGTCGGCAGGTGCTCTCGGAGCAGAGAGACCGCCGCGAGCGTCTCCAGCGTTGGCGTGTCGCCGCAGCAGGCCATCACGACGTCCGGCGGGCTGTTCGGGTCGCCATCGGACGAAGCCCACTCCCAGATGCCCGCCCCGCGCGTGCAGTGGATGATGGCGTCGTCCATCGACAGCCACTGCGCTTGCGACTGCTTGCCCGCGACGATCACGTTCACGTAGTGCCTGGACCGCAGGCAATGGTCGCCGACCGACAGCAGCGTGTTCGCGTCCGGCGGCAGGTAGACGCGGATGACCTCCGCCTTCTTGTTCACCACGTGGTCGATGAACCCCGGGTCCTGGTGGGAGAACCCGTTGTGGTCCTGCCGCCAGACCAGGGAGGACAGCAGGTAGTTGAGCGACGCGATCGGCCGCCGCCACGGAATCGACCGGGTCGTCTTCAGCCACTTGGCGTGCTGGTTGAACATCGAGTCGATGATGTGGATGAACGCCTCGTAGCAGTTGAACAGCCCGTGCCGCCCGGTCAGCAGGTAGCCCTCGAGCCAGCCCTGGCACAGGTGCTCGGATAGCACCTCCATGACCCGGCCGTCGCGGGTGAGGTCGTTGTCCCCGTCGATGATCGTCCCGTCGAAGGCCCGCCCGGTCACCTCGAATACCGCGTCAAGCCGGTTCGAGGCCGTCTCGTCCGGCCCGAACAGCCGGAACGTAGCCGGATTGTTCCTGATGATGTCTCGCAGGAACCGTCCGAGCACGCGGGTGTTCTCCGCCTCGACACCGCCAGGGGAGGGCACGTCGACCGCGTAGTCCCTGAAGTCCGGCAGGTCCAGGTCCCGCAGCAGCAGCCCGCCGTTGGCGTGCGGGTTGTCGCTCATCCGCCGGTAGTCGCTCGGCGCGAGCCGGGCGAGCTCGGGGACGAGGCGCCCGGACTCGTCGAACAGTTCCGACGGCCGGTACGACCGCATCCACTCCTCGAGCTGGCGCAGGTGCTCGGGGTTGGTCCGCGCCGCCGGGATCGGCACCTGGTGCGCTCGCCAGGTCCCTTCCACCGGCTGACCGTCCACGAACTTCGGCCCGGTCCAGCCTTTCGGGGTCTTCAGGACCAGCGCCGGCCAGGACGGCCGGTCGGTGACGCCGTCCATGCGGGCCCGCCGCTGGATGTCGTGAATCTCCGTGACGATCGAGTCGAGCGTGCCGGCGAGCTGCTCGTGGACCAGCTTGGGGTCGTCGCCCTCTACCGTGTACACGTGGTACCCGTAGCCGGTGAGCAGCGACTCCAGCTCTTCGGCCGGGATCCGGGCCGGCACCGTGGGGTTGGCGATCTTGTACCCGTTCAGGTGCAGGATCGGCAGCACAGCGCCGTCGGTGACGGGGTTGAGGAACTTGTTGGCGTGCCAGCTGCCCGCGAGCGGCCCGGTCTCGGATTCGCCGTCCCCGATGACGCACGCGACGATCAGGTCCGGGTTGTCGAACGCGGCGCCGTAGGCGTGCGCGAGGGAGTAGCCGAGCTCACCGCCTTCGTGAATCGATCCGGGCGTCTCCGGCGACACGTGCGAGGGGATGCCGCCGGGGAAGGAGAACTGGCGGAACAGCCGCCGCATGCCAGCCTCGTCCTGGGTGATCGTGGGGTACCGCTCGGTGTAGGTGCCGTCGAGGTAGGCGTTCGCGACGAGCCCTGGCCCGCCGTGGCCAGGCCCGGCGATGTAGATGACGTTGAGATCCCAGTTCTTGATGACGCGGTTCAGGTGCGCGTAGATCAGGTTCAGCCCTGGCGTCGTCCCCCAGTGCCCGAGCAGCCGCGGCTTGACGTCCTCCGGCTGCAGTTCGCGGGTGAGCAGCGGGTTGGCGAGCAGGTAGATCTGCCCGACGGACAGGTAGTTGGCGGCGTGCCAGTAGGCATCGATGAGGTCCAGCTCGCTTGCGCTCAGCGTGCTGGCTTCGGTCGCGGTCATGGGGGGTCCCCTCTTTTATCCCGAACGAACGGTTGCGACTCACCCAGGTCACCCCCATCCGTACCCGGGCGGCGGCCACCGTCTAACTCTCTGGTCAGTGAACGGTATGTTTCATCACCGTAGCCGTCGCAGGAACGGATCCTGCGGCACCTGCGGCGCGACCCTGATCCGCGCGTCGACCGCGACCGCCCCGTCGGGCCTGGCGATGACCGGGTTGAGGTCAAGCTCAGTGATCTCGGGCAGGTCGTCGGCCAGCCTGGACACCCGCATCAGCGCGTCCCTCAGCGCGGCCAGGTCCGCTGCGGGTCCCTCGCTCTGCTGCTCTGGGGGGACGACCCCCCGCTCCCCCCGAGAGACATGTCGGTGACCACGCAAAAGCGGCGCGGACCGGATCGCGTTGATCAGCGCGTCGGCGTCGGCCTCGGTGAGCGGCGCCAGCCGTGCCGAGTGGTCGGCGAGCACCTCGGTGGCGACGCCGCCGAGCCCGAACACCACCAGCGGCCCGAACATCTGGTCGTCCTCCACCCCGATCATCACCTCCGTCCCGCCGGTGATCATCGGCTCGACAAGCACACCGGTCAGCCGCGCGCCGAACCGGCCTGCTAGCTGGCGGTAGCCGGCCCGCACGTCGCCGGGGGTCCGCAGGTCGAGGAGCACGGCGTCGGCGTCGGTCTTGTGCACCAGGCCTGGCACGTCCGCCTTGAGCACGACCGGGTAACCGGCGGCCGCGGCGACAGTCACCGCATCGTCCTCTGTGCGCGCCCGCGCGGTCGAGACCAGCGGGATCCCGTACAGGTGCAGCAGGGCGGCCACGTCGTCGGGTGGCAGCCAGCCGCCCTCGGGCGAGTGGGCCAGGAATCCGCGCACTGTCGCACGTGCCTTGGCTGGAGCCACGTCACCGAATCCGGGCACGAGCGTGTGCGGCGCCGACCGCCACTGTCCGTACCTGGCCGCTCGGGCAAGCGCGCCCGCCGCGGCCTCGGGGTACGCGTAGGCGGGGATCTTGCCGGCCTTGGCTTCGAGCAGGCGGACCGTCTCTTCCTGGTTAAGCACTACGGAGGCGAGCGGGACTGGCACCTCCGCTTCCTGGATGGCCGCCACCAGGTCGCCGGTGGCGCCGGTGGGCAGCACGAGGGCGATCATGGCGTCCACGTTCTCGTCGCTCGCGACCAGTTCGAGTACCTGCCGGAAGTCGTCGCCAGAAACCGTTGCGGTGGTATCGACCGGCCCGGTCACCGCGCCGCCGGCGGGCACAAGCGAGTGCAGCCGCCGCTTGACCTGACCGGCCGGGTGGTGCACCGCCAGCCCGAGATCGGTGCACGCGTCGGCGGCCAGCACCCCGGCGCCGCCGACGTTGGATACGATCGCGACGGTTCGCCCGGTGGGCGGTGCCTGGGTGGCGAGCAGCGCGGTGGCTTCCATCAGCTCGCCCAGGCTCGGGGTGGCGATGATGCCGGCCTGCTCGAACAGCGCCTCGCGGCTGACCAGCGGGGTGGCGATCGCCGCGGTGTGCGACGCGGCGGCCCGCTGCCCGGCCTCGCTGCGCCCCGCGTGCACGGTGAGCACCGGCATCCGCGCGCCGACCCGGCGCGCGGTGCGCCCGAACTTGCGCGGGTTGCCGAACGACTCGATGTACAGCACCGCGACCCGGGTGATCCCGTCCTGCTCCCACCACATCAGCATGTCGTTGCTGGACACGTCGAGCTTGTTGCCGACCGATGCGAACGAGGAGATCCCGATGCCGAGCCTGGACAGCCGGTCGACCATCGCGAAGCCAAGCCCGCCGGACTGCATGACCAGCCCCGCCGCGCCCGCCGCGGGATGGGCCGCCGCGAAGGTCGCGTCGAGCCCGATGCCCGGCACCGCGATGCCAAAGCAGTTCGGCCCGATCAGGCGCATCCCGTGCCGGCGGCAGGCGGCCAGCAGGTCGGCGCTGGCTCCGGTGTCCAGCCCGGCGGTGAAGACAACGAGCCCGCGGACGCCGCGCACGCCGCAGGCCTGCGCGGCGTCGACCACGGCGAGGGGCGGCACCGCGATCAGCGCGAGGTCGGGTGTTTCCGGCAGGCTGGCCACGTCGGGGAAGCACGGGACGCCGCCGACCTGCTTCGCGTTCGGGTTCACGGCGTACAGGCGGCCCGGATAACCGCAGGTCCTGATGTTGTCGAGGACAGACCGGCCGACCGTGCCGGGGTGCCGGCTGGCGCCGATCACCGCGACGGACTGCGGGGCGAACACCGGCTTCAGGCTGGCGACGTTGGCGGACTGCTCGCGGAGCGCCACCGTGTCGAGGTACTCCTCCAGTTGCTTGCCGGTGTCGTCGGCGGGCAGCGGGATGCTGATCGTGACCACCCCGTTCTCCCTGGTGCTGCGCGTCGGCAGTCCCGCGTCCGAGAAAACCCGGAGCATGCTGGTGTTCTCGCTCAGCGTCTCGGCGGTGAACGCCTCGATCCGGCTGGCCCTGGCGACGGAGACGAGGTGTTCCAGGAGCAGGGTCGCGATGCCCTTGTGATGCATCGTGTCCGCGACGGCGAACGCGACCTCGGCGACCTTGCCGGCCGACTCCCCCGTGCCCACGACCTCGTAGCTGGCGACGCCGACGACTTCGCCGCCGTACACCGCGAGCAGGGCGGCGTGGTCCGGCGCCGGCACCCGGCTGATCCGTTGCGCCTCGTGCTCAGCCGCCGTCTTGCTGGTGCTGAAGAAGCGCAGGTAGGCGTTGTTTGGCGACATCGCCTCGTGCATTTCCTTGACGGCCTCGAAGTCACCGGGACCCGCCGGCCTGATCTGGACAGTCGTGCCGTCGGCCAGCAAGGCATACACCCTGCTAGCCCCGCTCGCTCTGGTTGCCCCGCTTGCCTCCGGGCGCTCTTCGCCCGCTGTCTTCCCTCGTCGCTCACTCACTTCGTTCACTCGCTCCTCAGTCCAGACAGCGGCGCGCCGTCCGCGAGGAAGACCAGGCCGAGCCAGGCGGCCAGCGTGCACACCATGACGACGGCGATCACCGTCATCGAAAGCGCGCTCAGGTTACTGTTCGGGTACGCCGATGCGAGGTCCATAGCGGCGGCCTCAGAACAGCGGGCCCGAGACCGGGACCGCGCGCTCTGCTAGCGGGTAGCTGAGCCGGTCGCGCACGGCGACGACGCCCTCAACGTGCCGTATCTCCTCGATCATGTCATGGCCGACGACGGCGGTCTCCGGCATGCCCTCAACGGTCACGATGCCGTCCTTGACGGTGATCGTGAAGCGGGCCGGGTCGGTGAGCAAGGCGTCGAGAATGACGTGCTCGACGATGTCCTGCCTGATGTCGGTGTCGGGCCGGCCGTACACGCTCAGCACGTCAGCCCTGGAGACGATCCCGACCAGCCGGCCGTCGTCGTCGACGACCGGCAGCCTCTTCACCCGGCGTGAGTACATGACCCGCGCCGCGTGCGATACGAAGTCGTTCGGCCCGATCGTCACGGGCGGCTTCGTCATCAGGTCCGCGGCGGTGAGCCCGGCCGCCTTAACCTGCTCCCGATGATGCAGGATGCCGGCCGCCTTGCCGCCGGACTCCAGCGCTTCCTTGGTCAGCAGGTCCGCCTCGGAAACCACCCCAATGACCTTGTTGTCGTTATCAAGCACCGGGAACGCGCTCACCCGGTGTTCCCGCAGCTGGGCGGCCATGTCCTTGAATGTCGCGTTCTTCCGCACCGCGATCACGTGGGTCGTCATGACGTCCTTGACGATGGCATTCATCGCAATCGCCCCTTTCTGGGCACATCGCTAACGACTCCACTCCACCCCAAGCCCGTTTCCCGGCCCCACCGTCGAAAGACCCCTACCTAGGGACCAAAGGCCCCAACCCCGGCAAACCGTCCGGTGCGGCACGGATCGTCCTCGAACCGTGAGCCGGACTGCTAAGCGCCCGCGTCCCTGGTGGGGGGAAGTCCGAATTTGTCCACCAGCGCGGGGCCGCCGGGGAAGACGGTGATGCGGGCGACGCCGGCGGAGGTGGCGGTGAGTACGGCGACTCCGAGGGCCTGATGGGTTCCGTCCTCACCGCGGTAGTAGGCGGCCGCGGCGGGCTGACCGTTGGCCAGGGTAGGTGTCATCAGCCAGTCGCCACGAGATCCGATCACGTGTGCGAGGTAGCGCAGGCACGTCACCTTGCCCGAGAACCACGTGCGCGTGCCTACCAGTTCGATCGCGGCGTCGATGCGCAGCGCCTTCTCCAGGGCCGCGGTGTCGGAGTTCTCAAAACCGGCGATGTACTGGCCGAGTAGTTCCCTGGCGTGCGGCTCGGTGGGTTCGATGACGCTCTCGGGCGCCGGAGCGACCTCGTCCAGTCGGGTGCGGGCTCGTTGCAGCGTGCTCTTGACCGCCGCGGTCGAGGTGTCGAGCATGGTCGCTACCTCGCCGGCAGGGAAGCCGAGCACCTCCCGGAGCAAGAGTACGGCTCGCTGCCGGGCGGGCAGGTACTGCAGGCTGGCGATGAGCGCGAGCCGCACGCTGTCGCGCGCCGCGAGGATCGCGGCGGGGTCTCGCGCCTCGGGGGTAACCAGGGCGTCCGGGACCGGCCCCAGCCATGCCACCCCGGGCTCGGCCGCGCCCGGCGGCGCGTCCGGATCCTCGGCGGGGCCGCCCAGGCCAGAGGGCAGCGCCCGCCGGCCGCGCTGTTCGAGCGCGGTCAGGCACGCGTTGGTGGCGATGCGGTAGAGCCAGGTGCGCAGCGATGAGCGGCCCTCGAAGGCGCCGTACGAGCGCCATGCCCGCAGGTACGTTTCCTGCACGAGGTCCTCTGCTTCGTCCGCCGAACCGAGCATGCGGTAGCAGTGGGCCAGCAACTCGCGCCGGAACGGCTCGGCGCGCTGCGCGAATTCCTCTGACCGGTCCGTCATCACCGTGCCCCTCACAAGCTCAGCTTCGGCCGTACCCAGTCAGCCATCCTGCGGATCGCGTCGTCGGCCTCCGGAGCGCGCCCGGCTGCCTCCCAGCGCCTCCTGACCGCCTCGGACTGCTTACTCGGCATCGCGGTGTTCCTTCCTCGCCCGGATAACCAGCGCCTCAAAGGCCTCGGCAATGCAGACCGCCGATGCCCGGGAAAGGAATCGCGGGTGCGGCGCCGGGCGGGCAGTTGCGCTGCCCGGCGGGACCTTCGGCACCCCGTCAGCCGGCCAACGCCCCTGAGCATCGGCCGCGAACTGGACGACCATCGCGGAATGAGCCAGCCTGCAGACACCGTTGCCGGGACCGTGGCCGAGAAGGCGCACGTTCTCGCCGAACACGCCCAGTACCTGATCGCCACCGCCGCCCGCGCGCCGTCCGTGCATAACACCCAGCCGTGGCGGTTCCGGGTCGGCCGGCGGGCGGTCGAGCTGTGGTGTGATCCCGGGCGCAAGCTGCACACCGACCCGATCGGCAGGGAGATGCTGATCAGCTGCGGCGCTGCACTGTTCGGACTGCGGCTGGCGGTGCGGTCGCTCGGCTACCAGCCGGTGGTCGAGCGGCTGCCCGACCTGTCGCAGCCGCGGCTTCTGGCGCGCGTGTCCGTCGGCGCGACGGCACCGATGAGCGCGCTTGAACGCCAGATGCTCGCGGCCGTGCCGCATCGGCATACGCACCGTGGTGCGTTCGCTGGCGGCGCGTGGCCGGCCGGGCTCCTGCCTGGCCTGCAAAACGACGCGCTCACCGAGGGAGCCACGCTGGCGGTCGTCAACGAGGGCCTCGCCTACGAGCGGCTTGCCGCGATCGTCGTCACCGCGGCCCGCCGGGGCGACCTCGATCCGGTGGCTCAGGCGGAAATCCGGAAGTGGACACGAGAGGACTCGAGCACGGCCAGGGACGGTGTCCCGGCCACTGCGCTGACTGCCGGACCCCAGGCTCGAGTCCCGCACGGACAGCTGCGGCAGAGAGACTTCGACTTGGACCGCGGTCTTGCCCGGCTGCCCGCGGACGCGGACGCGGATGAAGCCGGGGCGGGGCGACAGAAAGGGACGCCGCCAGCCGCGACGGCGATCCTCCTGACCTCAGGTGACCGCCGCACCGATTGGCTGCGTGCCGGGCAGGCGCTGCAGCGGCTGCTGCTGCACGCCGCCAGCAAGTGGGTGTTCGCCAGCCTGCATACTCAGCCGCTCGAAGACCCGGTCACCCGCGCCCTGATCCGCGACCGGCTGGACCTGCCAGGCCAGCCCCAGATGCTGCTGCAGTTCGGCCCGGCCGTCAGCGCCGCCAGCACCCCCCGCCGCCCGCCCGGCGAGCTAACCGCGCCCTGAGCTTGGGGGACCTTCGTCACCATCGATCAGGTCGGCCGGCCCTGAATGACTGCCACGCCGCCGGGCACGCTCGGTTAGTAGGGGAACCAGCTCTTTGGGCGGTGAGGTCCCATGATCGAAGTCACTGTGTCAGCGCTGGGCGCTCACCCATTCCTGCGCGGCATGCCGCCCAGCCATCTGGACGCCCTCGCGGAGGTGTGCGCGGACGTAACGTTCCCGGCGGGGCACCAGATCTTCGAGGAAGGCGGGTTCGCCCGCAAGTTCTGGCTGATCCAGTCCGGTCATGTCGCCCTGGACATGAACGTGCCGGGGGAGGGGCGGGTCATCATCGATGACGTAGTCATGGGGGAGCTACTCGGCTGCTCTTGGCTGTTCCCCCCATACCGGTGGGCGTTCGGCGCGGTTTCTACCGGACCGGTGGAGGCATTCGAGTTCGACGCGACCGCGATTCGTGCGCGGTGCGCGGCCGACCCTGTCTTCGGATACCAGCTCCACGAGCGGCTCATCCGGGTTGTCGCCAGGCGGCTGCAACACACCAGGACACGGCTAACCGCGAAGTCCATCCCCAGCGGCGACGCAGCGGAACTGCCATACGACTGATCCGCCATGGCCTGGCCTCGTCGTTCCTTCCTTCCGGAGGGACCGGGACTAGCGGGTTAGTCCGCGGGTCGGTACGTGAGCCGGTCCCGGACCGCTACCACGCCTTGGACGTGCCGGGCCCGATCGACGATGTCGCGGGCGTGCGGGGCGGTGTCCGGCTCGCCCTCCAGGGTCACGATGCCGTCCTGGACGGTCACCGTGACCCTGGCTGGGTCGGCGAGGAACCCGTTCGGGATCACCTCGTCGCAGATCTCTTTCCGGATCTCCTCGTCTGGGCGGCTGTAGACGCCCAGCACGTCCGCCCGGCTGATGATCCCGACGAGATGGCCGGCCGTGTCGGTCACTGGGAGCCGCTTGACCCGCCGGACATACATAAGCCGGGCGGCGT
Organism: Trebonia sp.; assembly: GCA_035571275.1. GTDB lineage: Bacteria > Actinomycetota > Actinomycetes > Streptosporangiales > Streptosporangiaceae > Trebonia. The sequence goes on from DATMKQ010000466.1 coordinate 10,134, forward strand.
GCTCCACAGAGTCGTCAGGCTGGACGGTCACGGCGGGGTGTGTCATCAGGTCGCCCGCAGTGAGGCCAGCCGCCCTTTCTTCTTCCTTGCTTTGGACGATGCCGGAGATCATTCCGGGCATGCCCGCTAGTCCGCCGTCTAGGGCCTCCTTCGTCAGCAAGTCGGCCTCGGAGACGACGCCGATCACCATGCCGTCCTTGTCCACGACGGGGAAGGCGCTGACCCGGTGCTCGCGGAGCTTTTCCGCCATCTCCTTGAACGACGCGTCTTTCCTTGCCGCGATCACGTGTGTGGACATGACGTCCTTGACGGTGAATTTCATTGCTACCGCTTCCTTTCCACTGGTCAGCGGCTCAGGACGACCTTGAGCGCTCAGCACGTCCGCGTACCTGGAACATCAGGCGGCCTCGATCCGACGGCCGCTGATCTGGCTCGGGACGATGCGCACATAGGTCTCGCGAGGGCCGTCCGCCCAGGGCACGACGGCGGCGGTTTCCCCGACATGACGCAGCTCGCCCGCCTGAAGGACCCGGTGCGCTTGCCCCCGCACGAGCACGCTCCAGCCCTGGCCAAGCGCCTCGTCGATGTGGTCGACCTCGAACGCGACTGTGTCGTCGCCGTGCGCCCCGATCACGGTGCCCGCCGCCGTTCGCAAGCGAGCTGGCGCAGCGTTAGGGGGTCCGGCACCGACGGGAAGTTCTCCAGGTATTCCAGGTACCGCAGGCTGATCTTGGCGCGGGCCGCTACCTGCGCTCTGCTCAGCCGCAGTTCCGTGCGGCGCCGCGCTATCCGCCTGCTCAGGTCACCAGGATCGGGCGGCGACGGCCACCCCTGACGGGTGGGTACCTGCGGCTGTCCCGCGGATATGTCGCTCACGGTCATCGGGCTCGCGGCGCCTGGGGGCTGGTCTATGGCCAGGCCTGGAAACGCCGCTTCACCTCCTCGGCTTACTCGGCAGTCTGTGGGGCTGCCGCCCCACGCTGTCGAGCCTCGCCCGCCGGTATCCAGTCAGCAGCGGCCGAAGGTCCTTTGATCCGGTGCCAGACGTCTCGTGCCAGCCCGCTGATGCGAGAGTGACGCAGATCGTGTGAGCTGAGTCTCAAATCGTCCGGCCGGGGGGAGCGTGACATTCGAAGACGGGAGGGGCCTGTACTCCGCTTCTCGCGGATTCCGATTGCGCGGTGCGCGGGCCACCCCCCGCAATCCCCCCACTAGGGACAAAGGTCCCTACTCGGCCACGCCTGGAACGCGACAACGGCGGGCTGTCCTCACGGACGGCCCGCCGTTGTCGCGTTTGGGCTATTCGGCGGCCCCGAACGCCTTGATATCCGCGAGTTCGGCCTGGCTGAGCTCACGCGGCACCTCGCCCTTGGCGACCTTGGTGCTCTGTACCAGCTGCCTGATCTTCTCCACGACCTCCGGGTTGGCGAGGGTAGTGATGTCGCCGGTGTCGGTGAAGTTCGAGGTCGCCGCGATCACGCGGCGCATGATCTTGCCGGACCGGGTCTTGGGCATGTCGGGCACGATCCAGATGTTCTTCGGACGGGCGATCTTCCCGATGTCGGTCTCGATCGCGATCCTGACCTTGTCCGCCACCGCGGGCGAGGCTTCGACCCCCGGCTTGAGCGAGATGTACATCTCGACCGCGCGGCCGCGGATGTCGTCGATAACCGGGACCGCCGCCGCCTCGGCGACCTCGGCCACGGTCAGCGCCGCCGACTCCAGTTCCTTGGTGCCCAGCCGGTGCCCGGCGACGTTGATCACGTCGTCAACGCGGCCAAGGATCCGGAAGTAGCCGTCGGCCGCCTCGAGCGCGCCGTCCCCGGCGAAGTACGGCCAGTCGTGCCAGTCCTTGCTCTCCGGGTCCTTGTTGTACTTCGCGTAGTAGGTGGACACGAAGCGCTCCGGCTGGCCCCAGATCGTCTCGAAGACGCCTGGCCACGGGTTGCGGATGCAGATGTTGCCTGCCTTGCCGCTGCCCCTGGGTACCTCGTTGGCGTCCTCGTCGAGGATGACCGGGAGGATGCCGAGCGCGGCGGGGCCGCAACTGCCTGGCTTCATCTTGTCGATGCCGGGCAGCGTCGAGCCGAGGAACCCGCCAGTCTCGGTCTGCCACCAGGTGTCGGTGATGGCCGCCTCGCCCTTGCCGACGGTCTGGTAGTACCAGCGCCACACCTCGGGCTCGATCGGCTCGCCGACCGTGGTCATCGTCTTGAAGTGGTAGTCGTACTTGGCAGGCTCGTCCGGGCCGACCTTGCGCAGCATCCGGATCGCCGTTGGCGAGGTGTGGAAGATGTTCACCCCGAGCCGGCGCGCGATCCGCCACGGACGGCCGGCGTCCGGGTAGTTCGGCGTGCCCTCGTACAGGACGGTCGTGGTGCCAAGCGCCAGCGGACCGTAGACGATGTAGGAGTGGCCGGTGATCCAGCCGATGTCCGCCATGCACCAGTACGTGTCGTTCGGGTGGATGTCCTGGTAGTACTTGGACGTCCCGGCGACGTAGGACAGGTACCCGCCGGTGGAGTGCTGGCAGCCCTTGGGGCGGCCGGTGGTGCCGCTGGTGTACATCAGGAACAGCGGTGCCTCGGCCGGCATCGAGACCGGCTCGACGATCTTGTCCTTGTAGTCCTTGAGCACGTCGTCGACGAAGAAGTCACGGCCATCGACCATCGGGGTCTGGGCCGAGTACGTGCCCGGGTAGCGGCGCCACACCAGCACCTTGTCGACCTGCTGGCCCTCCTTGGCCGCGGCCACGACCGCCTCGTCGGCCTTGACCTTGTGGTCGAGCAGGTCGCCGCTGCGGTAGTACCCGTCCATGGTGATGAGCACGTTGCTGCCCGAGTCGGCGATCCGGTGCCCGGCGGCGGTGCCGCTGAAGCCGGCGAACACCTGGGAGTGGATGACGCCCAGCCGCGCGCAGGCCAGCATCGTGACCGGAAGCTCGGGGACCATCGGCATGTGCAGCGTGACGCGGTCGCCTGCCTTGAGGCCGGCGAAATCACGCAGCACAGCGGCAAACTCGTTCACCCGCGCGTACAGCTCACGGTATGTGATCGCTGCGTCGGCCTCGTCTTCCGGCTCGGGCACCCAGATCATCGCTGCCTTGTTCGGCTGAGTTTCCATGTGGCGGTCGACGCAGTTGTAGCAGGCGTTCAGCTCGCCGCCCTCGAACCACTTCCAGAACGGCGCAGTGGACGTGTCGAGGACGGTGTCCCAGCGCTTGTACCAGGTCAACAAGTCGGCATAGGCAGTGAAGCAGTCCGGGAACTTGTCCTCGGTGAATTGCTCACGGATGGCGGGATCGGAGGCGTTAGCCTGCGCGGTGAGCGCGGCGGGGGGCTCGTAATAGTCCTCCTCGCGCCAGTGCACCGCGATGAGTGCCTCGGAGGATTCGGTCATCTCGTCGTTCGAGTCTTGGAGATCGTCAGCCATGAGTTTGCCTTCCGCATCCCTTCGCCTGGCGGCGTTGCCACTGTTAACTGGGCGCAAACCCCAATCTAACGCGCACGTGCGCCGGCCACCATGGGGTCCGCGTGGGAGGTGAGGCAGATGGCAAGGATGATCGCGGCAGTTACGCTGGGCTAGCAGTCGCCTGGCGCGGCCAGGAGATGAGGCTCAGCGTGGGGTTGCGGATCTCGGGGAAAGCTTCGTCCATGCCGGTGATGCGCATGATGCGCAGCAGGGCCGGCCGGGCCGCCGTCAGCTTGACCGAACGGCCGGTACGCCTGGCGTGCCGCGCCATCCGCGCGAGCACCCCGAGGCCCGCCGCGTCGCAGAAGGTCAGGTCGGCAAGGTTCATGATGACCGAACCGTCTTGGTGGTCCATCACGTCGCGCAGGTATGCATAGGCCTGGTCGGCGGTGGCGATGTCAAGCTCGCCGCGCACCTGCACGGTCGCGCTTCCGTCGGCGCTCACCTGGCACGCCAGTTCCAATTGCATCGTCTGTGCGAAGTCGCACACGGTACCCATGGCCCCGTAACTCCCCCCGTCAGGCGCAGTCCGGTCACCCCCGACGCGGCTCACGCGAAACATTGTTGTCCCCTCCCCGCATCGTAGTGAACGCTCGCGGCTCCTGATACCAACCTCGTCTCATTTCGCTGCAATTCGCAACGCCCTGGTGGGTCGTGCAGCTTTCATTGAAGGCTCTGAAGCTTAACGAACCACCGGACGATCACTGAGTAAAACGTGTGAACTAGCCAGAAGGTTCGCGTTTTTCTTCCCTGACTCTCCTGCGTGAAGCGTCTGACGCGCTCCGTCAGTTACGCCGCCCTGGTTGGGGGCACGCGAGCTGAGACGGGTGTCACCCGATTTAGCTGGCCACGCTGGGCTCTTGTGGCGTCGGCTGTGGCGGCGTGGTGTCCGGCTCCGACGGCTGTCCGCCCGAGGGTGACCTCCAGATCAGGCGATGCACCGGTATCAGGCGCGGGATGTCGCGCAGGCCCGGGATGAAGGGGACGAGTATGAGCAGGAGGGTCGCCAGGCCTGTCATGTAGATGGCGATCAGGTCCGCGTTGGCGGAGTTCCGCCAGCCGGGCACGTGGTACCAGAGCTGGTAGAGCCATAGCCAGGGCTGACCGGGATAGCTGCCGGTCTCGTTCATGACGCCCCACTGGTCGCCGGTGAGGTTCATCTGCGCCGCGAGCCCTGGGTAGTACTGGCCGTCATTGATGAACATCAGGGGATTTGTGTAGTTAGTCCCGTAGAACGGTTGCTCGGCTATCAGTGCGCTGTCGATCCCGCCGCTGCGCGCCATCGTCAGCAGGTTGGACATCATGACAGGAACGGGCCCGTCGGCAGCGGGCGGCACGACCGGGCTGCTGTCGGCGAACTTCACCGTGGTGACCGCGCTCGCGTAGCTGTTCGCCCACTTCAGCTGCTGTGCGGGCGCGGCGGCGTCATATCTGGCCAGCGCGGCCGCGAGCGGCGGATCCGTGGGCGCGATCTTCGATAGCGGCGCGATGACGAAAGTCTGCGCCGGGTCGATCGGCTGCGTCACGCCGAACCAGTTCGCCGGGGCGAAGAGTTCGCTCTGCGGCGTGCCGTTGGTGTTGTATGGCGGGCCGTAGGTCGCCGTCAGGCTGGTGCCGTTCAGTTCGATCGCGGCGGTGCCAAGGAAGTCCGCCGGTGCCACCTGCGCCCAGCTCTGGATCGTGACCGGCGGCACGTCGGGCGAGGAGAGCAGACCGGCCAGGCCGAAGGTGAGCGCGAGGATCACCACACTCGCGATCGTGCCTTCCTTGATGATGTCGTATCGCCTGGTCGGACCGCGCCATGGTGCCCTGTCCGCAGCGCGCGCCGCGCGCCGCTCGACGGCGGTGCCCAGCCAGGTGCGCGGGTTCTTTAGCTGTAGGCGCGGCATCGCGGCCTCCAGCGGGTGACTCACCCCGCGAACCCGCACCAGCAGGACATGCGCCCCGACAAGCGCGATGAGGATGATCGGAATCAGGACCACATGCCACAGCAGCATCTGGCCGAGGTTCATGAGGTTGAAGAACGCGCCGACGCCCACCGCGTTGAAGGCGTCCTTCCCGTTGGTCGCGATCCACTGCGAGTCGAAGTTCTGCTGTGACAAGTACCCCGTGAAGCACTCGACGACCGAGGCCAGGAACGCGACCACGCCTGTGATCCAGGTCACGGTGCGGCGTCCGCGCCAGGCGGCCATCCAGAACTTGCCCCACAAGTGGATGACGATGAGAGCCATGAACAGCTCGACGCTCCAAAAGTGCAGGCTGTTGAAGAAGTGGCCGACCGGGTTGTAGTGCCACCAGTCCGGGCCGCCGAGAGCGATGGCGAACCCGCTGACTATCGCCACCCCGAGCGCGGCGAGCGACGCCACGCCGAACACGTACACCCAGGAGGCGACGTAGGCGGGCTGGCGGTCGGGCAGCAGTTTGATCGGCGGCAGCACCCGGAGAACGCCGCGCCGCATCCGTGATGTCCACATCCGGCTGTCCGCGTCGTCCCCGAGGTTCGGGTCCGGCGGGGCGTCCACAGCCTCGGCGGCAGCGGTGCCGTCCGCCGCTGCCGACGCGTGGCCGCTGCCTTTGCGCCGACCCGGGAACGGCAACAGGAGCGCGGCCCCGAAGATGACCACCATGACGGCGATCAGCACCAGGTTGGCAACCGACACCGTGAAGATCGACCAGTTCACGTACGAGCCTGGCGAATTGAGATCAATAGCTAGGGGTCCGTGGGCCGTTAGCGGCAGAGTATTCATGCTCGGTCTCCTGACCAGGACAGCAAGAACGTTGACCGGTCAACCATCCGACCAGAAAGGGTCCCGCCTGCAGGGATGGGAGTCACCCGTCTTAAGGACCTTGGTCACCCCGGCGGGTGCCGGATGGCGGGAGCGGACACAGCGAGCCAGCGTGGTACAACAACCGGTATGGAACCGACTCTGGAAGAGCTCACCGAGGCCGAGTCGCTGCACCTCATCGAGCAGGCAGAAATCGGACGAATCGGCTTCTCCGGGCGGTATGGCCCCGTCATAACCCCGGTGAACTACAAGATCGTCGACGGGTCGGTCGTCTTCCGCACCGCGGTCGGCAGCCCGCTTGGCGAGGACCTGCGCACCGGGATAGCCCACGCCGAATACAAGGTCGCCTTCGAGATCGACGAACTCGACCCGGTAGCCAGGACCGGCTGGTCTGTCATGATCCAGGGGGCCGCGCACCACGTCGACGATGAGCAGGAGCGCGCCGTCGTGGCGCTGGCGGGCATCGAGCCGTGGGCCGGCGGTGAGCGGGACCAGTACCTCCGGATCAAGCCCACGGCGATATCCGGCAGGCGCATCCGCCGGGGCTGACGCTTATCGAACCCTGTCCTGGGTAGCGGTCGACGGGTGCGGTGAGAATACTCTTGTACCCGCACAAGTAGTGCATGCCTGACGGGACGGGACAGAGGTGAGCAGGGATGCGCTTCCGGGGCAGCGTGGCAATCGATCTCGGCACTGTCAATACGCTTGTCTGGGTTGCGGGCCGCGGGCTTGTGCTCGAGGAACCATCCGCGATCGCCGTTGACTCGGTTAGCGGCACGATCGCGGCCATCGGCACCGCCGCCGATGTCCTCGCCGAGAAAGAGCCGCAGGACATCCGGGTCATCTATCCGTTGCGCGATGGCGTGATCGCCGATCTGGACGCGACCGCGGCGATGCTGCACGGATTCCTGCGACGGGCCCGTCCGCACCGCGGCCTGCTTAAGCCCCGGGCGCTTGTGTGCGTGCCGACCGGTGCCACCTGGGTGGAGCGCCGCTCGGTTCTCGCCGCGCTGAGCGCGGGGCGGCCCAGGTATTCGGTCCAGTTGATCGACGAGCCGGTCGCGGCCGCCGCCGGGGCTGGCTTCGACCTGAACGCCGGGGCGGGCGGGTTCGTGGTCGACATCGGAGGTGGCACCACCGAGGTCGCCGCGGTCGCCGGGTGGCGTGTCGTGCGGGCGCAGTCACTGCGGATGGCGGGCAACACGATGGACGAGGCGATCGTCAACGTCGTGCGGAGCAAGCTCGGCCTTATCCTCAGCCAGCGGGCGGCACGGCAGCTCAAGACGACGCTCGGCCTGACCGGCGGCGCGGTCGGCGCGACCGAGGTGGTCGGCATCGACGCGGCCCGGCGGACGCCGCGCGTCGAGCAGGTGCCCGCCGACCTCGTGGCGGTCGCGCTTGAGCCCACGGTCGCCGTGATCGCGAACACGGTGCAGGAAGTTTTGTCGGACATCCCCTCGGGCATCGCCGAGGACGTGGTGCGGGGCAAGGTCCGGCTGGCCGGCGGCGGGGCTCTGCTCCCCGGAATAGCCAGCAGGATCGAGGCGATGGCCGAGATTGGTGTGGTCGTCGCGGAGGACCCGCTCCGCTGCGTGCTGCGCGGTGCGGCGACAATGCTGGAGAACAACGCCGAGCAGGGCGTGGTCCTCGCGGGATGAGACGCTCGTAACAGGGTGTTGACTAGTTAACAGCCTAGGCCGCGGGCATAGGCTGGCTCAGACATTCGGTAAGGCGCGTATCGGGGAGGGTCCGGCGCGGAAAGGGCATCGCGATGAGTAAGCAAGCCACGCCGCCGCCTCCTGGGGACAAGCCGGGGCCTAGCAAGGCGCCGCCACCCCCGCCAGCCTGGCGGCACTGGCTGTTGCCGGTAGGCATCATCGTCGCGCTGTTCCTCTGGATTTACCTGCCGGCGGTGCACCAATCCAACCCGACCAGCCTGAGCTACTCACAGTTCCTGTCTGACGTGTCCGCGAACAAGATCAAGACAGTGACGATCGCGCAGCCTGGCGGCACAAGCACCGGGACGCTGACCAACAACACGGATTACACCGTGGTCATCCCGCCGCAGGCGGGCCAGGAACTGCTCAACGAGCTCCAGACGGGCAAGGTACAGATCACCTCGTCCACGTCATCGCCGAGCTTCGGCAGCGAATTGCTCAGCTGGATCCTCATCCTGGCGCCGATCCTGCTGTTCGGCTGGTTCTTTCTGCGGCTGTCCCGTGGCGCGGGGGGCCAGTTGCAAGGGGTGCTGGGCGCGGGCCGGTCGCGGGCCAAGGTCTTCGACGAGGAGCGGCCGAATACCACGTTCGCTGACGTGGCCGGGTACGACGGGGCCAAGGCGGAAATCAGCGAGGTCGTCGACTTTCTGCGCAAACCGGACCGGTACGCCCGGGCCGGGGCCGTGGTGCCGCACGGCGTGCTGATGGTCGGCCCGCCAGGAACCGGCAAGACGCTGCTGGCCAGGGCCGTGGCGGGCGAGGCGGACGTGCCGTTCTTCTCCGTGACAGGGTCCAGCTTCGTAGAGATGTTCGTCGGCGTGGGCGCGGCCCGGGTCCGGGACCTGTTCAACGAGGCGCGCAAGCGCGCCCCCGCGATCATCTTCATCGACGAGATCGACGCCATCGGGCAGCGCCGGGCCGGGCAGGGCGCGGTGGTCGCCAACGACGAGCGCGAGCAGACGCTCAACCAGCTGCTCGCCGAGATGGACGGCTTCGAGCCGACGATGGGCATCGTGGTGCTGGGCGCGACCAACCGGCCCGAGGTGCTGGACCCGGCGCTGCTGCGCCCGGGCCGGTTCGACCGGCAGGTCACCATCCCGCTGCCCAACGTCAGCGAGCGGGCCGCGATCCTGGCCGTGCACGTGCGCGGCAAGAAGCTGGCCAACGACGTCGACCTGGACGCGGTGGCCAGGGGCACGCCCGGCTTTTCTGGCGCCGACCTGGCCAACTTGACCAACGAGGCGGCCATCTTCGCCGTCCGTGACAACAGGGACGTGGTGAGCGCCGCCGACTTTGACGCCGCCAGGGACCGGATCATCCTCGGCCGCCGGGAAGGCTCCAACGTGCTGTTGCCGGAGGAAAAGCACTCGGTGGCGGTGCATGAGTCCGGGCACGCTCTGGTCGCCGCGCTGTCCGAGCACACCGACCCGGTGGCGAAGGTGACGATCCTGCCCGCCGGGCAGACGCTCGGCGTCACCGAGCAGCTGCCGCTGGTGGAGCGGCACATGTACACCCAGGACTACCTGCTGGATTCGCTCGCGGTACGGCTCGGCGGCCGGGCCGCCGAGCTTGTCGTCCTCGGCCAGGGGTCGACGGGCGCGGGCAACGACCTGGCCGGCGCCACCGATCTGGCGACCAAGATGGTCAGAGAGTTCGGCTTGTCGCCCGTGCTCGGCCCGATCGGCTACCCCGAGGGCGGCTCGGTTTTCCTCGGCGGTGGCGGACCCGGCATGTCCAGTCGGCCGTACGCGGAAGCGACCCAGGCCGCGATCGACGGCGAGGTGGCCAAACTGCTCCGTCAGGCCGAAGAACGCTCCGTCGAGCTGCTCAAGGCGCACCGGCCCGAACTCGACGCGCTGGTCGACCTGCTGCTGCAAAAGGAGACGGTCGACGGCACGGATGTCTACCGGCTGGCAGGCCGCCCGAATCGTTCGGCCACCCCGGGGGCACCGCCGATGATGGTCTCGCCGCACGCGGAAGCGGACATCACCAGCGCTGACGGTTCCAAGCCCGCGAACTGACGACCCAGCCGGCGTCCCAGGCGGCCATCCGGTACTTGTTCGCCGCGTAGCGAGCGATGACCGCCCCGCACAGGCAGGCGACGACGACCGCGACGACGGCGACGACCGCGGCGAACGCGCTCTGATCGCTGACCTGGGAAGGCTGCATCGGCGGACTGGTCAGGTCGCCGGCGGCGTCCGTCCAGATAGTGACCGTGCTGCCCCTGGGGCTGCCATCGGGCGCCAGCACCTGGCCGCTCTGCCTTGTTCCGGTGACGGAGGTCCACGTGGCCTGCACGGGCGTCAGGGCGGACACCGTGTAGCCGTTGATCGCGCCGTCCGCCGGCTGGGTGAGCACGGCGCGCACCTGGTACGTCGAGGCGACCTGCGCCTGCTCGGCGTGCAGCGCGCTAGCGTACTCGGCATGGCTCGCCGCTTGAGCGGCGAAGGGCGCTCCGGCGGCGGCCGCCACGAACAACCCCGCCAGCAGGCATGTCTCCACCCGGTCCGTGGTGCGTCGCAGCGGGTTGCGGTCCGGCCACAGCCCGCGCAGCACCCTGCGGCAGCAGCCCGACCCGCGCCGTCGCTTCAGAGCATCCTCAGTCATCGCCCGTCCCCCCATGCCCACGATGCGTTCTGCCGAGTAGCAAGGGTAGGAAAGATCTGGCGGCGGAAGCAGGGACTTTTGACCGTGATTAACGTCCCATTACCCTGAGGTCATGGATTCAGGGGGTGGCCTGCTGCCGCAACTGCGGCTTGACGACCTGCTGTCCGAGCTGCAGTCGAGGCTCGAGGCCGTGCTTGCTACCAGGGACCGGATGCACGGGCTGCTCGAGGCGGTGGTGGCGATCGGCTCGGGCCTGGAGCTTGAGGCGATGCTGCGGCGGATCGTCGAGGCGGCGGTGGAACTGGCGGACGCCAGGTACGGGGCTCTCGGCGTCATCGGCGAGGACCAGCGGCTGACCGAGTTCATCCCGGTAGGCCTGGACGCCGATGAGATCAGCCGGATCCACCACTGGCCGGAAGGCCGCGGCTTGCTCGGGCTGCTGATCGAGGACCCGCAATCGCTTCGCCTGCCTGACATAGCGGGGCACCCGGAATCGTCGGGGTTTCCCGATGGGCACCCGTCGATGCGGACGTTCCTCGGCGTTCCGGTCCGGGTCAGGGACCGTGTGTTCGGCAACCTGTACCTGACGGAGAAGCGCGGCGGCGGCGAGTTCACCGAGGACGACGAGGCGGTGGTCACCGCGCTTGGCGCCGCGGCGGGCGTCGCGGTGGAAAACGCGCGGCTGTACGAGGAGGCAAAGTGGCAGCAAAGCTGGCTGCGGGCGAGCAGCGAGCTGACCATGCGGCTGCTGTCGGGAGACAGCCCGCGGGCCGTGCTGCGCAGCCTGACCAGCCGGGTGCTCGAGCTTTCCGGCGCGGATCTGGTGACGCTCGCGCTGCCGGACGAGGACCACCGCCGGCTGACGCTCGAGTACGCGGAAGGCGACGGCGCCGCGGACGCGCGCGGTCTCGTGGTGCCCGCGGAGATGTCGCTGTCCGGGCGGGTGCTCGAGTCGGGCGAGCCGCTCACCGTGGAGGACTTCGCCGCGGATGACCGAACCGCCGAGCCCACCCGGCTCCCGATGGGGCACATCGGCCCGGCCGTGCTGTTCCCGCTCGGCGCTCGCGGCAACGTCCGCGGCGTGCTCACCGTCGGCCGCCGGCACGGCGGGCCGCCGCTGCCGTCGGCCGCTGTGAGCGTCGTGGCGGGGTTCGCCGCCCAGGCTGCGGTCGCCCTCGAGCTAGCCGCGCGCCGTGCCGACGCCGAGCAGCTTTCCGTGTTCGAAGACCGCGATCGCATCGCGCGGGACCTGCACGACCTCGTGATCCAGCGGCTGTACGCCACGGGCATGTCGCTGGAGGGCACCATGCCGATGGCCACCAGGCGCGAAGTGTCCGACCGGATCAGGAGCGCGGTGGACGCGATGGACGACACCATCAAGGACATCCGGGCCACGATCTTCGCGCTCCAGGCGCGCGGCCGGCCCGACGAGCCCCGGCTGCGCGCCGACATCGTGGCGCTGACCGACGAGATGACCGAGATGCTCGGCTTCGCTCCGGCGCTGCGGCTGGGCAGCGGGCTGGACTCGCGAGCCACCGCCGAACTCTCTGAACACTTGTTCGCGGTTCTGCGTGAGGCGCTGTCCAACGCGGCGCGCCACTCCGGTGCGACGCGGGTGGATGTGACCGTGGACACCGACCCGGACGGGATGCTGACCGTCCTGGTCAGGGACAACGGATCGGGGATCCCTGCTGGCGGGCGGCGCAGCGGCCTCGCCAACATGGCGGACCGGGCCGGCAAGCTCGGCGGTGAGCTCAGGCTGTCACCGGCCGAAGGCGGCGGCACCGAGCTGGAGTGGAAGGTTCCGGTCCCGCCGGAACCCGAGCGCCCCGCAGGTGAGGGGCCGCGCCCGTCGCCTGCTGGCCGGTATCCGCTGCGTTAGCGCGCGTACGGGTTGCCGCCGTGGCGGGCGAGACCCTCTTCGTGCTCGCCGAACATCCGGGCGGCGTAGGCGGCCGCCTGCGTGCGACGCTCCATGCCGAGCTTGGCGAACAGCGCTGAGATGTAGTTCTTGACCGTCTTCTCCGCCAGGAACATCCTCTCGCCGATCTGCCGGTTGGTGAGACCCTCGCCAATCAGTTCGAGGATCCGCCGCTCCTGCGGGGTGAGCCCGGCTAGCGGGTCCTGCTTCGCCGACTGGTTCCGCAGCCTGGCCATCAACTGGCTGGCCGCCCGCGGGTCCAGCATGGACTGCCCGGTGGCCACCGTGCGCACCGCCCCCACCAGGTCGGTGCCGCGGATCTGCTTGAGCACGTACCCGGCGGCGCCGGCCATGACCGCGTCCATCAGCGCGTCATCGTCGGCGAACGAGGTGAGCATCAGGCATGCCACCTCGGGCATCTGGGACCGGATCTCCCGGCAGACGGTCACCCCGTCGCCGTCCGGCAATCGAACGTCGAGCACCGCCACGTCCGGGCGGACCGCGGGGATCCTGGCCAGCGCGGAAGACGCCGTCCCGGCCTCGCCCACGACCTTGATATCGCCTTCGGCTTCGAGCATGTCGCGCACGCCGCGCCTGACGATCTCGTGGTCGTCGAGCAGGAACACCGCGATCGGCTGCTTGGCGGCGTCTTCTTTAGCTGGGGTTTGCACGGTCGTCTCCCGGGCTTGAGGTCTTATATAACAAGCTAGGCACCAGCCGGCCTCAGCTCCAAGGACGAACGTCCCGTTGTGTCCAGCCGCGGGGTAGTCTCTGCTCCATGGTGCACGTCGCCCTGCCCGAGTACATCCCCAGCCCGCCGATCAACAGTTTCCACATCGGCCCGCTGGATGTTCACTTTTACGCGCTTGGTTACATCATCGGGATCACCCTGGCGATCCTGATCACCAGGCGGCGCTGGCGTGCCCTCGGCGGCGACCCGGACCTGGTGAACGACATCGCCCTCTGGGTAGTGCCCGCCGGCATCATCGGCGGCCGGATTTACTTCGATATCACAACTCCCGATGACATCCCGCACGTGTGGTACGGGGTGTTCGCGGTCTGGAGCGGGGGTCTTGGCATCTGGGGCGGCGTGGCGCTGGCGGCGGCCGTCGGCGTATGGCGGCTGCGACGGCTCGGGATCACCGCCGGCCCGTTTGGGAACGCCATCGCGCCCGCGCTGCTTGTCGCCCAGGCTGTCGGGCGCATCGGCAACTACTTCAACAAGGAACTCTTCGGCTCGCCGACCACGCTGCCCTGGGGCCTTGAGATCCCCTACCAGTACCGGGTGTCGGGCGGCATTCCGGCGCAGGACCTGCACTTCGCCACCTTCCAGCCGACGTTTCTTTACGAGCTGATCTGGGACCTGGCGCTAGCCGCGTTCCTCGTCTGGCTGGGGCACCATGCCAAGATCAAGCCCTGGGGGCTGTTCGCCCTGTACGTGGCGGGTTACTCCGCGTTCCGTATCTTCGAAGAGTCGGTGCGGATCGACTCCTCGGAGTACTTCCTTGGCCTGCGGCTGAACATGTACATCGCGGTGATACTGACCATTGCGGGCCTGGTCTGGTTCGTCTTCGCGCAGCGCCGTCCTGAGCGCCCCGCCGTATTGCGCTCGCCGGGCGCCCGCGGCGCGGTCAGCGAGGCCTCGGCCGACGAGGTGGCTACCGCCGACGCCGGCGCGCCCGGAACCGCTCAGGCGGCGGCGTCCGGTGCGGCGGCAGCACCGACTGACGCGGAGCCCAGTGCGGAAACGGGGGACTCCGCGGGAGTCACCACGGTTCGTTCCGAGGAATAAGGACAGGCGCGGGGCGGGCCGGTCAGATAGCACCAGCCGGCCAGCGCCAGCGGGTATGCGAAGTACCCCCAGCGAGTCGCGGGGGCGAGGGTGAATATCGCCGCCAGGCCAACGGCGAGCCGGACCGCCGCCGCCCGCGTGTCGCGTGGCGGGCGCACCGTCAGCCACACGGTGAATGTGAGTGCCGCGACGCCGGACAGCGCCAACGCCGCCCACCTGCCCGCGGGGCCCGCGGCCGCCAGCAGGTGACCGGGCAGCGGGCTCGCCGCGGGGGTGCGATGCGGGGTGAGCCCGAGCGGGAAGAGCACCGTGTTCCGCAGCGCGCTGCCCGGATCGCCCAGCGCGGCGGGCGCGGCCGCAGCCATCGCCGCGACCGTGGTCAGGGCCGCGAGGACCGTGAACCGCGTCGCCCGCGCCTTGGTGGTCGTGACGGCGAGCGTGACGGCCAGGACGCCGACGGCGGGCCAGGCGGTCGCCTTGAGTGCGCAGGCGAGGCCGGTGGTGACGGCCGCCGCGCGTGGCGTGTCCCTGGCGGTAAGCGCCAGCGACATACAGAGCAGCGCGATGATGGGGACGTCGGTGCCGCCGGTCGCCACTTCAAGCGACAGGACCGGCGAGGCCAGCGCGAAGGCGGTGTTCCGAAGCGCCGCGCCCCGGGCCTGATGTCCGCTCGGGGAGGGGTCGGCCAGCCGGAACGCCAGGTAGAGCCCGGCCGCCCCGGTGAGGGTCAGCCACAGCCGGGGGTCGCCCGCCCACGCGTCCCAGCCGCCTAGCACGCCGATGGCGTGCGGCAGCCCGAAAACGGCCATCAGCGGCTCGTACGGGTCGTAGGCGAGCACCCGGGACAGGCCGGCGGCGTGTTGATACGGGGTGCCCTGCTGTAGCAGCCGGGCGCCGGCCTGGGCGATAACGGTGAGCGTTCCCTCACCGACGCGGCTCGGCAGCCCCGCCCACGCCTGCCACGCGAGCGGGGCGATGGTAGCGAAGCCGAGGGCTAGCACGTGCGGTAGCAGTAGTTCACGGTGCCGCGAACACCAGATGACCGCCGCCGCGGCCAGGTAGCCCATCGCGGCCCACGTGCCCCAGCAGCGCTCGATCGGCTGGCTGCTGACGACGGCGAGCACGGCCGCGAACGCGGCGAACGATAGGTAACAGCGCGTCACTGGGCGGCTATCGCCGCTACCGTTGCCCCGGCGGCCCTGATCAGGTCGGTGGGGGCGATCTCGATCTCGAGCCCGCGGCGGCCGCCGCTGCAGAACATGGTGCCGAGCGCGAGCGCGGATTCGTCGACCACGACCGGCAGCCGGCGTCGCTGCCCGACTGGTGAGATGCCGCCCGCCACGAAACCAGTGGCGCGCTCGGCCGCGGCCACGTCCGCCATGACCGCCTTCTTGCCGCCGGCGGCCGCCGCGAGCGCCTTGAGATCAAGCTGGCGGTGCACAGGAACGACGCCCACGGCGAGCGAGCCGTCCACCGCGGCGACAAGCGTCTTGAAGACCTGCTCCGGCGGCACGCCGAGCGCCTCGCATGCCTCAAGACCGTACGACTCGCGTCGCGGGTCGTGGGCGTACTCGTGCCGGGTGAACGGGATCTTCGCCCGCTCGAGGACGATCGTCGCCGCCGTGCCGCGTCCAGCCACGAATCGTCACACTAGCGTCGGGTCGGCGGCTCACGCGAGCGAAAATCGTTAGGCCACGGGCACGGCCGGTACGCATAGTGGGCTTATGCGTGTCACGTTTCCGCGTCTTGCTGACCATGAGATCGCCTACGCCCTAGTAGAACGCGACGACGGAGTGGTCTACCAGATGCTCAGCGGCCGTGCCGGAACGGCGCTGCCACACGACATCAGGCATCTGGTCGTCGAACGGGAGCTTGGCGTCACCGACGGGCTATGGGGCGGCATCGCGTCAGGTGCCGTTTTCAAGAGCATGCGGCACCTTGGCGGGCGGCGCCCGCCGCACGCGACGGAGCGTTCGGTCGAACTCAAGCGGAAATACCGGGACCGGCTGCTTCGCGCCGAGCTGCTGGCCGACCTTGTGGAGCGCGTGGCGGCCCTCGATGACGCGTCGCCTGAGGCGATACGCCGTCTGACCGGGACGAAGCTCGCGGTGCTTCGCGGCGCGCCACCGTCGCCGGAAGCGCTGGCGACCGCGGCCCGAGCGCTGCAGGTCGAGGCGGCCCGGTGGGCCCGGCTGCGGCCGGGGCAGGAGTTGCACTACGAGTGGCCGTCGGCGCGGGTCCCGCGGGCGAACATCCCGCGTCAGGTGCGACGGAAGTTGTCGTCGTTACTTGTGGGGTAATCGGCTTGTGTCGCGCCCGCCTGGCGAGACAAGCTTGTTCAATGCATCCCGACGCCACTTCGTCTCAGCTGTCTCGCCCGTCTCGCCCGTCTGAGCTCATCGACGCCGGCCCGGTCCTGCTGCGCCGCTGGCACTCGGCCGACCTCGACGCTTCGTGCCAGGCGGTGCTCTCATCGCTTGAGCACCTGCGCCCCTGGATGCCCTGGGCGGTCGACTTCAGCCGCAGCACCCAGGCCGAGTTCCTGGCCGGCTGCGAGCGTGACTGGCAGTCCGGCGCGATGTTCAACTACGCCATGCTGGTCGACGGCGAGATCGCCGGGTCCACCGGGCTGATGGCGCGGATCGGCCCTCGCGGCCTGGAGATCGGATACTGGGTCGGCCAGGCGTACACCCGCAGGGGGCTGGCGACCGCCGCTGCCGCTGCTCTTGTCACGGAGGCGTTCACGCTGCCCGGCGTCGACTACCTGCAGATCGTCCACGACGAGCTGAACGTGCCGAGCGGCGGCGTCCCCCGCAAGCTGGGGTTCACGCAGATCGAGCGTCGCCCGCTCGACCACAAGCCGCTGGGCGGCACCGGCATGGGCGTTGTGTGGGAGATAACCCGTCCCCAGTGGGAGGACGCCGGTCCCCGGTAACGTATCCGAACATGGAAGACGTCGAGCGGTTCGACCGGGACATGATGGCGCTGGCCCTGCGTCAGGCGCGGATCAGCCTTGAGGCAGGCGGGGTGCCGGTCGGCGCGGTCCTGGCGGCGGGCCGCGAGGTGCTCGCGGCCGGGCACAACGAGCGCGTGCAGCGCGGCGACCCGGTGGCGCACGGCGAGATCGCGTGCCTGCGCAACGCGGGCCGCCGTCCTTCGTACGCGGACACCACGCTGTACACGACGCTGTCGCCGTGCCCGCTGTGCACCGGCGCGGTCCTGCTGTTCCAGATCCCGCGCGTCGTCGTGGGCGAGGCCAGGACGTTCCCCGGCGACCTTGACTTCCTGCGTGCCCGTGGCGTCGAGATCGTGCTGTTCGACGACCCCGGCTGTGCGGCGGTGATGGAGGAATTCCAGACCCGCTTCCCCGAAGTCTGGAGCGAGGACATCGGCGGCCGCTAGCTGCCCGAATTGTCGGGATGCGATCGCAGCTGCGCCTGAGAGATAAACTCGCACCTTGTGAGCAGTGTTGTTGCAGCCGAGGTTGGCGAGCGGTTTCCGGACGTCGCGGCACTGACGGCCGCCCTGGACAAGACCGGCTATCTGGCCGGGGACCAGCTTTCCGCTGCGCTGTTCCTCGCGGTGCGGATGGGTCAGCCCATCCTGCTGGAAGGTGAGCCGGGCGTCGGGAAGACCGAGGCCGCCAAGGCGCTCGCCGCCGCCCTGGACACCGTGCTCGTCCGGCTGCAGTGTTACGAGGGCATCGCGGCCGCCGAGGCGCTGTACGAGTGGAACTACCCGCGGCAGCTGCTCGCCATCCGGCTCGCCGAAGCCAGCCACGAGCAGCTCAGGGACACGGATCTGTTCCGCGAGGACTTCCTGCTCGCCCGGCCGCTGCTTACCGCGCTCGACCACCCGGGCCCGCGGCCCGCGGTGCTCCTCATCGACGAAGTGGACCGGGCCGACGACGAGTTCGAGGCGTTCCTGTTTGAGATGCTCGCCGAGTCTTCCGTCACGATCCCCGAGCTCGGCACGCGCCACGCGAAGATCCCGCCGGTCGCGATCCTCACCTCCAACAGAACCCGCGACCTGCACGACGCGCTCAAGCGGCGCTGCCTGTACCACTGGATCGGCTACCCGGACGCGGCGCGCGTCGCGCAGATCATCAGGCGGCGGGTGCCCGGCGCCAGCCGGCACCTGGCCGGCGAGGTGGCGGCCGCGGTCAGCAGGCTGCGCGGGCTCGACCTGACCAAGCCGCCGGGTATCTCGGAGGCGATCACCTGGGCATCCGCGCTCACAGTGTTCGGAGCGGGCACGTTGTCCCCGGAAACGGCGGGGCAGACGATGAGCGTCGTGGTCAAGTACCCGGAGGACGAGCAGACCGTCCTGGCGGCCGGGCTTGCTTCCGTCGTGGGGCATGACTGACCGCGTCCGCTTCCAAGGCGCCAGCGTGACAGGCGGCGCCGGTGCTCCCAACGGCTCGGGCGGTGCGGGCGCGCTGCCCCCGGTCGACGTCGCGGTGCTGGCCGCGGGGCTAGGCGTAGCGCTGCGATCGGTTGGACTGCCGGCCGGACCGGAGCGGTGCGAGCGGCTAGCGCGCGCTCTCAGCGTGATGCACGCGACTAAAGTGTCCGAACTGCATGCGTGCGCACTCGCGACCATGGTCTCGGATCCGAGTCAGATTGACGCGTTCGAGCGGGTGTTCGCCGAGATGTTCACCGGCACCGTCCCAGGCCGCCAGCCTGCCGTGATGGCGCCCCAGCAAGGCATGACCGTCGAGCCCGCGGATGCTCCTTCGGCCGCCGACTCACCGTCGGCAGGCGCGGCCGGGGACCTGCCCTCGGCACTGCGCCAGGTGGATGCCTCCTCGTCGTCCTCAGGCGACGGGGACGAAGACGACCTGCCGGACGCGCCGGCGATCCGGCGCGTCGCGTCGGCCACAGAACGGCTGACCGGCCGCGACTTCGCCAAGCTCACCCCGGATGAACTGCGTCAGCTCGCGACGCTGATGCGCGAGCTCACGATCGCGGTGCCACCGCGCCGGACCCGCCGCTACCGGCCGCGCAAGGATGGCGACCGGCTGGACATGCGCCGGACCCTGCGTCAGGCCAGGCGCACGGGCGGCGAGCCGGTCCGCATCGCCCGCCGGGCGGTCCGCCCCCGGCCGCGGCGGCTCGTCGTGCTGTGCGACATCTCCGGCTCCATGGAGCCGTACGCCAGGGCGCTGCTGCAGCTCATGTATGTGGCCAGCCGCTCATCGGGCGGCGCCGGGCTGGTCGGCTCGCTGCGCGAGGCAAGCCGACCGCGCACCGAGGTGTTCACGTTCGCGACCCGGCTGACCCGGCTGACACCGGCGATGGCCTCGGCGACCCCGGAGACCATGCTGGCCAAGGCCAGCGAGGCGGCGCCGGACTGGGCGGGCGGTACCCGGATAGGCGCTGCGCTGCGCGAGTTCAACGACCGTTACGGGGTGCGCGGCATGGGGCGTGGCGCCGTAGTGCTGATCATCTCCGACGGGTGGGAGACCGGGAACCCGGCGCTGCTCGGCGCGCAGATGGCCCGGCTGCACAGGATCGCGTACCGGATCGTGTGGGCCAACCCGCGGACGCAAAGCTCGCGCTACCGGCCCGAGGTGGGCGGCATGGCCGCCGCCTGGCCGTACTGTGACGCGGTGGTCAGCGCGCACAACTTTGAGGCGCTCGACGACCTGCTTATCGCGCTGCGCTCCCCGGCGTCCCGGCGCCCGGCGCGCGCCCTTCCCGCCGCCGCCGTCCCCGCCGCACCCGGCGAGCCAGCGACCGGGGCGGCGTCGGAGAGTCCGCCGGCGGACGCCAAGCCGGCCTCCTTTCACCTCCCGTTGACGCAGCCGCTGGTCAGGCGGTGGACAACCTGACGGCCGCTCGGCTCAGGTGACGGTTACCTGTACGGTGTGCCAGCCGGTCGCCCCGTTCGGCTGGACGATGTGCTTGACGGGGGTCTGGGTGTATCCGGTCTTATCGGTCGCCCGCACCTGCAGCGTGTGCGTGCCCTGGGTCGCTTGCCATGGGTAGTACCACTGCCGCCACGTGTCGATCGTGTCCTGGGCGGCCAGCGTCGCCTGGTGAAAGGTCCCGTCGACGCCGACCTCGACCGCCTCGATGCCACGGCGCTGCGCCCACGCGACCCCGGCGATCATGACCCGGCCGGCGGTGACGTTGCCCTTCGGCGTGTCGATGCGCGATTCCGTCTTGATCGGCGCCTCGCGTGACCAGCCTTTCTGTACCCAGTAGGCGTTGAACGCCCCGAACGTGGTGAGTTCCATGTCCACCACCCACTTGCAGGCGGACACGTAGCCGTACAGCCCAGGCACCACCACCCGGACCGGGAATCCGTGCTCCTGGGGGAGCGGCTGCCCGTTCATCCCGACCGCGAGCAGCGACATCCGGCCATCCATCACCGGGTCGGTGGCGACGCCCAGGTTCATGCCGTTGACGTCGCGCATGACGATCTGCGTGGCGCCCGGCTGGATCCCCGCCTCCCTCAGCAGATCGGCCAGCAGCGCCCCCTGCCAGCGGGCGTTGCCGATGAAGTTGCCGCCGACACCTTCTGACACGCACGTCAAGGTCACGTCGTGGTCGATCATCGGGCGCTTCATCAGCTGATCGAACGTCAGCGTCATCGGCTTGTCGACCATGCCGTGAATGCGCAGCTGCCACGACTGCGGTGCGATTTGCGGCACCACGAGGGCGGTGTCGACCCGGTAGAACTGGCTATTCGGCGTGTAGAACGGCGACAGGCCAGGGATGTCCAGCGTGGTGCCTTTGGCCAGCTTCGGCGCCTTGACGGCAGGCGCGCCGAGCTTCACCGAGGACGTGTTCACGGAGAACCGCTTGTCCTGGAGGTACTGGCCGCCGAAGCCGGCGGTGGCGGCGACCGCGGCGGCGGCACCGCCCGCGACGAGGAACCTGCGTCGGTCCATGATGAGCTACCTCCCCCGCGCCCAGGCCTGACGACTGTTTGGCATCCCGGACCGCACCAGCCAGAGGATGGTGGCGATCCCGGCTATCCCGCCGACGATCGACGGGATGATGTCGGTGACGTGGCTTTCCGGCCTGGTGATGGCGACGAACGCGCCGAACAGGCCGAACAGGCCGATCCCCGCCACCCCGATCGCCGCCCGCCGCCAGGCGAGTATGCCGATCGCGATGGCGAGGAGCGCGATCGTCACGTACATGCCGAGCAGGAGCATGTTCTTGTCGTTCTCACCGAACTTCTCGACCGCGAAGTTCTTGAGCGCCGACGGGGTGCGGTCGATGAACGCACCGCCGACGGCGATGATCGGCGAGGCCTGCGGCCGCACGAACGCGGCGACCAGGTTCGCTATCCCGAGGGCCACGGCGGCCGCCAGGAACCCGGCGATGCCGCCGGGCAGCAGCCCGCGGCTGGGGCGCCGCGCGACGTTCCTCGGCGGGGCCGCGTGCGCCGCACCGGAGGGGCGGCGCGGCAGTTCCCCGGTCCTGGCCAACCGCTGAGCGCCGGTGTCCCACAAGGATCGTTGCGCGCCCGAGTCCTGCAGGGACCGTTGTGCGCCGGTGTCCCACAGGGACCGTTGCGCGCCTGAGTCCCGCAGCATGGGCTGGACTCCGGTGTTGCGCAATGCCCGGTCAGAGCTGGTACCCCAGATGGACGGCTGCGCGCCAGTGTCCACCGCGCTCTGCCGCGGGTCCTCATCCCATGGCGGGTGCTGCCGGTAGGTCTGATGGCCGTCCTCGTGCTCTGGGAACGCCGGGTAGCGCACGGGACGCTGCTGTCGTGGCGGGTCCTGGAAGCTCATAACCCTATTGACGGCGGTCCAGAGCGCGTCCGTTCGGGTTACTCGCTCCTGGTAAGCACGCGGTAAGAACCCGCGTCCTGGGGTTCGAACGTCGGCGTGCCGCCCGCGCCGATCGTCACGGTCACGGTGGGCCCGGCGTCATCGGGACCGGCCGTCACGATCTCGGGGACGCGAGTCGTGTCGGCGGTCACTGTCTGCGCCGCCGGCTCCTCCTGCGCCGAGCCCGAGCCGGAACGGCGGGCGAGCACGTAGCGCACGATCGCGCAGGCGCAGGCGATGGCCGCCCCGCCGCCGTACCCGATCCCGCGCGCGTCGTGCAGCGTTATCCCGGCGACCCCCAGGTTCGGGTTGATCGTCAGGTAGCCGCCCGCGGCGATGACCAGCCACTCCGGACGGCCGTCGAGTGCGACGAGCATCACGAGCAAGATGGCGTACCACGGGAACTGTGGCGTGCACACGGTGAGCGCCGCGGCGGTCATCAGGACGCCGCCGCGCCACGGTTCATCCGGGTCGCAGTACCGCAGGATGGCCAGCGCGACCAGGCCGAGCAGCACGACGGCCACCGCGGTCGCGAGCTTGCCGTGCACGACGAGCCCGATAATGGCGAAGCCGGTCCCCTTGGAGTAGCCCGCCTGATTCAGGTATCCGGGGAAGAATCCGATGATCTTTTCCCCGACGGCCATCACGTGCGGCGCGTACACCAGCGATATCGCCATGCCCGCGGACGCGCCGATGAGCCACCAGCCGCGCCGCAGCACCGCGGGCACCACCAGGACAGGTGTCACCTTGGTGGCGATCGCCAGTCCGAGCAGGATGCCGCCTAGCACGGTCCGTCGTTCAGTTCGCGCTCTGGCCAGCAACAGGAGCGCGACCGCGGTGAACGCGACGGCGACCACGTCGACATGCCCGTTCTGCCCCGCCTCGAGGGCGACCGTCGGGCACCATGCCCACAGCGCGGCCAGCCGTAGGTCTTTGCCCAGCGTGCGCAGCCCCAACAGCAGGATCAGCGTTACCAGGACGGCGCACGCGGCCGCCGCCGCCTGGATCGGCGTGGTGGAGTTGTCGGCAGGCGCCGCGAGCTGGACGGCGAGGAAGTACGCCTCGGCCACCGGCGGGTACACGGTGGGCACCTTGGGACGGTTCAGCAGCGTGCACCCCGCCACCAGGCTGTCGGCCGGATCGACGGAGTCCTTCTGGTTGGGGACGCAGTCCCCGTACCCGCCCGGTCCGGTGCCTGACCACAGGAAGTCGTTGCGCAGCCGGGCGACCCCGGCATCTCCTGGCGCGTAGAGATAAGGGTCGATGCCGGCCGCCTGCACCCGCCCGTCCCAGATGTACCTGTACAGGTCGCTGCTGCTCTGCGGCGGCCCGGACAGCGCGACGACCTGGACCGCGATTCCCCCGATCAGGATGAGCCCCACCGCCAGCCGGACGGCGACCTTGCGGACCAGCCACGCCGCGCAGCCGAATGCGATCCAGGCGCCCGCGATGAGCATGATCGGCCTGATCCGTGCGGGGTCGAGGCTGGGCCGGGCCAGCAGCAAGATCAGGGCTGCCTGGACGGCCAGCGAGGCGGCGATCCCCGCTACCCGCAGTTTTGGGCTCATGCGCCGAGGGTGCCATCAGATTCCGGCAGTGAGCAGTGGCGATGCGGGCCTGTAAGCAATCCTTAAGCGCGGCGCAGCACAGCGAACCAGCGGCCGGCGATCGACCACGTCTCGGCGGCGGCGAGGTCGGCGTTCGTGGCGATCTCTGCTATCTGGTCGACCCCGACGTACGCCCAGGGAAACCAGGCGCTTGCCTGCGCGCCGTGGCGGAGCCTGACCTGCTCGGCGCGCAGGTCGCTGCCCGGCGGCTGAACCTCGACCAGTGCCTGGCCGGTTGGCGTCAGCAGTTCGGTCACCCGGCGCAGCAGGGCGACCGGGTCGCCGCCGATCCCTATGTTGCCGTCGGCGAGCAGCACCGTCGCCCAGCGTCCCGTGCCGGGCACCCGGCCGAAGACGTCGCGCAGCAAGGTGAGCACTCCGGCCGCCCGGGAGATGCGCACCGCGTACGGGGTCACGTCAATGCCAAGGACCGGAATGCCGCGCTCCGCCAGCGCGACCGTCAGCCGCCCCGGTCCCGACCCCACGTCGAGCGTGGGGCCGCTGCACCGCTCGACGAGTGAGCAGTCCCCGGCGCGGACATGCAGCCAGTCATCCACCTGGAGGGGGGTTCGGCTGCCGTCTTTGTGCTCGATTTCCGGTCTCGCATGCCCGGCGAGTGCCTGCTCGTATAGTTCGCCGATCACGCGATCTCTCCTCCCATTCGTCGGCCGGGACGCAGACCAGTGTTCATCGGGCAGACGTCCGCACACCTCCTGATCGGCGCGTCCTTACCGAATCGTCACGGACCTTACGATCCAGTGACGGCTCCGATTGGATGGGGCCATGGGAACACAGGACGAAACGCCGCGGGTGGTCAGCGCTAGCCGCGAGATCGAGGCCGGGCCGGAGCGGATCTTCGAGCTGATCGCGGATCCGGCGCAGCAGCCGCGCTGGGATGGCAACGACAACCTGCGCGCCGCCCCGGCCGGGCAGCGCGTCACCGGCGCGGGCGGTGTGTTCACCATGACGCTCACCACCGGCGCTATCAGGGAGAACCACGTCGTCGAGTTCGAGGAGGGCCGCCGTATCGCCTGGACTCCGGCCGAAGCGGGACGGCGCCCTCCTGGGCACTTGTGGCGCTGGGAACTCGAGCCTATCGACGCGTCCCGCACCCGGGTGACCTGCACCTACGACTGGACGCGCTTGACCGACCGCAAGCGCCTCCCCCGCGCCCAGGCAACGACCCCAGAAAGGCTAAGGTCCTCCCTGGACCTCCTAGCCGCCATCGCGGAAGAGGCCTAAGCGATGAGCGTGGATCACTTTCCAGGTCAGGACATGGAAAGTGATCCACGTTGATCCTCAGTCGTGGTCGTAGTCGCCGCGGGACAGCTGGACGACCCGGAAGCGCTCGGTGACCAGCCTGCGCAGGTGCCGCACGCCGATCAGGCTTGCGATCACGACGGCCGCGGCTGCCGCCAGGATCGAGGCGCCGAACAGCGCGAGCCCGCCAACGACGTGTCCTAGCAGCATCAAGATCAGACCAACGAACAGCGCCACCGGCACCGCCGCCACGAGCAGCACGGCGAGCAGTGCGGCCGCGATCACCACCTTGGTCGACCAGCGCGTAGTCCGACCCGGGTACCGAACGGCCATCTCGCTCACCCTTCATAAGGTCTCAGTACAGTTAAGATATGTCGCGTCGAGCGGCGGCGCAATACGTGGTCAAGCTAGTGCCGGGGACGGCACCGCCCGGCGCGGGTCAAGCAGGTCCGGCCGCAGGCCGGCCAGCACCGCCAGCGCGGCGGCGGCCGCATCGGTGCCACCCGCCGCTGGCGCTGGCGCCGGGTGCGTTATGCCGTACTCCCCGCCACGGCGCGTATCCTACCCGGGCGCTGAGGTCTTACGGGATTGTGACGAATTCGTGCTGTTCGCTGGGCGCGTCATCGCGTAGCGCTCTACCTTTTAACCGTGAGTTCCAGAGGATATGGCGTGCGCGCCGCAGGGAGCCGACGTCGTGACTAACAACCCTGATCCGCCAGGGCGGATCGTGGTCGTCGACGACGACCCCACAGTGGCGGACGTCGTCGGGCGGTACCTCGTCCGCGACGGCCACACGGTCGAGTGCGTGCACGACGGTTACGAGGCCCTGCGGCGAGTCGCCGAACAGCCTCCGGACCTTGTCGTGCTCGACCTCATGCTGCCCGGCATCGACGGCCTTGAGGTCTGCAGGCGGCTGCGAGAGCAGTGGCCGATTCCTGTCGTCATGCTGACCGCGCTCGGTGATGAGACCGACCGGCTCGCCGGTTTCGAGACCGGCGCCGACGACTACGTCACCAAGCCGTTCAGCCCGCGCGAACTCGCGATGCGGGTCCGTTCCGTGCTGCGCCGCGCCAGGGGCACCGGCCTGCCTGAGAAGCCGAACCAGGGCCTCATCGCAGACCGCGAACTGACGGTCGACCTGGCCGCGCACGAGGTGCGCGTCGCCGGCAGGCTGGTTCAGCTGACCTCCCGAGAGTACGACTTGCTCGTGTTCCTGATGCGCAATCCGCGCAAGGCGTTCACCCGGGAGCAGTTGCTCAGCGAGGTCTGGAGCTGGACGTTCGGCGACACGTCCACGGTCACCGTGCACGTGCGAAGGCTGCGGGAGAAGCTGGAAGCGGACCCGACCATGCCGAAGCGCATCGTCACGGTCTGGGGTGTCGGCTACCGCTACGAGCCGGAGTCCGCATGACCGGCAGCCTGGCCGATGTAATCTCTGGTGTCCAGTCCTCTGACCTGTACTTCGTTGCCGGCTGGGTCGGCGGCATCGCCATCGTGATAACGGTCATCGGCGTGGTGATCCTGAAGCTGATGGCGGGCCGGTCGATCGGCCTGATGCTGAGCATGGTGGCGTTCGTGACCGTCGCGACGTCGCTTGCCGGGGTCGTCGTCATCACGGTGCGCATGATCGGCGCCCAGCCAGGCAAACCGGTGTTCGAGCTCCTCTTCGTCGCCGGGGTGGCCGGGCTGGCGGTGGCGCTGATCATCGGCCGAACCGTAACCAACGCCAGCAAGACGCTTCTCAACGCGGTGCACGAGGTCGGTGAGAGCGGCATCTACACGCCGCCCGAGGTCCGGCTGCCCGCTGAACTCGCGGGACTGTCGCGAGGACTGGCCGAGGCGCACGACAGGCTCGGCCAGGCGCGGGCGCGCGAGCAGGCCCTGGAGGCGAGCCGCCGCGAACTTGTCGCCTGGGTCAGCCATGATCTGCGGACACCGCTGGCCGGGCTGCGGGCGATGGCGGAGGCGCTAGAAGACCAGGTGGTGACCGATCCCCAGGAGGTCAGCCACTATCACTCCCAGATCCGCCGGGAGACCGACCGGCTGGCGGCGATGATCGATGACCTTTTCGAGCTGTCCCGGATCCACGCCGGGACGCTGCGCCTGTCGCCGCGGCTTGTCGGCCTAGAGGACCTGGTGGCCGAGGTTGTCGTCAGCGCCGAGCCCGTCGCACGGGCCAAGGGGATCCGGCTCGCCGGGTCCGCCGTCCGCGGCATGCCGGTCTTCATCGACACGGCGGAAATGGGGCGCGCGGTGCGGAACCTCGTCACGAACGCCATCAGGCACACACCGTATGACGGGACCATCGAGGTGCTCGGCGAGATCCAGGCCGGGATGGCGTGCGTGAGCGTGGCCGACGAGTGCGGCGGCATCCCGCCAGGCGACCTGCCCCGCGTGTTCGACGTGGCGTTCCGCGGCGAGAGCGCGCGGACGCCAGACCCGTCCGGTGGCGCGGGACTCGGGCTGTCCATCGCCCGCGGAATCGTGGAGGCGCACTCCGGCCAGATCAGCGTCCGTAACACCGGCCCCGGGTGCCAGTTCCTCATCAAGCTGCCGCTCGCCAGGTCCGCCCCCTCGGCCGTATCCCGGCCGGCGCCCTCCCGCGCCCTCCACGCCGGACGCTGACCGCTCGCCCCAGCCAGGTGCCAGGTGAAAGGCCCATTCAGCTGGCTATTACAAGCTGGATGGGCCGTTCACCTGGTGCGACAACCGCGTCGCGGCCGGGGCGCGTAGCGGAGCCCGGGCGAACTCCGCCATACCGTTGGCGAAGCTGATCGTGGCGGTAAATCCCAGGTCGCGGCGGGCGGTGTCGGGCGAGGCGACGATGTGGCGGACGTCGCCGAGCCGGTAGTCGCCGGTGACCTTCGGCTCGATCTCGCCGCCGAACTCGGCGGCGAGCGCCGACGCCATCTCAAGCACCGTGTGCGGCGTGCCGCTCGCCACGTTATAGGCCCGCAGCGTCCCGGCGGCACCGCCCGCGCCGCCCGCGCCGGCCGCGCCGGCCGTGGCGGCCGTGGCGGTCGTGGCGGTCGCGCCGGTCGTGGCGGTCGCGGCGAGCGCGAGCACGTTGCACCGCGCCACGTCGCGGACGTGCACGAAGTCGCGGCGCTGGCCGCCGTCTTCGAAGACCCGCGGCGGGAGGCCGTTCTCCAGGCAGGAACGGAATATCGCCGCCACCCCCGAGTAGGGCGTGTCCCTGGGCATCCGTGGGCCGTACACGTTGTGGTAACGCAGCGCCACGGCGGCCCCGCCGGTGAGCCGGGCCCAGTTGGCCGCCAGGTGCTCCTGCGCCACCTTGCTTGTGGCGTAAGCGTTGCGCGGGTCCAGAACGGCATCCTCGCCCACGGTCGACCAGGACAGGACCGCACCGCACAGGGGGCAGCGCGGCTCGAAAACGCCCGCCTCGAGATCGGCGCCGGCCCGGGGGAGCGGCCGGACCGAGGCGTCGTGTGCGCATTCGTAGGCACCCTCTCCGTACACCACCATCGACGAGGACAGCACCAGCCGCGGCACGCCGCGGCGGCCCATCGCGTCGAGCAACACCGCCGTCCCCGTCACGTTCACGTCGGCATACAGCGGAAGGTCGGCGAGCGACACGCCGAGTCCCACCATGGCAGCCAGGTGGCAGACCGCGTCGACGCCGTCGAGAGCGTCCTCCACAGCGGCGGAGTCACGAACGTCCGCGACGCGAAGATCCCATTCGTTCGGAATATAAGAAGGTTTTCCATCGTGTACGGCGGGGCTGAGCGAGTCCAGGCCGCGGACCTCATGCCCGGCCTCCGTCAGCGCCTCCATCACATGGGATCCGATGAACCCCGCCGCTCCTGTCACTAGTACGCGCATAGCTGGGAGCCAAGCACCCGGCGGGCGATTCCACGGTCGCGCGAGGTCAGCCGTCACAGTTCCGTAAGGGCCGTTCCGCGCCCAGATCCGCTGCTCACCACTAGCGTCGGCGCCATGGAAACCGCCATGGACGCCGCCGCGGACGCCGCGTGCGGCCCGCCGATCGACGTCGTTCTACCATGCCTCAACGAGGCCGGGGCGCTGCCCTGGCTGCTCGCCAGGATGCCCGCGCGGTACCGGCCGATCGTCGCCGACAACGGCTCTACTGATGGCTCGGCGGCGATCGCCAGCGAATACGGTGCCATCGTCGTACGTGTCCCGCAGCGCGGTTTCGGGGCCGCCTGTCACGCGGGGCTGCTGGCCGCGACCAGCGACATCGTCTGCTTCATGGACGCTGACGGGTCGTTCGACCCGGCGGACCTTTCCATCGTCACCAGGCCGGTCGAGGCCGGCGGCGCCGACCTGATGCTGGGCCGGCGCGCGCCGGCCGCCCAGGGGGCGTGGCCAGCGCACGCGCGGCTGGGCAACATGGTGCTCGCGGCCGAACTGCGGCGCCGTGCCCGCCTGCCGCTGCGTGACCTGGGCCCGATGCGGGCGGCCCGGCGACTGCCGCTGCTCGACCTGGACCTGCGAGACCGCAGGTTCGGCTATCCGCTCGAGATGGTGATGCGCGGCGCCGCCGCGGGCTGGCGGATCTACGAGGCGCCCGTGCGGTACTACCCCCGTACCGGCAAGTCCAAGGTCACCGGCACGGTCGGCGGCACGGTCAGGGCCGTCCGCGACATGCGCCGCATCCTCGCCACGTACGCGGCATGAGCGCGAACGTCTTGGCGGCCCAGGCGATCGTGATCGCCAAGGAGCCGGTGCCGGGGCGGGTCAAGACGCGTCTCACGCCGCCTTTCACCCCAGCCGAGGCCGCGCTGCTCGCGGAGGCGGCGCTGACGGACACGCTGGCCGCGGTCGCGGCCGCCCCGGTGGCCCGGCGCGTGCTCGCGCTTGAAGGCAGCGCGGGAAGCTGGCTGCCGCCCGGATTCGACGTGATCCCGCAGTGCGGCGGCGGGCTTGACGAGCGACTCGCCGCCGCCTTCGCCGAAGCGCACGCGGCGCTGCCGCAGCCGATGGTGCTGATCGGCATGGACACGCCGCAGGTCACCCCCGGGCTGATCGCCGACGCCGCGGGAATGCTGGACCGCGGAGAAGCGGACGCGGTCTTCGGGCCCGCCGCCGACGGCGGGTTCTGGCTGCTCGGCCTGCGCAGGCCCGACCGGTCACTGCTGGCCGGCGTGCCGATGTCGCAGGCGGACACCGGCCGCAGGCAACTCGACAGGCTCACCGCGGGGGGCCTGCGAGTTGCCATGATGCCCGAGCTGACAGACGTGGACACGGCCGCGGAAGCGGAGCTGGTCGCCGACGAGGTCCCCGGCTCGGCCTTCGCGGCGGCCTTCGGCCTCGCCTTGGCCAGCCGGGCGGCTTAGCCGGCCAGCCAGGGCGGCTTACGCGACCGGACCGCTGACCGTGACCAGCGACCCGTAGGTCATGTAAGGCCAGACGTACTCGGCGGGATCGTACTGGATCTCCACGCAGCCGAGGCTCTGGTAGTACCCGTAGCCGCCACGGGGGAAGTAGTGCACCGCGTCGCCGCCATTGAAGTACGACACCCAGTACACGGTGTCGTCGTACTTGGTGCCGTCCGGGTTGAGGCCCTTCATCTGGGTGACCTGGTACCTGAGGTAGACGGGGAAGGTGCCGTCCACGGTCGGCGACTGCGGGATGCCGGTGTTGGCCGGCGTGTCAAGGATCATCTTGCCGTCATGCCATACCCGCAGCGACTCGGGTGAGTTCTGGTCGGCCCACGCGTAGGTGTACCCGTTCGGGTTGTCTTGCCCCTTGGCGACGGCCTTGAGCAGGTCGGACCAGACCTCCGGCCCGGCGATGCCGTCCATGGTGAGCCCCTGGTTGTACTCAAAGGCCCGGACCGCCCCGTTGACCAGCATGTTGTCTGTGCCTGTCTCCCACTGGCTCGTGAGCTCGCTCGGATAACCAGGCTTGAAGCTGAACGAGCCCGCGGGCGGGTCATAAGCGGCGGACAGCTGGGCGTTAGCGTCGCCGTCCGGGACCGGCGCGGCGGCTGAATTGTCAGGTGTCCAGGTCAGCGGCAGGTAACCGAGCTGGGTGAGCAGTTCCTGGAGCCGGAGTACCGAGTACGAGCCGGTGGTGAACTTGACCGTACGGGACACGGCCAGTGAGGTGGCGATGCCCGGGGCGCCCTGGACGCCGGCGCTGCCGCCGGGGATCTTCAGGGTGACCGTGGTCCCCGGTTGGTAGCCGACTGACGGCGTGAAGGTCGCGGTGCTGCCTGAGACCTGCCAGCTGCCCGGCACCTTGGGTGACAGTGTTGGCAGCGGGGTGCCGGACGACAGCGCCGACGAGAACGTCACTGTAATGGGCGCCGCGCCGTTGACATCGTGCGACCCGCGTGGCGCGACCGAGACGATGTGCAGCGGTTTCGGCGGCGCCTTGGGCTTGGGCTTCACCTTCGCGAGTGGCTTACTGTCGCTGACGCTGGCAAGCTTCTGGTTGTTCGTTGCCGGATGGGTGACCGCGGCGTACGCGCCGCCAGCGATGACAACCAGGGCGGCCGCCCCAGCGGTCGCCGCGATTCCCCTGTGCCGGAAAAGCGCAGCGCTCTGCCGGCCCACACTCCCCAAGAACGACACGGTGCGAGCTCCTCGACGATTCGTCAGACCAATGGTTCAGTGCCAGGCCCAAGTGCGCATGAGAGGCGGATCACATCGATGTGGATACATCGCTGCGCGTTACGCTGCGCCATCTCATGTTAGTGCCAGTACCTATCAAAATGGGAAACTTCGGATCACGGCATCTCTACGTAGAAGACGCCGGTATGCCCGGAAAAGTTGCCTTCGAT
Source organism: Trebonia sp. (assembly GCA_035571275.1). Taxonomy (GTDB): domain Bacteria; phylum Actinomycetota; class Actinomycetes; order Streptosporangiales; family Streptosporangiaceae; genus Trebonia. The sequence goes on from DATMKQ010000466.1 coordinate 41,857, forward strand.
TTGCCGCCCACGGCAGTGCCGCCACGGCAAGGGTACCGGCCCAGGGGCCGGAGGCCCGCCCGCCGCCCGCCGCTGCCCAGAGCCGTCAGTCGGGCCCCGTCCGGCTCGCTGTCCAATCGGTGCCGGTGCGCCGCACACGTGGCGCAGGCTGCGCGGCCTCTCGGCGTGATAAACGATGCTGTAGTCATGTTGACCCGCGTCGCGGTGTGGGAAAGGGGAGCGGTATGGGAACAGAGATGCCGTCGTGGGTCGACCCGCAGCTGGCCACACTCACCCGTGAGCGGTTCTCCGATCCGGCGTGGATCTTCGAGCGCAAACTTGACGGTGAGCGGTGCCTCGCCTTCGCCGGACCTGAAGGCGTCCGGCTGATGAGCAGGAACAGGCACGAGATCACCTCCACGTTCCCGGAGATCGCCGCGGCCATCGCCGAGCTGCGGCATGGGGATGTCGTGGCGGACGGGGAGATCGTCGCGTTCGACGGCTCGCAGACCCGATTCGAGCGGTTGCAGCAGCGGCTCGGGGTCGCCCGGCCCTCGAGTCAGCTCCTCGAGGAGTACCCCGTTTACTACTACATGTTCGACGTGATGTACGCCGAGGGCCGGGACACCCGGCCGCTGCCGGAACTCGAACGCAAGCGGCTGCTGGCCGCGGCGTTCACCTTCCGCGATCCGCTGCGGTTCACCGAGCACCGCGAGCGTGACGGGGAAGCCTTCTCCGTGCAGGCCTGCCGTGACGGCTGGGAGGGCCTGATCGCCAAGCGGGCCGACGCGCCATACCAGGGCAGGCGTACCCGGGACTGGCTGAAGTTCAAATGCGAGAATGCGCAGGAGTTCGTGATCGGCGGCTTCACCGACCCGCAGCGGTCCCGGGTCGGGTTCGGCGCGCTCCTGCTCGGTTACTACGAGGACGGTGAGCTGGTGTACGCCGGGAAGGTGGGCACCGGATTCGACAATGCGACGCTGCTTCGCCTGCACGACCGGCTGGCCAGGGACGAACGGGACAGCCCGCCCTTCAGCCGCGGCCCCCTGCCTCCCAGGCACGGCGTGCACTGGGTCGAACCGCGGCTCGTCGGCGAGGTCGGCTTCAGCGAGTGGACCGACGATGGCGAACTCCGCCACCCCAGGTTCCAGGGCATGCGGGACGACAAGGAACCCCACGAGGTCGTGCGGGAAATGCCGTCCTGATCAGCGCGTAAGAGCCCTGCAACAAGTGTTGCGACCGTCCGCTACTGGCCCTCACTGACGGTGAGAAGTTCTTACGACGCGCGTCCGCTCTACAGCGCGTCGGCACGTATAACAGCTATATCTCGGCGGATTCTGACGGTCTTATCAGGCGCGTTATAACTTGGCAATAAGTCTCTCAGGAAATGTCGTGGGGACCGTTCAGAAAAAATCTTCACGGTTTCGCCATCAGCCCCGTCTACCTGGTCTAACGTAATCCACCGGGAGCCCTGAAGTGGACACGGAGGTGGATTGAATGCTCACCGGGCATCGGCCCGCAATGCGACGGCGCAAGCGTCGAAGTCGTGCGGCGCGTATTGCGGTCCCCCTCGCCATACCAGTGGCGTTGGGTGTGACTCTCGGGGTCATCATCGCGGTCTCGCAAGGATCGCACTCGACGTCGCTGCAGCAGTCGGCGTTCGGAAGGCACCATCACGGCGGCACCCCGACCGCCTCGGCCAGCGCTAGCCCCTCGGCGAGCGCCAGCGCCACGGCGAGCGGCTCGGCGAGCCCCTCGGCCAGCGGCGCCACGACAGTGGCACCGGCCGCCCAGTTCGCCAACGGCCAGATCGCCTCCTTCTCGCTCGGTGACGTAGCGACGGCACCGGTCGACGGCACAGGCGCCGCCATCAGCCTGACCCAGACGGCGGCGCAGGCCGCGACGTCCATGAACTGCACGATCGCGGTCCCGGCCAACCCGCTCAGCGCACAGGGTCTGGCGACACCGTGGCAACTCGGTGACGGTTGCTCGATGGCCAACGCGGGCACAGAAGGCGCATTCGTCGAGGCGACCATCCTCGCGCCCAACGGCTCGCTGTCGGTCTACAACCCGCTGGTGGTCACGGCGGGCACCCAGCCCGCGGTGACGCCGACCGCGCCGACGATCGCGGCGGGCTCCGCCGTGATCATCGACGTCGGCTTCAACGGGACCAACCTGGTACTCGACGGCCCCGGCGCCCGGCAGGGCAACTGCGTCGACGCGCTCGGCCAGTCGGTCATCGGCCAGGTTTCCGCCTGCAACGCGGTGAACTTCTACCGCACCGCGAACGCGGACATCGCGCGCGGGACCCTCCAGGTCCCGGCGATCGGCACCGCTAGCGATGGCCAGGCGTGCCAGACTGTGCGCGACTTCGCCCTGATCGACCAGGACCAGAGCGACAACGTGGTCAGCCAGTACCTGATCAACGCCAACGGCCAGACCGCGCAGAACACCGCCGCGAACAAGGCGAGCCTGACCGGCGCGACGGTGCTCGTCAACGGCAGCGATGACGCGCTGCTCAGCGAGTTCGTGGACCCGGCCAACGGCTGCGCTCCGTTCACGGCCACCGACCCGACCAACCCGAACGGCACGGCGCCCTCGCAGGCGCTGAACGAGCTCAGCGCGCGGATGAACCAGAAGGGCGTTATCGCGGTCGTCCCGCCGAACGACGAGATGACGCTGGTCGGCGGCAACATGAGCATCGCCAAGACCAACGTCTACCGGTCGCTGGTGGACCAGCCTCTGCTGGCTGGCAACACCAACGCGGCCACGGTAGCGGCCGACTACTGCCAGAACATGGTGAACATCGCCCCGGCCAGGAACAACCTGGACCTCGCGAAGGACACCGCCTTTGGCACCCCGGTCGCGGCGATCGGCGACAACCTGGCCACGTTCCTCGGCAACCGGCTGTCGATGTCCTTCGTCAACCTGGGCTGCAGCAACTACGGCGTGACCAACCCGGTCAACGTCACCCTCGACGGGAACGCCGTCGCGACCGCGGTCGCCTACACCCTGACCCAGCAGACGGCGACGGGCGCGACCGCGGCGGCACCGAACCCGATGGCCGGCCAAGGGACCGGTACGCAGGCGAACGGCTCGCGCCGCAACTTCTGGCAGAACCCCTCGGGCATGTAAGCCAGACCGACCGGACAACCCGCTCAACAAGCGCGGCGCGGCGGACCCAGGCCACCTGGGACCGCCGCGCCGCGCTTCATCGTGGGGAAAGACCCGTTTGGGACGGCGCGTCCAGGCTCGCCGCGTTCGTGTGCGTCGGCGTCGGCCAGGGCATCGCCACGCTGCGGGAAGCGCCCTGGCGGCAAGAGCGCCCATCTGCGCGCGATGTGACGGTTTCCGCCTGTTTTCGCTAACTGCTAGATAACAGCTTGGTATCAGAGTTAGTCTGGCCGCCGAGGGACCCAAAGGCGGTGGAGGTGGCCAGCGTGACGCTGATCCAGGGGGGCTTCGGCGACCGGGCGAGCGCGAGGCGGCGGGCACGGCGCCGCCGGACCGCACGGGCAGCCGCGCCGCTGCTGATCCCGCTGGCGCTGGCGCTGACCCTCGGCGTGATCCTCGCGGTGTCTTCCGCCACCCCCACGGCGCACGTCAACCAGCAGAATTCCGGCACCACAAGCACGAGCACGAGCACGCCGCGCCCGTGACGTTCGCGGGCTTGCCGGAACGACCGTTAGCTCGCCAGGTAATTGTCTGGCACCGAGGTGCCTACCGGGGCGGTGGCCGAGTCCGCGGGAAGCGAGGACGGGCGGACGAACGTGCTGCCGTTCGGGCCCGCCTCGACGGCCATGTGCAGGGCGCTGCCCTGCAGGTACTGGTTCCAGCCGAAGAACCATTCGGTCCAGCCGTCGTCCCAGTTGCCGGCCTTGGAACTGTTGGTGATCGTGATGGGGTCGCCGGGGATGGCCATCTGGTAGTAGGTCTGCGCGTCGGCTGGGGGCAGGTTCACGCAGCCGTGGCTCACGTTCGTGGTGCCCTGGTCGACGACCGACCAGGGTGCCGAGTGGTAGTAGTCGCCGCTGAACGTGAACCGCACCGCGTAGTACACAAGCTCGTTGTAGTAGCCGGGGCTGCCCTTCTTCCCACCGCCGATCATGCGGACCGGGTTGTTCTTCTGCACGGTGAGGTAGGTGCCGTCCGGTGTCGGCATCGTCGTCCGGCCCGTGCTGATGGGCCAGTCGTACTTCATCTTGCCGTTGACATAGATCAGCGTGTAATGCGCGGTCGTGCTCGCCACGGCGATCACCGACTGGCCGATGTTGAACGTCTGGGTCAGGGTGTGGGTGCCGAACATCCCATTGCCGCCCTCGACGCCGTTCAGGTGGCCAACGAAGCTGACCGCGGTGTCGGCGGGCCAGTAGTCGCGCGGGCGGAAGTCGAGTTGCTGATCGCCGTCCCAGTACCAAGCGCCGATCACCGGCTTTGAGGTCGTGAGCTGCAGCGACCGCTCGACCGCCGCCTTGTTCGTGATCGGCTGGTCGAACGTCAGCATGATCGGCATGCCGACGCCGTAGGTGGCGCCCTGCCCCTCGTAGATCGTGGTCTGGAAGCTACGTGCCGGCGTCAGCGTGCGGAACGTGCTGACCGCCTTGATCGGGTGCCCCTTGCCGTCTGAGCCGGTGACGGTCACCGTGTACGACTCGGCCGTGTCAAGCGCCCAGCTGCTGTGCCACGTCTGTCCGCCGCCGCTCATCGTGCCGCTCACCGGGTCGCCGCTGGTGCTGACGGAGACCTTGGCTATCTTGCCGCCGTCGATCGCGTCGACCGTGATGCCGTCCGACGGGTTCGCGTCTCTGGTGCCGGGAGCGGGAGTAATCCTCAGGTACTTGGCGACCGTCCCCGCCGTTTTGCCCGCCACCGCCTGCGCGTTCAGCTGGCTGGCCACCGGACTGCTGGCGCAGGCCGTAGCGAGCAGGCCAATCGCCGCGGCGAGCGCCACGGCGGCGACACGACGTGCGGTCACGGGGGTTGGGCGGCCCGACGGTGTGCGGTGGTTGCCGTACACGGTGGATCCTCTCCTCGGGGGCAGCCCAGTTTATCCGTCCTGTGCGGCGCTGGCCGGCGTGTTGGCGGATCGCGCCCGCCGCTCCTGGAAGGCGCGGGCGGCGGCATAGGCGGCCGCGAGGATGGTCAGCGTGACGATGACGTACTCCGGCCAGGCTCCGACCCGGTCGGCGAGGGTCGTGTAGGTGATCAGCGGGACCCGTGCCTCGAGTTCGGCTTGCTGCCAGGTGCCGCTTTTCATGATGAGCTGCCCGTCCGGAGCGATGATCGCGCTGTAGCCGGTGGTGCTCGCGACGATGACGGCGCGGTCGTGCTCGACAGCGCGGATCCTTGCCATGGCGAGTTGCTGGCCGGTTTCCGCGGTGATCTCACCCAACCGCTCGTACGTGGCGTCATTGGTTTGCACGGTCAGCAGGTTGGCGCCTGCGGCGACCTCCGAGCGGACCAGGTCGTCGAAGCCGATCTCGTAGCAGATCACGTCGCCCAGCCTGATCTGGCCGACGTGGAACACCACCGCCGTGTGCCCGGGAACGTCGTCCACCGGCACCAGCTGGGTCAGCGAGGTGACCTTGCTGATCAGGCCGCGCAACGGGATGTACTCGCCGAACGGCACGAGCTGCCGCTTGACGTACATGGCTACAGGTCCCTTGCCGGGTTCCCAGAGCAAGCCGACGTTGCGCTGCGGATTCTGAAGCACGGCGCCGACGAGAATGGGCCGGTCGATCGTGGCGGCCGCGGCAGCGATCTGAGCGTAGACCTGCGGGTCCAGGGTGGGGTCGATGCTGGTGGAGTTCTCCGGCCAGATCACGAGGTCGGGGGCGGGCTGCGTACCGTTCTTGACCTGCTGCGCCAGCTTGTCCGTGGCCGCCGCGTGGTTGAGCGTGACCGTGTAGTCGATGTTGTTGAGCTCCCCGGTCAGCGTCCGCGCGCGCGGCACATCGCCCTGGATCGCGGCGACCTCAGCCGTAGGGCTGCCGTGCGGGACCGGATCAAGCGGCAGGGCGGCGATGATGACGGCGAGCCCGGCCGCGGCGGCGAACGGCACGGCGGCGCGGCCAGCCCGCCACCGCTCACCGGACCGGAGGGACGGGCGGGTTGGGAGGGCGATGAACATCCAGGCGAGCGTTCCTCCGACCAGCGCGACTACGAAGGACAGCAGCGGCGCGCCGCCGATAGCGACCCATCCCTGCGTCGGCGCCCCGGCCTGGCTCATCGCCAGCCGGCCCCACGGGAAGCCGCCCCACGGCCACCTATCGCGCAGCGCCTCGGCGGCGACCCACCAGCCGGCCACCCAGAGCGGCCAGAAGGGCAGCCTGAGCAGCACCCGCTGACCGATGGCGAGCACTCCGAGGATCACCGCGGAGGCGACGGCCAGGGCAACCCAGGCGAACCAGGCCACGTTGTCCACCCAGGCGAGGAGCGGGAGGAAGAAGGCGATGCCGAAGATCAGCCCGATGCAGAACGAGGCGCGCAGCGACCTGCCCAGAAGCGCTACCGCCAGCAGCGCCGGACCGGCCGCGGCCAGTGGCCATATCCCCGTCGGCGGGAACGCGACGGCCAGCAGCAGGCCGCCTGCGACCGCGGTTGCCAGCGCCCAGCGCAGCCGCAGCCGCGGGCCTGACGGCTCCGTGGGCTGCGACGTTGTGGTGGCATCCGCCTGTACGGGGATCACCCACGCAGCGTAGCCCGTGCCGGAGCGCGACGCGAAGCGGGCATGTTGTCTATAAAGCGTGAACATGGCAATCCATTGCGTTATATTCGGACCCGCCAATGCCTCGTAGGGGGGGCATGCATATATCCGCTGGACTGTATAAAAGCGAGGTTTAAGCATGCATGCGTGTGATCGGACTGAGTCATGATCCATGTCCGTTATAAAGAGCTGTCGCCCGGCTTACACGGTAAGACGGAGCGTTCCGGCCGCGGTATCACGGTGTACCTACTGCCGGGGCTAACCGGGCGAGAGCGAAAGGCGGCGTTGCGCAGGCTCCGGCAGGAAGCGAGCCGTGGCCTCGGCCCCGAATTGCGTCGGCGCGATTTGGCGGTGGCCCTAGCCGCGGACCGCTTCCGCGTCGGGGTCAGGAATACCGCGGCGGTGGTAAGGCTGCACCCGGCGGGAAGCTTGCTGCCCGCCGCACTCGCCGCTGCCTTGATGACGCTGTTCGTGCTCGCTCCCGTAGGCGCGAAGATGATGTGGTTCTCCCAGTCAGCGCCCGCCGGCGGTTTGCTTCCTGGCGGTGGCGCGCCCGCCGTCGCGCGTCCGCCGGTTCTCGTACACGGGAACCGGACGGCCGCTTCTGGTTCGGGCGAGCACCCGTCGGGTTGCAGGCAGGCTGGCGGCCGGGCCGATGACGTGACCACTGGCGAGGATCCGGCGCTGCGCGCGGCCTGGAAGTGCTGGCGGCCCCTGCGGCGGGCAGGCAAACATGCGACCGGGCGGTCCCGGTGGTCGCGGCCCGTCCTGCCTGACAGACGGGCTGATCTCTACGGGGCGGTGATCTCGGTCGGCTCAGGTTAATCCAGCGCCTCCGCTCGCCCTCCGCCCGCCCTTCGCTAGCCTCCGCTCGCCCTCCGCCGGGGAGTACCAGGGAATATTCGCCGCCAACGGTAACTTCGCCATGTCGGGATATTCCCTGGCAAGTATTTCCTGGCAAGGACGGCGGGACCCGATTGAGCAGGCGTGGCGCGGCCCTGTTCGCGGCGATGGGTGTCATTTGGGGCATCCCGTACCTGTTGATCAAGGTCGCGGACGGCGGTGTCTCGGTGCCGGTGCTCGTCTGGTCGCGGGTCACCGTCGGCGCGCTCATCCTGGTGCCGATGGCGCTCGCTCAGGGAGCCTGGCGCGCTGAGCAGCGCGCTGTGCTGCTGCGGCACTGGCAGTGGCTCGTCGCGTACGCGGTGATCGAGATCGCCGGTCCGTGGGCGCTGCTGTCCACCGCCGAACGCCACCTTTCAAGCTCTACAAGCGGCCTGCTCGTCGCGTCGGTCCCGGCCATCGGGGCGCTGCTCGCCTGGTTGCTTGGCCGGTCGGCGCCGGGTCGCCGGCCGGCCGCGGCCGACCGGCTTACGCTGGTCCGGGTGGCCGGGCTGGCGCTGGGATTCGCCGGTGTCGCGCTGCTCGCCGGGCCCGGTGCTGGCCGGGGCGACCTGCTGGCCGATGCCGAGGTGCTGGCGACCGCGGTGGGCTACGCGGCGGGGCCGATCATCGCGAACCGCAAGCTCGGCGAGGTGCCTGGCATCGCCGCCAACGCGGTCTGCCTGGTCCTCGTGGCGATCGTCTACACCCCCGCGGCGGCGCTCACCTGGCCGCACGCGGTGCCGTCCGCCCAGGTGCTGGCCTCGCTCGCGGCACTCGGCGCGGTCTGCACGGCCGCGGGCCTGGTTGGCTACTTCTGGCTGATCTCGGAGGTCGGCGCGGCGCGCGCCACGGTGGTCACTTACGTCAACCCCGCGGTGGCGGTCGCGCTCGGGGCAGCGGTTCTCGGCGAGCGGCTGACGCCCGCCATCGGCGTCTCTTTCGTCCTCATCCTGACCGGTTCGGTGCTAGCGACGCGCGCTCCGCGCCCGGTTAGCCCAGGGGCGGACCCGATAAGCTCGCCTGCCGCCGCGCCGGGTCGCACACGGCCCAGTGACCAGGCCCGAGGGATTTAGCCCGGTACAGGGCGGCGTCCGCCTCGGCGACTATGGACGTGGCGCCTGTCGACGCCGCCGCGCGGTCGGCTATGCCGACGCAGGCGGACACGCCGACGCGCCCGCAGCGCAGCGGCACCGGCTGGTTCACCTCGGCCAGGATGTCCTCGGCGAGCACGATCATGCCGGATACGCCAGGCGAGGACTCGGCGAGCACGACGAACTCGTCGCCGCCCATCCGCGCGGCCAGCGCCCCGTAGCGGAGCGCGACCCGTCCGATTCGCTCGGCCACCCTGACAAGAAGCTCGTCTCCGGCGTCGTGCCCGTACCTGTCGTTGACCGCCTTGAAACCGTCGAGGTCCAGGTAGCACAGGCCGATCCGGTTGCCGCCCCCGCTCTTGATGGCCGTGGCCAGCCTGCCGAATACGGCAACCCGGTTCGGCAGCCCGGTCAGCGGGTCATGCGTCGCCTGATGCCGAAGCCGCTCGCTGATGATCCGTTGTGCCTCGAGCTCCGCGCGCCGGATTGACTCTTGTTCCGCGAGCGTACGGTCGCGGAGCGCGCGGACGTAGCCGTTGGCGAGCGCCTCGGTGACCGCCGCGACGCGCTGCTCGAGGTTGCCAAGGCCGTAGGGCAGCCGTGCATAATCGGCGATTAGCTCGGGTAGCCGCAGGAGCAGCACGCGCAGGCTGCGCCCGAGCACGTCCTCACCGACGAAGTCGGCCTTGACCAGCGCGTGTCCCACGCCGGCCGCCCGGCCGGGGCCGAATGGAGTGCCGAGAATGATGAAGATGAGCTCAGCTGACTGCTCGGTCAGAACGCGGCTCGCGGTCGCGTGGTCCATCGGGATGCCTTCTCGGCCGCCTGCGGGCAGGTCGCCGTTGACCTGCAGCGCGGACAGCCACGCGCTGGCCAGTTGGCTGACCGGATCGTCGCCGCGGGGAAGCGGGGGCCAGTGCTCGGGTCGCGTGTCGCGCGGGCCGAATACCCTAGGTGTCGAGGCTGTGGAGCTGGGCCATGCAACGCGCGGAAGGGGAGTACCCAGCACGGGCGGCTGCGCGGCGAGCGGAACGGCCATACGACCGTGTTGCCTCGCCCCGTTCAGAGCCGTCTCGGCCATGGTGCGCTCCTGTTCGGAACAGCAGAAACTAGCGATCAGTGGGGCTGAGCGTCACTATAGGCGATCTTATTTATACGGGTAGTGCTAATTCGAATAATCTGTGATCGAGCGTTCGCTGTGCGTTCCCAGCCGCCGTCCGCGCGCGGCCCGGGATTTCACCGCGTCGAGCAGTGGCGAGGAGTGGGTGCCTTACATGGTCAGTTCGGAAAACGAGCAGGTCACAGACGCCGATGCCGCCGCTCAGCAGGCAGCCGAAGTCGCGGTCGAGCTGACAGAAACCGATCAGCTTGAGGACAGACGCCGGCTGACCCTCGCGCTGAACGGCATCGCCCGCTCGGCGAGCAGGGTCGCTGGCCAGGGGAGCGGCATCGCCCGGCGCGGCACGGACCTGGCCAGACGCGGCAGCGGTATGGCCAGGGAGCGTGGCGGTGGCGCGGCCAAGCGCAGCGCCGCGGCGGTGCAGCGCGGAGCCTGGACGGCCCGCCACGGGGCCGGCTCGTTCGGGAACTGGCTCACCGCGCAGGTCGTGGCCATGGGGCCGCGGCTGACGATCAGGGATCAGGCGACGTTGCGCGCGCAGTTCCCCGGCCGTTCCGAGGATGAGATCGCGACCCTGCTGATCGAGCGCGCGGCCCGCGCCGCGGCGGCGGTAGGCGGCGCCACGGGGGCTTGGGCCGCGCTGCCTGTGCTGCCCGCTTTCCCCGCGGAAGTAGCGGCAGAGACGCTCGCGATCGTGGGGATCGAGATCAAGCTGGTCGCCGAGTTGCACGAGGCGTACGGGGTGCCCGCGACCGGCAGCCCCGGCGACCGGGCGCGCGCCTACATCGCGGCGTGGGCGCACCGGCGCGGCTTCTTCATGGTCCCTGGCGGCCTGCTGATTGTCGCTGGGTCACCGATGGCCAGGCAATTGCGGCGGCGGCTCACCGCCCGAGTGCGTCGTTCAACCTTCTCGCTGAGCCCGCTGTTCACCGGAGCCGTTGCCGGGGTCCTGCTCAACAGAAGGGAGACCAGAAGGCTTGGCCGCGACATCGTGGCGGATCTCCGCCGCCATCCGGTCATCACAGCCGAGCAGATACCCGGCCAGCCGCTGACCGATCCCCGTGACTAGCCGCGGCCGGTCAGGTGCGTCCGGCCGTGACTAGCGAGTCTCCTGGCCTGACTTACAACAGCCGCAGCGGACGCTGGGTGATCGCTGGCACGGTGCTTGGCTCAGGTATCGCGGCGATCGACGCGACCGTGGTCGGCATCGCGCTGCCCGCGATTGGCAAAGACTTTCACGCGACGGTGGCCAGCCTCCAGTGGGTCGTGGATGGCTACACGCTGGCGCTGGCCGGATTGCTGCTGCTCGGTGGCGGGCTCGGCGATTCGTACGGGCGCAAGAAGGTCTTCATGATCGGCACGGTATGGTTCGCGCTCGCCTCCCTCGCCTGCGGTCTGGCGCCCACCGAAGGGTTCCTTATCTTTGCTCGTGTGCTGCAAGGGGCGGGGGCAGCGCTGCTGACGCCCGGCAGCCTGGCGATCTTGCAGGCGTCGTTCAGTCCCGACGACCGTCCGAAGGCCATCGGCGCCTGGTCTGGCCTTGGCGGAGTCGCCACCGCGGTCGGGCCGTTCCTTGGCGGCTGGCTGATCAGCGCGGTGTCGTGGCGGCTGGTGTTCTTCATCAACCTCCCGGTCGCCGTCGCGGTCATCGCGATCGCGGCGCGGCATATTCCGGAATCGCGCTCGCCCGGCCCGCGGCGCCCCGTGGACGTGCCAGGCGCCATAATGATCAGCCTGGCTCTCGCGGCGATCACGTTCAGCCTGATCGCCGCGTCCGACGCCGGCTGGACGTCGCCGCGCGTGCTGACGACCCTGTTGGCCGGCGTGGTCTTGTTTGTGGCGTTCTGTATCACGGAAGCGCGCAGCCCGCACGCGCTGGTCCCGCTCGCCGTGTTCAAGTCCCGCCAGTTTTCGGCCGCCAACGCGGTCACCTTCGTGGTCTACGGGGCGCTGGGCGGCGCGCTGTTTCTGCTCCCTGTGGTGCTGCAGGAAGTCTGCGGTTACAGCCCGTTGGAGGCCGGCGTGGCGCTGCTGCCGGTGACCGTCATCATGCTCTTGCTGTCGGCCAGGTCGGCCGCGCTGGCCGCGCGGATCGGCCCCCGGCTGCAGATGAGCGTCGGCCCGCTGACGATCGCTGTGGGTATGACGCTGTTTACCCGTGTGAACAGCAGCGGCGACTACCTCACGCAGGTACTGCCGGCCTTGCTGGTATTCGGCTTCGGGCTGGCGATCAACGTGGCGCCGCTTACGGCCACCGCGCTGGCCGCGGCGCCCGCGGAGCTCGCGGGAACCGCGTCGGCGGTGAACAACGACGTGGCCCGGGTGGCGAGCCTGATCGCGGTCGCCGTGCTCCCCGGGCTGGCCGGCATCAGCGGGGACGCCTATCTGCACCCGGCGACGCTGCTTCATGGGTTCCACACGGCGATGCTGATATCCGCCGCGGTCGCCGGCGCCGGGGGCGTGCTCGCCGCGGCCACCATCCGCAATCCGGCCCGCGTCAAGGGACAGCCGGCGGCCGCCGCCAAGGACGAGACAGCGCTCAACAGCCCGACCTGCGCACTGGACGCGCCGCCGCTGCGGACCACGTCCAACCGGTTACCCGCTTGCCGCCGCGGGATCGAACCCGTAAACGGTGATGGGACGGGCCCTGGGGTCCGTCCCATCACCGTGAGCGGGAAGCCTGCCGTCAGGCGTGCGAGAGGTCGCGAACTTCCAGCTGGTGGACGATCCGCTCGGTGGTCGCCTCGTGGACGGCGAGGTCGGCCAGGGCGAGCACGCCGACCGCGATGGCGTCAGCGAACACGAGCCAGGTGAGCGCCGTTCCGGAGAAAGCCAGCGCGGCGACCAGCGACCAGAGGCCGACGATGCCGATCAGGCCGTGCCCGGCGCGGTGCGAAACCGGCCGAGCCAGCAGGGCGCTGGCCACGGCGATGACGGTGATTCCTGTCGACACGCCGAACGCCGTCCAGCCGGCCGTTCCGGCCGACCACGCCATTGACGCGACCACTAGGAACGCGCCGGCGACGACGAACAGGCTGTCGACCAGGAACCGGGAACTGAGCTTCATGACTGAGCACCTCCACGCGCGCTGCGTAACGTGCAGCGCAACCCTTTCCTTTTCAGGCGGGTCGCGGCGGGCACCCGCTCCCACGGTGCCCGTCCGGCTCGTCTGGCGGCCTCCCGAGCCGCCATTCGCGTGCAACCGTATAGCCCCCTTCCTATATTTCACAATCCGGGCGAATCCATGACGTATGTGTCATCAATTCGCCCGGATTGACCGGATGAATGGCCCATGGAGCTGCCGATAGCCAGACGAATGGGACATTCATCTAAGGGCGCGGCGGCGGCGGATGACCGAGGAGCCCTGCAGGCGCGGGCCCCAGCTGGCCCCCGGGTGGGGCCTGCCCGGATACGCTCTGCGGAGAGGGAGATAACGCTGGAGGGATGGTCATGACAGCTGACAGCGCGAGCATCGCGGGCGCCGAGCTGGCGGCGGGCGAGGCCGTGCGCGCGGCGGCGCAGGCGGCCCGCGGCACCGTGACCGGGCTGGCCGCCGCCCCGGACAGCGCGATCGACGCCGCGCTCACCGCGATGGCGGACGCGCTGCAGGCCGCGGCACCCGCCGTCCTGCTTGCGAATGAGCAGGACATGCGGGATGCGGCTGAGCGCGGGCTGCCGGACGGGGTGCGCGACAGGCTGCGGCTCGACGAGCGCCGTCTGACGGCGATGGCCGCCCAGCTCAAGATCCTGGCCGACGTGCCTGCCGAACCTGCCAGCCGCAAGATCCGCGACTTGCCTGGCGGCCTCGTGCTCACCGAGCGCCGCCGGCCCGTCGGCGTGATCGGGGCGAACTTCGAGGCCAGGCCGAACGTCGTCGTGGATGTCGCCTCGCAGCTGATCAAGTCGCGCAACGCGGGTGTGCTCCGCACCGGAAGCGCGGCGCTCGGCTCGGCGATCGCGCTGGCGGACGAGGTGATCGCGCCGGCCCTGGCCAAGGCGGGGCTGGACCCCGCGGCCATCCAGCTACTCCGCGTGCCTGGCCAGGCGGCCGCGTACGCCCTAGTCCGCGAGCCGAAGCTGGTACCGCTTGTGATCTTGCGCGGGAGCGGTGCGAGCACCCGCTCGCTGGCTGCTGAAGGGGCAGCGCACGGGGTGCGAACCCTTGCCCATGCTGACGGCGGCGGGGTGCTTTATCTCCATTCTTCTGCTGAACGGACCGTGGCGACTGCCCTGATCACCGCCAGCCTGGACCGGCTCGGGGTGTGTAACAGGCTCAACCTGCTGCTGATCGACCACGAACTGTGGGACGCGTGGCTACCAGAAGTGGTGGCGCACCTCGACGGGCTCGGCATTACGGCCTCCCTGCCGCCGCACGACCATCCCGTCGGCTACGAGTGGGCCCTTGACCCCGAGCACGAGGCGACCGTCACGATCGCACCGGCCGGCAGCCCGGCCGAAGCGGCCGCGATCGCCAACGACGAGACCTCCGGCCTCGCCGCGGGGATCGTCGCCGCGGACCCGGACGCGGCGGCTGAGTTCCTCGCCGATTACGCGGGCACGGGTGCGTTCTGGAACGCGACCACCAGGCTGCTCGACGGCTTCAAGCTGCTCGAACTGCCGGAGACCGGGATCAACATCGACGCGGTGCCAGGGCCTCGGGGCCCGGTGACGTTCCGCGACCTATGGCTGCGGCAGTTCGTCGTCACGCCGGCGGCGGACTGACCGCACCTCTCGTTGCCCGGGGCAGGTCGAGAGCCTGCGGACGCGTGCCGCCTGTTCCGATCTTGATGCCGATTTTGCTGCGCGAAGGTGCCTTCTGTGCGGATACTCGGCATGTGGTGGGCGAGGAGTTCGCGGCTCAGTTGGCGGCCGCGCAGGGGGGGAGCGAGGACGCATTCGCGGTCCTATGGCGAGATGCGAATCCCGCCTTGGTGCGCTACTTGCGGGTTGTCGCTTCTGAGCACGCCGAAGACATCGCGGCGGAGACGTGGGTGCAGGTAGTCAGGGGACTGCCCAGGTTCTCCGGTGACGAGTCCGCGTGGCGGGCATGGCTGTTCACCACGGCCCGGCGGCGCCTGCTCGATCAGGTGCGGCTCCGCAAGCGTCACCCGGCCGAACCGCTCGACGAGATCAGCGTGGCCGAAGAGCCGCGTGCCGCGGCCGCGGAGGAGATCGCGATGGATAACCTCGCGACCGAGTGGGCGATGGAGCTGCTGTCGCGGTTGCCAGAACAGCAGGCGGAAGTGATCATGCTTCGCGTTCTCGCCGGGCTGGACACAGAGGTGGTCGCGGACATGCTCGGCCGGTCTCCCGGCGCGGTCCGGGTGGCCGCGCACCGCGGCCTGCGGAAGCTGGCCACTTTGCTGTCGGGGGCGGGTGTAACGCTTTGACCGGTTACGGCGTTCCAGACGATGACATGCCTGACAGCTTCCCACCACCGACGTGGGGTCCGCCGTTCGACGAGCGGAACCTCGATGCTCTGCTGTCCGGCCACCTGGCCGATACCCCGCAGGCGTTGCGCCAGGTCGCGGACGTACTGGCCGCGCTGCGCGCGGCACCGACACCGGCCGAGCTGACCGGCGAGGCCGCGGCCCGCGCCGAGTTCCGCGCGCTCGCCGACTCCCTCGCACTTGGGCCGGACGAAGCGGCGCGCACCGACGGATACCCGTACGCCGAGGTGCTGTCGGCGCTTGCGCTGGATGGAACCGGTCGGCCCCCCGCGCGGCACCGAAGCATCCGGCGCGTCCGGGGCGCCGGGCCCGGTGGGCTCCCCGGGGGTCCCACCCGGCCGCATCGCCGTCGCCCGCGCGGCCGTCGGCTTGGCCGGAAGGGCGGGGTCTTGATGGCTGCCGCGGGCGGCGCCCTGGCTGTGGCGGTCATCGCGCTCGCCGTCAACATGCCTGGCTCCGCGCACCGTGGCGGTGGCTCATCCGCGGCCGGCGCACCGTCGGCGAGGCACACATCCGGGGGCACTACGCCGTCTCAAAACGTGCAGGCAGGGTCGGCGTCGCCCGAGCCCTCTATCCAGGCGACGGCTACTCATGCCGCCCGCCAGACTGTTTCGCCCTCGCCCACCTCGTCGGCACAGTCCGAGGCTAGTAAGCTCTGCCGCGAGTTCTACGCGTACTTCTCGCACCCCCGGCCACACGCCTGGCCAGCAGAACAGACTCTCTTCAGGCAGATCGCCGGGCTGGCCGGCGATCCATCCCCTTTCGATGTGAACAGTTACTGCGGCCCGTACGTCCGGGACATGTTCCCGCACGGTCTGCCGCCGATCCCTGGTTACCTGCAGGGTTTGCTGTCGGGGCCGCAGAACGGTACGAGCAACGACCAGCAGGGCCCAGCCAACGGCGGCCCCGGGCCGGGGACGATGAACGGGATTCCCGTAAACAGCTGACCGCGGTTGCCGGTCAGCCGGGCTGCTCGGTGAGCGCCTTGACGACCGCCGCGCAGGCCTGCTCGAACGCCGCGAGCTGGTCATCGGTCAGCCGGTCGAAGATCAGCTGACGGACTGCCGCTACGTGCCCGGGCGCGGCCGTGCGGATGGACTCGGTCCCGGCCTCGGTCAGGGTGACGAAGGCACCTCTCCCGTCGGCCTCGCACTCCTGCCTGCCGATCAGCCCGCGCCGCTGCATGCGGGTGAGCTGGTGCGAAAGGCGACTTTGCTCCCAGTTCAGCGCTTCGCAGATCTGGAACGGCCGCAGCCGTCGGTCAGGCGCCTCACTGAGCTGGACGAGTACCTCGTACTCCGGCAAGGTGAGCCCGGAATCCCGCTGTAGCTGCCGGTTGAGCTGGGCAGGCAGCAGCGAGCTCATCCGTAGGTAGGTACGCCACGCCCGCTGTTCGTCCGCGGTGAGCCAGGTGCCGCTCATATCTCCAGCATAGCGCGCGGATTAATGACAAGTCATATATGGGCGGTTGGCTTACCGCCCGGGACCGTTGGGGGACTCGCGCAGGTCGGGGCGGCCGGGGGCCTCGAGGGTTTCAGGCTCGGGGGAACCCTTGGGTCGGCCGGTGGGCGGACGGTACGGCGGGATCGGTGTCGTCGGGTGGCGGCGGGGTCCCGACCACAGGGCCGGCACGGCGTCCACCGCTTCGGCGATCCCGTACGCCGCTTCCTCGTAGTTAACCCGCCAGCCTACGAAGTCCGGCCAGGCGTCGGCCGGGTCACGGGTGATCGGGAATCCGACCTTGCGCATGCGGTTGATGGCGTCAAGGAACTCGTCGTAGGTGAGCGTGATCCCGGCGTCGGGGTCCGCCTCCTCCGGCACCATCACGCCGAGAGCCCTCGATATCCGGCTGAAGCACTGGAATCCGGCGCGCAGACACAGCCTGGCCGGGACGGTCGGTGCTTCCTCAGGCGCGAGCGTGAGCATGAGCGCCGCCGAGTCGAGCACCGCGAGCAACGAGGTGACCCAGGACGACATGCTTTGCGGCGAGCGGAACCGGACCAGCGGCAGGTACGTAGTGTGGCTCTCCGCGACGTCCGCGCACCAGCGTTCCCATGTCGAGTACAGGTCGGGCAGCGTGTCGAGCGTAGACACGCCGGAGCCGAGCGCGTAGTAGGTACGCGCGAGCAGTTCAGGACCCCAGCTTGGGACCCCCGCCCGCGCGTTGAGCAGCGCGACCTCGGTCTCCCGCCGGTTGAACGCCGCGTACAGCGTGGGCAGGTAGCCAACCTGGAGCGCGACCACGACCAGCCCGGTGGCCGCCGCGATGAACACGATCGCGGTTGGCATCGCGCCGGACGGTTCGGAGAAGCCGAGCGTGAACAGCGACGATCCCGCGTGGGTGACCGCGGCGCCAATGCCGCCGCTGGCGAACGGCCAGAGCAATAGCATGAAGCCGATAAACGCGAATCCTAGCCAGACGACAAGCTGCGTCAACAGGATCGCCGCCGCTTGCGTGGCCAGGATCCCGTCCCGCCTGCGGTATCCCGCGACGGACCTGGTCGCCAGACGGTAGACGGCGTTGACACCCCAGTCGACCCCCCTGGTCAGCCAGGAGCCAACCAATCTGGGCACGATCAGGGTTACTACGACGCTATGCCACGTGCTAAGGACGAGCAGCGCTCCGCACACCGCCGCGACCCATCGGGCGGCGAGCGGTACCACCATGGATCCTCCTGGCGCGTTACCCTAGCAGGCCTGATACGAAGCGTGATACCCGGCCGGCGCGGGGCCGATCAGGTAGCTGCCGGCGTTCGGTTGCAGGTACAGAGTGATCGTCCAGGACGTGCACGAGGTCTTCGTGGGGCTTTCCGCGGGGCTCTGGTGGCTGGTGAACGACACGGTCGCGGCCTCCCCGCCGGCACTGGTGCCCGTGATGCCGGTTAGCGTCTCCGTGGAGTCCGTGGTGCTGCCGTAACCGGTATTGAAAGACGACGGTGTGTTGACGCTCTGCTCCCGCGCGTCGAGCAGGCTGCTGTACGCGGTGTAGTTGTGGCTGTTGATCGCCGTGAAGTACCTGTCGAGGAAAGCCGTGATGCGCGGCTCGGCGGGGTTGGCCGTAGCGCCGGCCGCGACGGTTACCCGAGCGGACGGCGAGACCTTCGGGCTGCTGGTGGGCGACGAAGTCGGTGATGTGGTCGCGGTGGCACGCGGCGAAGCCGGCGTCGTGGTCCCGGCGGCTTGCGTGGCCGGAGCGGAGAGCGTCGGATTGCCTGACGGCGGCGAGGCTGTCTTGTGGCCGGTAAAGTGCGAGACCAGCGCGTAGGCGCCGCCGCCGACCGCGAGCAGGACCACGACAAGCAGGATGGTCAAGATGGCCGTTTGACTGCGGCGCAGCGGCGGCGTGCCGATGGTGCCAGGGACGTGCGGCGGCGACTGGTACGGCGGCTGCCCATACGGTCCCTGACCGGCCGGGGCCTGCCCAGGTGATCCCTGCGTGTACGACGCGGGGCCGTAGCCGTAGCCGCCCGGCCCGGACGGTCCTGACGGCCCGTATCCGCCCTGTCCGTAGGATGGCGGTCCGTAAGACGGGCCGGACGGACCACCTGGGGTCGGCGGCGTTTCGGCCGGCCCGGCGAGCGGCTGCGGCGCCGGAGACGGCCCCGGCTTGTACCAGTGCGTGTCCCACCGGGTCGGCTCGATGGTCGGCAGTTCCGCTTGCGGCGCCGCCCAGTCCGGCGGTTCGCCGGCGGATGGCACGGGTGCGACGGGCGTCTGCGCCGGAGCCACCGGTTCGACGGTGGTTTCTGAGGCCGGTGCCGGTTCGACGAATGTCTCCGGGGCTGGCGGCGGTTCGGCCGTGCTCGAGTCGGCTGGCGTCGGGTCCGTGGTGCTGGAGTCGGGGGCGTCGCCGAACTGCGCTCCGCATCCTGTGCAGAACTCCCCCGTCCCGGTGCGCTGTCGCCCGCACTTGCTGCAGAAACCCATGACCCCCCGACCCTTTCGCTACAGAGAAGCGCTCCGCCGATCGTACGGTCCCAAAGACGCTCCGGCGTTTGGTTTGGATGTCCCTTTCGCGCAAAATCTGAGAGATAGTCTGTGGGCAGGCACGACACACATCCCAGGAGTTGAGGTGGCCGGCTAACCACGCACGCTCTGACGTCAGCTTTTGTCATTGCGTGCTGCACGCGATCGCAGCACCCTTCCGCCTAGGTTCCGCCTAGCTTCCGCCGAGGGGCGATGTGGCCATGCCGCCGTTCATCCTTTCCTGCTTTACTTACCTTGCCGCCGCGCTGCCAGGGTCCACCCTGGGCATGCTGTGGCCATCGATGCGGATCAGCGTCCGCGAGCCGCTCAGCGCGCTGGCGATCCTGCTCGTCGCGGGTGTCGCCGCTCAGGTCGTCTCGAGCGCCGCCACCGGGCGAGTCAGGGCGCGGGTCCGTCAGGGGACGCTCATCGCCGCGGGGGCGGCGCTCATGGCCGCCGCCCTGGCGATGGAGTCGGCGGCCACCGCGCTGTGGCTGCTCGTTGTCGGCAGCGCCGTGTACAGCGCGGGCTTCGGCTTCGTCAATACCGCGCTCAACGTCTACGCCGCGGCGCGGTTCGGCCCGCGCAACATCACCTGGATGCACGCCACGTACGGCCTAGGCGCCACGCTAGGCCCCCTCCTAGTAACAGCCCTCCTGGTCAGCGGCGCCGGCTGGCGCGCAGCAGTCGCGTCAATGTCAGCCGTCCTAGCCGCAGTAGCCCTAGTCCTATATGTAACCCGCCGCCGCTGGGAGGTCCCTCCCCGCGAGCCAAAGGGCGCGCCGCCGTCTGGACTGAGGAGCGATGAAGCGAAGCTTCAGCGCGACGAGGGAAGACGGCGGGCGAAAAGCGCCCGGCGGCGAGCGGGGGAGCAGAGCGCCCGGCGGCGAGCGGGGGAGCAGAGCGCCCGGCGGCGAGCGGGGGAGCAGAGCGCCCGGCGGCGAGCGGGGGAGCGGAGCGTAGGAGTAGCGATCGCGTTTATCGCGATAGAAAGCGGGATCGAGACGGCGGCCGGGATCTGGGGGTACGTGTTCCTGACGTCCGGCCAAGGCGTGTCGGCGACGGTCGCCGGCGTCGCCGTGTCGGCTTACTGGGCGATGATGTTCGCCGGGCGTGCGCTGCTCGGACCGGTGGCCGAGCGGGCCGGGGCCTCCCGTGTGCTGGCGATCGCCATCGCCGGGGTGCCGGCCGGCGCGCTGTTGATGACCGTACCCGGCCCGGCGGCCCTCTCGGTCGCCGGGATGATGCTGCTGGGGCTGGCGGCCGCACCGGTGTTCCCGCTGCTCACCCTGACCACGGCGGCCCGCGTCGGGGAGGGCGGCGCCGCGACGGCGGTGGGCCTGCAAACGGCCGCGTCCGCCATCGGCAGTGCCGCCCTCCCGTCCGGGATCGGGCTGGTCATCGGGGTGGCAGGCGCCCAGGTGACCGGCCCGGCGCTGCTCGTGCTCGGGCTCGCGATGTGCGCGGTCTACGCGCTGGCGCTGCGTCCGGCGCGTGCCGTCGGCACCGTTAGGGGGTAGCCGATGCGGTGCCGCGGCCCTGGCCGTTCACCGCCTTGCCGCCGCCGACCTTCACCGGCTGGTCGAACGGCTGCGCCTTCGCCGTCTTCAGAAGTTGGGACAGCTTGCGCACTTCCTGCTGATAGTCGGCACGGTACTGCTGCACCGCGGCGGACAGCGCCTGCTGGTTGGCGTTGACGATCTGCTGCTCGTAGCTGGCCTGCACGGCGAAGTAGATCCCGGCCAGGTCGGTGGACTGGGTGCAGTTGGCGTCGGTGACCGCCATCGCGATCTGCGCCTGGTTCTCGGTGGCGCTCACCGACGACCCGCCTATGTTTATGTGAACACCGCCGGGGCCGCCGCCGAAGATGCTCCGCATCTCGTCCTTGAACCCGGTCCCCGGGTCGGGGTAGGTGTACCCGTTCCTCGCCATGCAGGCGGACCACGCCTTCGTCGCGTTCTTTATCGCCGCGTTGTCCTGGATGTCGTTGTAGAGGGTGTTGGTTATCGACTGGATTCCGGCCAGCGGGCCGTTGTTCACCTCGTTACTGAAGTCTTGCGTGATCGTCTGGCACTTGCCGATCGCCGTCTGCTCGGCCGCGGGGTAGCTTTGCGGACTCGTCCCTGGCGACGGGTTGTCGATGCCCAGGGAACTCAGCGCCGAGCCCGGGGGCCGGAGGAAACCCCACTGCTGCGCGGTGGCCAGGCCCAGGTAGCCCCACGCCCCCCAGGGCTGCCCGAACGCGAGCCCCGCGACATTGATGGAGACGGCGATCGCGACGGGGCCGCTTCCCGGGTACCCAGCGGCGCTCATGCATGCATCGGTGATCGCGTTGGTTGACTCGTTGGGCGCCAGCCCGTCGTTGTTCGACAGGCCGAGGGCCGCGTACGGGGTGAACGCCATGCGAGACAGCGCCGCCTGGACCGAGTCCGGTGGCGACGGCCTGCCGACGCTGGGATCGGTCACGGTCACGTCCGGTCCCGATGAGCCTGCCGTGGTGCACGCGGCAAGCCCGGCGCAGCAAACGCCGGTGAGCAGCACTCCTATGCCGCTGCGTATACGCATTGCCGTTCCTTTCACTGGGGTTGTCAGGCGGCGGGTCAGGCGGTCCGCAGGGCGGCCAGCGGGCTGGTGCGGGCCGCGCGCAGCGCCGGGTATGCTCCGGCCAGCACGCCGACGACGGTGCCGATGAGCGGCGCGGGCAGCGTATAGGCCGGGTTCAGCACGGCGGTCCAGTCCTTGGCCGCCGCGGAGATGACCACGACTCCGGTGCCGATGCAGGTGCCGATCAGCCCGCCGAGCGTGCCGAGCACCGCGGCTTCCGCCAGGAACTGGGCGGCGATGTGCCGTGGCCGGGCGCCGACGGCGCGGCGCAGGCCGATCTCCTCGGTGCGCTCGAGCACCGCGACCAGCGTGGTGTTGGCGATGCCGACAGCGCCGATCAGCAGGCTGATCAGCGCGAGTACCAGGAACAGGCTGGCCAGGTCGCCGGTCACCTCGCTCTGCAGGTTCTGCGGGTTGGGCGGCGAGGCCACCACCAGCCGGCTCGGGTCGGTGGGGAGTTCGGCGGCCGCGATCTGCTTCGCCACGGCCTGCGCCGCGCCGATCCTGGTCGCGACGACCATTTGCGCCTCATCCTGGTTCCCGATGCCCGGCTCGGGATTGGCGAAGTCGGCCAGGGCGGTGTTCTCGGGGATCAGCATGGCGCTCTCGTCGGTGACCACTCGCTGCGCGGAGCTGTAGATGCCGACGACCGTGTACGCGATGCCGTTCACGAACACCGCGGGATGGCTGGCCAGGCGCGCGGGTGCGATGCCCAGCTCGGCCGCGGTGCCGGTGTCGATCATCGCGACGTGCTGCGCGGATTCGTTCTCGTAGCTGGTCAGCGGGGAGCCGGCGACCATGGTGACGTCCATCGCCCGCACCGCGCCAGGCGAGGCCGCGAGCAGGCTAACCGTCTGGGATGCGGTCGCGGACAGGGCCAGCGAGCCGGTGAAGTTAGTGCCGTCAGGAAGCGAGACCGGCCACCAGACGCCCGCGGCGACCACCCCGTTGATGCGGTCGGCGATCGCGTCCGCGTCGGCGGGGAAGCCGATGGCCGGATTGGTTCCGGGCCGGGCCACGTCGTTGACCGGGCCGTTGTCCTGCACGTTTACCGTGGTGTCCGCGAGGATCGTGAACTGATGGGAGATCTGACCGGCCCCGGTAGCGGTCAGCCCGAGCACCGCTACGAAGGCGCCCACCCCGAGCACGGTGCCGAGCATAGTGAGCAGCGCCCGCCCGGGGCGCTGCACGATCCCCGCGACGGCCTCGCTCGCCGTGTCCCGGCCGGACAGTCGCGGCGACGGCAGACCGGTGCGGGCCCTACGCATGGCGGGCCCCGATCCGCTCGGACAGCATCCCGTCGCTGATCGCGATCGCCCGGCGGGCGTGCGACGCGACGTTGGCGTCGTGCGTGATCACCACGATCGTGAAGCCGGCCGCGTTGAGCTCGTCGAGCAGGTCCATCACCGTCGCCGCGTTCCTCGAGTCGAGGTTTCCTGTCGGCTCGTCACACAGCAGCAGGCTCGGCCGGTTCACCAGCGCCCGCGCGATCGCGACCCGTTGGGATTCCCCGCCCGACAACGTGGTCGGCAGCGCGTCGAGGCGGTGCCCGAGCCCGACGCCGCGCAGCGTCTCGACCGCGCGGTCGAGGCGCTGCGCCCTTGGCGTCTGGTTGTACAGCTCGGCGAGCAGCACGTTTTCCAGCGCCGTCCGGTACGGCAGCAGGTGGAAGGCCTGAAAGACGAACCCGATGCGGCTCCCGCGCAGCGCGGACCGGTCCCGGTCGCCGAGCGCGCTTGTGTCCAGCCCGTCGAGCAGGTAGGTGCCTGCCGTCGGCGCGTCGAGCAGGCCGAGCACATGGAGCAGCGTGGACTTGCCCGATCCGGACGGCCCGGTAACAGCGACATAGTCGGCCGCGTCGATCACCAGGTCCGCCGGACGCAGCGCCGGCACCGGTGGCGGGCCAGGGTAGGTGCGGGTCACTCCCCGCAACTCGATCACGGGAGAGCTCATCAGCCGCTCACCACCACGTTCTGGCCGGCCTTGAGCGCTCCGGGTGTCACGGGCGTGACCTGCGCGTATCCGTTCTCGGAGATGCCGGGAGTGACCGGCACCTGGGTCTGCTTGCCGTGCGCGCCGACCACGGTGACGAAGCTGGTGCCTGACGCCGTGGCGACGATCGCGGCCACCGGGACCGTGAGCACCGGTCCTTCTGTCTGCCCGGTGTCGACGGTGACCAGCACGTTCTCTCCGTTGAGCGCAGCGGCCAGCGCCGTGGTCGGGCGGACGGTGAGCGGCACGAACGGGGTCTGCCCCGAACTGTTCGACGAGCTTGAGGAGCTCGAGGAGTTGGACGAATCCGACGACGAGGACGAGGAATCCGACGACGAAGACGAGGAACTCGACGAGCTTGACCCGATGTCGACGATCGTCCCGGTCGGCACGGTCGTGGTGGCCGTGCCCAGGTTCGCCACGGTCCCTGTCGCGTGGATGCCGGTCACCTCGTCGAAGATCTGCACCTTCAGGCCGGCCTTTACCTGCGCGGCGTACGCGGGCGGCAGCTCGCCGGTCAGCGCCAGCGACCCGCGGGCGGCCAGTTCGAGGAACGGCTGCCCGGGCTGCTCGCCGGTCGCGCCGTTCACCGCGATCACCGTCGCCGGCAGCGACGGCACGAACACCACGTCCGACGCCGGCACGCCGCCAGAGGACGGCGGGGTGTACCCGAGGTGCTCGTAATACAGGTACACCGCGTACTCGGTCGCGGAGCCGAAGTAGCCGGGCGTGTCATAACCGTCGTAGTACCCGAGCGCGGCGAGCGCTTTTTGCAGCTCGGCCACGTCCGGGCCGCTCTCGCCCGGGGTCAGGTCCCGCCACGCGGGCACCGGGCCGGTCAGCGTGAACAGCGGCTGGCCGTCGATCTCGGCGAGCTGTTCGCCGTTCTTGATCGTGTTCCCGGCCGCGACATCCAGCTTGGAGATGTACACCGGGGACGAGCTGGAGCCGGAGCCGGAGCTGTCCGCGCCGGTCCCGCCGGAGGACGGCGCGCTGGGGTACACGTCGTACTCGGTCGCCGGATAAATGACGCCGCGCATCTGGACCGACGATGTCAGGATCTGAGAGACGACCTGCGCCGTGGTCACCGTGGGCGCGGGCGGCGCGGTGTCCGCGGCGAGCTGCGCGGGAGACTTCACGAACGAGGCGCCGATCAGCCCG
This sequence comes from Trebonia sp., assembly GCA_035571275.1. Classification (GTDB taxonomy): domain Bacteria; phylum Actinomycetota; class Actinomycetes; order Streptosporangiales; family Streptosporangiaceae; genus Trebonia. The sequence continues at coordinate 66,811 of DATMKQ010000466.1, forward strand.
CCGACGGCAAGCAGGCCGGCGCCGGTGCCCACCCCGATCAATACGTTCCGTCGGCGGGCCAGCCGCGACCGGCGCGCTGATCGCCCGCGGTCGCCTTCAGAAGTACCGCTCTCCTTGGCCGGAGAGCCCAGTTGGGTCACAGGATCCTCCCCTGATCGGGTGCGGAGTTTCCTCCGCTGACGGGTGCCAATCCTGCGGGGCGGATCTGCAGTGGGTGCGGGAGAACTGTGTGAGCTCCATGTCAATGCCGGCGCACGGTCGGCTCACACGAAACTTGCAGGTTTCTCTCACGCGGTGTTCACCGCGCGGTGCTGCGATGATGCGGTGATTGCCGGTGACAGTGCCAGCCTGCTCGTAGTGGACGACGAGCACTTCCTGCGGGACGCGGTAGCGGCTTCGTTGCGTTTTCTCGGGTTCGAGGTGACTTCGGCGGACAACGGGACCGAAGCGCTCCGGCTCGCCCGTGACAAGCCCTTCGACCTGGTGATCCTGGACGTGATGCTGCCGGACATCGACGGGTTCGAGATCGTCAGGAGGCTGCGCAGGGACGGGAACCTCGTTCCCGTGATCTTCCTGACCGCGAAGGATGCCAAGGAAGACAAGGTCAACGGGCTCACCATCGGTGGTGACGACTACATGACCAAGCCGTTCGGCCTGGAAGAGCTCGCCGCCCGGGTCCGCACCGTGCTGCGCCGTACCCGCCCGGCCCGCGCCGATCCGGTGCTGACCTTCGCCGACCTCACCCTCGACCAGGACAGCTACGAGGTCAAACGGGCCGGGCGCGGAATCGACCTGTCGCCCACTGAGTTCCGGCTGCTGCGCTACTTCATACTGAACCCGGGCCGGGTGCTCACCCGCACCCAGCTCCTCGACCACGTGTGGGATTACGACTTCGGCGGGTCGAGCACGGTCGTGTCAACGTACGTGGCCTACTTGCGGCGCAAGCTGGCGAGCACCGGACCCGACCTGATTCACACCCAGCGGGCTGTCGGCTACTGCCTGCGCCTGCCGCGGCCGGACGATCCGGGGGAGCCCGATGATGAGACACCCTAAGGCGCTAGTGAGCCGGCTGTGGCGCGCCCAGCTGCGCCTCAAGGTGATGGCTGGCGTCGTGATCGTCACGCTGGTGGCGCTCGTCGCGTTCGACGTCGCCGCGGTCAGCGTCATGCGCCGGAACCTGCTCAGCCAGACCGACGCCAACTTGCAGGTGGCGCTGACGCTGACCAAGCCCATGCTGGCCAGGATCCTGGGGCCGCCGCCGGGCCAGGTGTTTCAACAAGGACGCGCGGTCGCCGCGGGTGCCGCGGTCCCCTTGTCACGCAAAGCACCCAACTTCATCGCGCTCGCCGGCGCGTTCGACATGGTCTTCCTGCCAAGCCGTGGCGCCCAGATAATGCTGCAAGAAGCCGCGGGCGGGAAAGCGGGCGGCGTCAACTGGACACTGTCGCCAGTGGCCGCCAAGGTCGCCCTCGCGCCTGGCCCGCACACGGTGGCCGCCCAGCCCGGGAGCGCGTTGATCCGCACCGAGTCCGTCCACGTCAAAGGCGGTTCGCTCGTCGTCGGCGCCAATCTGGACCAAGTCGACACGACGATGGGCCAGTTCGAGCTGGTCGTGTTGTTCGGTTCGATCGCCATCGTGCTCCTCATCGGCTTCGGTGTGTTCCTCGTGCTGCGCCGCGGCCTGCGGCCGATCGAGACGATGGCAGCGCAGGCCGACCGGATCACGGCAGGCGACCTGACCGAGCGGGTGACCCCGCACAGCCCGCGCAGCGAGGTGGGCAGGCTCGGCACCGCGCTCAACGGGATGCTGGCCAGGATCGAGGCCAGCGTGGACGAGCGCGAGGCCAGCCAGGAGCAGATGCGCCGGTTCTTCGCCGACGCGAGCCACGAACTGCGCACCCCGTTGGCCTCGCTGCGCGCCAACGCCGAGCTGTACCAGCAGGGCGCGCTGGCCAGCCCGGACCAGGTGGATGAGGTGATGCGCCGGATCACGCTGGAGACGCGGCGGATGGGCCGGCTAGTCGACGACATGCTGCGCCTGGCGCGGCTCGGCCAGGCTCCCGGCCAGTATCGCGAGCCGGTCGACCTCACCGCCCTGATCAGGGACTCCGCGGAGCGAGTGGGCATCGCCGACCCCGCCAGGGTCTGGCGGACGGACATCGCCGACGGCCTGGCCACGGTCGGCGACGAGGAACTGCTCCGCCGCGCGGTGGACAACCTGCTCACCAACGTGCTCGTGCACACCCCGCGGGACGCGACAGGGACGATCACGGCCTCCGCCGCCGACGGGATGGTCACGGTCGAGGTCAGCGACGACGGCCCGGGCGTGCCGCCCGACCGGCTGCCGCACATCTTCGAGCGCTTCTACCGGGCCGGGGCGCGGCCGTCCCGGCCCGGCTCAGGCCTCGGCCTGGCGATCGCCGCCGAGATCGCGACGGCTCACGGCGGCACCGCGCAAGCGGCGTCGGCCGCGCCGCAGGGGCTGGCCGTCACGCTGACCGTTCCCCAGGAGGCCAGGGCGGCCACGGGGGGACGGGTAGTCCCTCTGTTCGCAGGGGAGATCGCTCCCTACCAGAGCGCCTCTCCACCCAGCCTCAGCCCCGTCTCACCATTCGAGATACATGACATGTCATAGGGCAACAGCGCGCCCTCCGAAACGGGCAAATCAGGCGTGTAGAGGTACGTCTTTTGCCTTAAGTCAGTAAGTGACCAGGTTGTGGCTGCGTGTGAGGGGCCGGGCGGGGCCGGGGATGGGATTTGGCTCCCGCCGTTCGGGATGACTCGAATGATCAGCCGGTGCGGGACCGGAGGATGTCGTCCAGGACAGGACCTGGTGCGGCGGCTGGCTCCGCGAACCATTCCCGGCCGGCGAACAGCGCGAACACCGGGGCGGGCAGCCTGACCGCGAATCGGAACAGCCGCGACGCCCGGCCACGTCCGTTGACCGGTGAGCGGTGCGCGGCCAGCGCGGCCTGCTTGCGCGCGGCGTAGCGGCGCACGTTCACCCGGTGCGTGATCGCGGCGCGGGGCGTGCCGGCGGACCTCGCTTCTGCCACCGTGTACCGGGCAACCAGGCGCAGTCCGCGCAAGATGGTGACGCCGCGGACCGCCAGTTCCCGCGGCACGGTTGCCTCGATGACCCGGACGCCAGCCAGTTCGGCGGCGAGAGTGCCGACCTCATGCACCTTCACGTGGTCGCGGTGGTGGTACCCGCCTTCGGGGTCGTAGCTCAGCAGCAGGTCGGCCTGCTCCTCGCGGAGCAGCGCGGCGAGCTTCGCGGCCGCCTCGGCCGCGTCGGCGCGGGCGAATCGCGCCCGGCCGGGCGGGTCGGGGTAGAGGACGGGTCCGTGGCCGCTGTCGGCGTAGCCGAGGTGCTCGGCCCGCGCGGCGCCCAGGATCGCGGCACTGGCGCGGAACTCGTCCAGCCTGCTGTTCGGCTCCTCCATGGCACCGTCACAGGCGACCACGATCACCACCCGGTGCCCCTGGGCGGCCAGCTTGGCCAGCGTCCCGCCGGTGAGCAGCACCTCATCGTCGGGATGAGCATGGAACGCCACGACCGTCGCCATGATCACCAGCCTGACATGCCGTGGCGCGCGCTGTCCCCCACCCCGGCGGTACAGCATGAGGGCTGTGGCCCAGATCCCCGGAGAAGAGGCATGGTCCACAGCCCTCGGTTAGCGGTCGCGGTGGATGTGCGACGCGCGGCTGACGAACACGACGGCCAGGGCGATGACGGCGACCCAGAACCATGGCACGAAGAAGGCGGCGACGGTGTGCCCCACCGCGATCGCGAGCGCGATGACGAGCACCACGACCAGGAGCGGGCGCGCGCCGCCGTGGCGCCGGCGCCGGTAGGGGACCGCCGGGCCGTTCGGGCCGCCCATCCCTGAGGCCCCCGCCGGCTCAGGGTCGGGCAGGTCGTCGAACAGGCCGTCGAGGTCGCCTCGGGTCTTGGCCGCCATCGCCCGGCCGACCCGCTCGTCGAACTCGGCCTGGTCGAGCCGGCCGTCGCTGTAGTGTGCGGCGAGACGTTCGGTGACCGCGTTGCGCTCCGCGTCCGAGACGCGGATGTGCTGGTCGGAGTAGCGTACGCGGCGCGACCACTGCTGGCTGGATGTCGATGACATGGCGCGGGTCTCCTAACGGCTTCCGTGCTGCAGGGAGTCGAGCAGCGAGCTTGCGATCGATTCGTCGGTGCCCTCTTCCGGGATGAGCAGCAGCCCGGCCAGGTAGGCCGGGATGCCGGCGCCGCCGAGGAAGGTGAGGATGACGAAGGCGATGCGGACGAGCGTGACGTCCACGTCGAGGTAGTCGGCGATTCCGGCGGCGACGCCGGCCAGCATGCGTCCGTCGTAAGCGCGGCGGAGCGGCGGGCGGCGGCGGGCCTGGGTCTCCGGCATGGGCTGCGATTCCGTGGTGTCTGTGTAAGTGCTCATGGCTCAAGCCTGCGGCCTCGTGCCGCGCGGGGGTATGGGGATCTGCCCTGGCGCGACCCTGATCCGGCTGCTTGCGACCCTGAGGCCGGGTCAGGCATTGATGGGGGAAAGCCCGGATAGCCCCGACCGGGTGATACAGGTGATGATGGTCATGTGCAGCAGGATCCAAGCCAACCGTCGTGGCCGCCGTTCCGGTTTGATGAGCCGGACGGCCCGGACGCGCGCTCCGACCGCCGTCCCCGCCACTTTGGCGGCAGGCACGGCTGGCACGACGACGGTGCCTGGCACGGCCCTGAGGCCTGGGGAAACCGGAGGGCGCGGATGCGCCACCGCGGCGACGGTCAGCCGCTGCGGCGTGACCCGCAGGACCGCCTGCTTGGCGGTGTCGCGGCCGGCATCGCCGCCTGGCGCGGCTTCAGCCCCACATCTGTTCGCATCGTGCTCACGGTGATCGCGCTGTTCACCGGGGGGTGGGCGATCCCGCTGTACTGCGCCGCCTGGCTGTTGATCCCCGCCAGGGACGCGGAAACGAGCATCGGCGCCCGAGCACGGCACGACTCGGCGGGCATTACGCTGGCCGTCGGCCTTGGCTCGCTGCTGTGCGTGATCTTGCTGCTCGCGGGCGTGCTGAACAACAACGTGGTCGCCACCTACGGTTGGCCGCAGGTGGTCAGCTTGCTGTGCCTGACGCTCATCTGGCGTAACGCGCCGGATAGCGAGCAGGAGGCGATTCGGCACCTCGTCGAGCCGTTGGAAAGCCTGAGCACCGGGGGTGGCCAGACCCGGCGGCTGTCGGTGATCCGCCTGGTGGTGGCCGCCTTGCTGCTGGCCGGGGGGCTCGGCTGGCTGGTGGAGTCGCACGAGAAGCTCTCATACCTGGCCGCCCCGCTAGGTGGCGTGGTCCTGGTCGCGGGCGGGCTCGTGCTCCTGCTCGGGCCGTGGTGGCTGCGGATAGCCCGCGATCTGATGGTGGAACGGCAGGCGCGGGCAAGGGCCGAGGAACGGGCCGACATGGCCGCCAGCCTGCACGACTCGGTGCTGCAGACGCTCGCGCTCATCCAGCGGCGCGCCGACGATCCGCAGCAGGTCGTCCAGCTGGCTCGCGCGCAGGAGCGGGACCTGAGGTCCTGGCTGTTCGAGGGGCGGGTCCCCGGGGAGTCCGACGCGACGTCGTTCGGGGACGGGATCCGCCAGATCCAGCGGGACGTCGAGGCGAGGCACGGGATTCCCGTCGAGGTGGTCACCGTCGGGGACTGCCCGTTGGACGACGACATCGGCGCGCTGCTCGCCGCGGCCCGCGAGGCCACCGTGAACGCCGCGAAGTGGTCCGGTGCCAGTGTCATCTCGCTGTACGCCGAGGTCGAGCCGGACACCGTGGAGGTGGCGGTCAGGGACCGCGGGAAGGGCTTCGACCCGGACGCGGTGCCAGGTGACCGCAAGGGGCTGGCCGAGTCGATCCACCGCCGGATGTCCCGGCACGGCGGCTCGGCGGCGGTCAACTCGGCGCCGGGCGAGGGCACGAAGGTGACGCTTCGGCTGCCGCGAACGGATACTCCCGCGCCGGGTCCGACTGATGGGACGGGTGAGGTGCAGGGCAAGGGGAGGCGTCGGTGACCGGGTCATCCAGCGCGCCGCGGGTGGTCCTGGTGGACGACCACGGGCTGTTCCGCTCCGGTGTACGGGCCGAGCTTGGCCGCCACGTCGAAGTGATCGGCGAGGCCGAGGACGTCGGGCCCGCCATCGACATCATCGGACAGCTCCTCCCCGACGTGGTGCTGCTCGACGTGCACCTGCCCGGCGGCGGCGGCCAGGCGGTGATCGCCGCGGTCAAGCAGGAGCACCCCGATGTGCGGTTCCTGGCGCTGTCCGCCTCCGACGCGCCGGAGGACGTGATCGCGGTGATCAGGGCGGGCGCCCGCGGTTACGTGACGAAGACGATCAGCACGGAGGACCTGGCGGACGCCATCCGGCGGGTCGCGGACGGCGACGCGGTGTTCTCGCACCGGCTCGCCGGGTTCGTGCTCGACGCGTTCGCCGCCGCGCCGTCGCCAGCCGACGTCAAGCCGTCCTTCGACCCCGAACTCGACCAGTTGACCAGCCGCGAGCGCGAGGTCCTGCGGCTGATCGCCCAGGGGTACACGTACAAGGAAATCGCCCGCGAACTGTACATCTCCGTCAAGACAGTCGAGACACACGTATCGTCCGTGCTGCGCAAGCTCCAGCTTTCCTCCAGGCACCAGCTCACCCGCTGGGCCGCGGAGCGCCGCCTGACCTGAGCGGCCGACCTAAGCGCTTGTAGCGTGCGGTGTCTAGTTACGGCAGGATCGCCGTAAGGATCAGCCGGGCGGCAGTGAGGCCGCCGGAACCTGGGGAGGCGACGATGCCGGCCGTGCAGGCGAACAACATCGAGATGTATTACGAGGTGCAAGGCGAGGGCGAGCCGCTCGTCCTCATTCCTTACCTGGCGGCGGACCAGGCCTGCTACGCGTTCCAGGTGGCAGATTATGCCAGGCATTTCACCTGTTACACCGTCGACCTGCGCGGGGCAGGCCTGTCCGGGAAACCCGAGGGCACCTACACGACCGAACTGTTCGCCGACGACATCGCCGCCTTCATGGCCGCGGCCGGGATCGACCGCGCCCACGTCAGCGGGCTTTCGCTCGGCGCCGCGGCCGGGATGTGGCTGGCCGCGAAGTACCCATCGCTGGTGAAGTCCCTGTCGCTGCATAGCGCCTGGCCCGCCACCGACCCGTACGTGCGGGTCGTCGTGGAAACCTGGCGGACGATGGCCAACGGGCTTGGCGACGTCACCGACATGGTCATCCAGGGCATTTTCCCGTGGTGCTTCACGCCTGAGCTGTACGCGGCCAAGCCCGGGTACATCGAATCGCTCGCCGACTTCGTCCGGGGCCGGCCGATGCCTCCTGTCGACGCGTTCATGCGCCAGTCAGGGGCGGTGCTCTCGCACGACGCTTCCGGCGTGCTTGGCCAGATCGAGGCGCCGACCCAGATCACGTTCGGCCGGCACGACGCGGTGACTTCGACGAGGTTCGCCGGGCCGCTCACCGAGGCGATCAAGGACTCCGAGCTCGTAGTCTTCGAGGACTGCGCGCACGCGCCCATTTACGAGAACGTGGCCGAGTTCAACGCCGCGACGCTGGAGTTCCTGACCCGTCAGTCGGGCTGAGGGCTGTCCCGCCCCCACACTTGATCGCGGCGGGAAAGGCGGGTGAGCCGGCGGGCGATCCGCGTGCGGTCCGGGTCGTCCGTGGCCCGGATCCGCTCGATCAGGGTCGTGGCGTGCGTGCCTACGTGCGCGCGCCACGACCTGGTCTGCCCCATCGTGGCGGAGACCGGCGGCGGTTCGATGGCCAGGATCTGTTCGGCATACCGTTCCAGCAGCGTGCCCAGCGGGCCGCGGGAGCCGCGCACCCGGAGGGCGGCGATCTTCCGCAGGTCGAGGAGGCGCTCGGTGTCCGGTGACGCGATTACCCGCCGCTCCAGGTCCCAGGCCGAGCTCGTGAGCCAGCGCGGGTTCGCCGAGCCGTCCGGGTTCAGCGCGGGGACGACGTAGGCGGCCCGGGCGCCGGGCGCCCGCTGCCAGGCACGCCGCTCGTCCCTGCGCAGCGACGCGAAAGCCCGGCTCTGCAGCTGCAGCTGCCGCTTGGCCCACAGGTACTCCTCGAGGAAGCCAGCATTCTGCGGCCACTCGAGCTCGCTCAGCGCCTGCAGGACCACCTCGCGGATCGGTGGTCCCGGCTTGGTGGCGCGGAGCCCCGCGCTGGCGGTGCGCCGGAGCTGGTCGATCAGTTCCTCTCGGCGCTGATCGAGCCGTCCGAGCATGGTCGCCTGGGCGACGAGATCCGCGACGGGTACCTCGTCGTCGCGCGCGTCGTCCGCGAGTCGCTGTGCCAGGCGCCGGGTCTGCTCGAGCGTGGCGATCAGCTCGTCGCGGGCAACAGGCAAGGTCACAGCGTGCTGTGTACCCACGAACGACGGCCGTGATGCATGGTGCCCATGCGATTGGCGCATGGAGGGACTGGGTACCGAACTAGACGAGAGGGGAGATCACGAAGGAGGTGTTTGCGGTGCCTGCTACGAGGGTCACGCGGTTGCACCAGGCGCCGTCCGCCAGGCGGCGTTTCCCCGCCCGCGCGCTGCACGTGGTCGACATCGAGAACCTCGCCGGCACCGCGGTGCCAAGCCTCGGCCAGGTCATGGAGGTCCAGGGGCGCTACGGGGCGCGACTCGGCTTCGGCGCCGACGACCTTGTGGTGATGGCCGCCAGTCATCTTGGGCTGCTGAACGTGGCCCTGGGCTGGCCGCATGCCAGGTACCGCGTCCGGTCCGGGCCCGATGGCGCCGATCTGGAACTGCTCGACGTGCTCTGGCATGAAGACGTCGCCGCCAGGTTCACGCATGTCGTGATCGGATCGGGCGACGGGGTGTTCGGCCAGGCGGCGGCGAACCTGTCGGAACGCGGCGTCCGGGTGACGGTGGTGAGCCGCCGGGACAGCCTGGCCACGTCGCTGGCCCGGGTCGCCATGGACGTCGTGTACCTGGACACCTCGCAGGCCGCCGCCGCGTAGCTCCCGGAACGCGAAACGGCGGTGGGAGGCGGGGTTGCCGCCTCCCACCGCCGTTTCAGCTAGTGCCTTACCTGCCGTACTGGCCGACGCCGAAGCCGCCGGTGATGATCGCCGCCATCTTAGGCGTGCCGACCCCGGTGGCCTCGTCGTAACCCGGCGTGGTCGGGTACAGGCCGTTGTTGGTCGCGGCCTGCTGGCGCGGGCCGATGCCGGTGATGTCGTTCAGGTACTCACTCGGGTTGGTGCGCAGCCAGGAGTACACCAGCGGGTTGATGTTGCCGGTGCGGTGCCCCTGGTAGCTGTCACGGTCGGCGATTATCGCCGCCCACAGCGGAGTGGACAGGCTGGTGCCGCCGATACCGAACCAGCCGGTGGAGAAGGTAGCGCACGCGCTGTACGGCGTGGCCGTGGTGCCGGTGCAGTACTCGGCGTACGGGGTGAACTCGTCCGCGTTCGCCGAGACGTCCGGCGTCTCACGGCACGGGCTCCCCGTGCTGGCGAGCGTGCAGTTCGCCGAGCCGTTCGCGTACGTGGTGTAGGCGCTGTTGACGCCAGGACCCTGCTGGTAGAACGGCCGGCCCCAGTACTGGCTAGTGCCACCGCCGCCCGCGCCGCTGGCGGCGCACCAGTACAAGCCGCCCTGCTGGTCGTTGCTCGCGGCAGGCGCGTCGGCGTTGCACAGGCTGTCGACGTTCCAGACGGTCTCGGTGCCCTTGGCCGGGTAGGACGGCGTGGGGTTGGCGCCGGGGTTGTAGTTCTCGAACGAGGTGCCGCCGACGCTGGTCACCCACGGCTGGGAGGCCGGGTCGGCCTGGTCGACGATCGTGGTGCCGTCGCTGCGGATGCAGCCGAACGCGCCGGTGTCACCCGCGGAGTTGAACACGCTCTGACCCTGCAGCGCCATCTGCTCGAAGATGGTGTTCTCCGCCTGGACGTAACCCGCGGTGACGTCGTTCTCGCACACGCCCCAGCTGGAGCTGATCGTTGAGGCGACGTCCTGGTTGGCGATCAGCGTGTACTCGTCGAGCTCTGTCTGGCCGCTGTAGTCGTTGGGCGCGTTGTACACGAGGATGTGGGCATCCTTGGCGACCGCCATCGTGTTCTCGATGTCGGCGTCCACCTCGATGTCGTTCGCGTAGTAGTTGTACTCCGCGGGGCAGCTGTCGTCAGCGGGGCAGACCGCTGCTAGCGGGCCGCCGTCGACGGTGATGTTCGTGAGGTTCGGCGTGTAGTGCGGGCCGTAGAAGGTGCTCGCCCACGCGTCGATGTCCGACTGCTGGTAGGCGGACAGCTCGAAGACCGCGGCGTTGACGCCCGCGCCCTGCGTGCGCGGGCTGGCGGTCGGCGCGCCGTAGATGGAGTTGGTCTGCGACGGGGTGAGGCCGGCGCAGCCCGGGCCGCCACCGTAGCCGTACGGCAAGCTTCCGCCGCCGACGTAGAAGCTGAACAGCTGCGCGTCGGTCGGGTAGCCGGTCTCGCAGCTGGCACTCGACGACTTAGCGGCCGGCTTGCTCGCGGTCTTCCCGGCGTGGTTGAGCGGGCGGACGAGCGACGTGTGCTCGCGCACCGTGTTGGTCAGGCCGACCACGCCCTGAATCGACCCAACGATCGTGGTCGGCACGCTCAGTGCCTGCGAGTTCGAGTAGTAGCGGATGCCCCGCGGGTCCACGTAGTCGGTCAGCTTGGTGTGGAAGGCGGCCGTGATCTTGGCACTCGACCCGGCGACTCGGATCAGGAACGGCGAGCTGGTTGACGTTACCTTCAAGCCCTCGCTGGCCAGGTAGCTGGCGACCGAGGCCCGCTCCGCGGTCGACGGCGCGTACAGCCGGTCGAACCGCCCCGCTGCCAGGAACCGGTCATACTGGCGGCTGCCCTTGGTGTAAACGGCGCGGAGTTCGGCGGCCAGGTTCGCCTCATGCTGCGGCGCGAGCGCGACCTCGACAGACATGTTCGCGGCGGTGAAGGTCCCGGTCTGCCGGTCGGTGGTGGCGGGCAGGCTGTTCTTAATGGCGGTGAGCCGTGGCGTGGCGCTGGGCGACGCGACGGACGCCGCGTGGGCCCCGGCGAACGCGCCGGTGGCTGCCACCGCCGCGAGCCCGAGCACAGCTGCGCCGCCAGCCCTGAGCGGCCGGTTGAGGAAACGCAATGCTAACCCTCCTTGGGGTTAAGAGCGTCCTGACTGCCTCGCCCCTCGCGAGCGCCCGTCACCCGTGCGCCGTGTCTCCCGATGGCAGTGTGCAGGACAGTATCAAAAAGTGGTAAGCCGGTTATACCGTCCTGGAAGTGGCGTGAGGGATAGAAGTTGACCGATGTTAACTAATTTGCAACCATCTGCCGGAATCGTGTCGCGCTGGAGGCCGGTCAGCCCGTCGATCTCGACTAGCCGCCGCACGCCTGTTACGCGGAGATCAGGGCGTCCGTGAGCGGGTCGACCACTGCCAGCTTCGCCGCCAGGTCGTGGTCGAGGCCATACCGGGCGGCCAGCGTGGCGGCCGGGTAGTACGACACCCTTGTCTGGCCCGCGTCGTCCCAGATCAAGATCTTGAGCGGCAGGTCGAGCGCGGCCAGCGGCTTGGCGTCCATCACCGGCGTGCCGGCGGCCGGATTCCCGAAGATCACCAGGACTGTGTCGCGGAGGTCGAGGCCCGCCTCTTGCGCCTCGGCGGACTGGTCGATCGCCGCGAAGACCTTGATCCCCCTGGCAGTCAGCATGTCGGTCAGGTGCGCGACGGTCGCGGGGACCGTCCGGGGGCTGAGCTTGGTGACGATGCCTTCCTCGTTCGCGGCGTTGCCGTTTGTCATGAGCCAGCTCCGTTCGGGTATGAGCTCGTCGGTATGACTGATGGTAGGGGCGGGGTAACAGCGCCGTGCAGAGCCCCCTGCCGCGCGTCACCGCAGGGGTTGGCCGGCGGTCGGGAAGGACGTGTGGGACGCTAGTTTCCGGTCGAGACCGAAGGGAGCGCGCCCGTGCCAGAGCCGTCGCCCGAGCCGCAGCCGATACTCACGCCGCTAACGGCTGCTGCCATCTTCCTGGTACTGACGGTGAACCCGGGTGGTGAGGACGCGGCTCGCGACCTGCTGGGAGATGTCGCGGCGCTGCAGCGGTCGGTCGGTTTCCGGATTCCCGATGCCCGGTTGCAGGTCGTGGCCGCGATCGGCTCGCACGCCTGGGACCGCCTGTTCGGCGGACCGCGGCCGGCCGGGCTGCATCCTTTCCAGGAGCTCGCCGGACCCCGGCACCGGGCCCCGGCCACAGCAGGGGACCTGCTGTTTCATATCCGCGCTGACCGGATGGACCTGTGCTTCGAGTACACCGCCCAGGTGATGGCACGGCTCGCCGGGTCCGCGACGGTCGCCGACGAGATTCACGGGTTCCGCTATTTCGACGAGCGCGACCTGATCGGGTTCGTCGACGGCACGGAGTCGCCAAGCGGACGGGTGGCCGTCGCCGCGGCCATCGTCGGCGACGAGGACCCCGAGTTCGCGGGCGGCAGCTACGTGATCGTGCAAAAGTACGTGCACGACATGGTGGCGTGGAACGCGCTGCCGATCGAGGAGCAAGAGCGGGTGATCGGCCGCACCAAGTTCGACGACATCGAGTTCCCGGACGACGTCAAGCCGGTGAATTCGCATGTAGCGCTGAACACGCTGACCGGACCTGACGGAGAAGAGCTAAAGATCGTGCGGGCGAACATGCCGTTCGGCGAGCCGGGGCGAGCGGAATTCGGCACGTATTACATCGCCTACGCGGCGACGCCCGCGGTCACCGAGGAGATGCTGCGGAACATGTTCCTCGGACGGCCTGCCGGCAACACCGACCGGATCCTCGATTTCTCTGTCGCCCTCACCGGTGGGTTGTTTTTCGCTCCGTCCGCGGACTTCCTCGAAGATCTGCCCGGTCCGCCGGGGCAGGCGGCAGCCGTCTCGGCCGACAGCTCCGCTACTGCCAGCCAGCCCGCCGCTAGCCCGGCCGGCGACGGCTCACTCGGTATCGGCTCCCTGAAAGGACAGCGATGAACAACCTGTATCGCGAACTCGCCCCGGTATCGGACGCGGCGTGGGCCAGCCTTGAGGACGAGGCCAGGCGCACGTTCGGGCTGCACGCCGCGGCCCGCCGGGTGACGGACGTGACCGGTCCGGATGGCGCCACGCTGGCCGGGATCGGGACCGGCCACCTGGCGCCGGTCGACCCGCCGGCCGATGGCATCATCGCCGGGCTGCGCGCCTGGCGGCCGGTGGTACAGCTACGGGTGCCGTTCACGCTGGACCGGTCGCAGATCGACGCGGTGGAGCGCGGCGCGCTCGACCCCGACTGGGCGCCGGTCAAGGACGCCGCGAAGCGCATCGCCTTCGCCGAGGACCGCGCCGTCTTCGACGGCTATCCGGCGGCACAGATCACCGGCATCAGGCAAACCTCGTCGAATGCGGCGCTGACGCTGCCGCCCGAGGTGCGCGACTACCCGGACGTGGTGAGCCAGGCGCTGTCAGAACTCCGGCTGGCCGGCGTGGCCGGGCCGTACTCGCTGGTGCTGTCCGCGGACGCCTACACCGCGGTCAGCGAGACCTCGGATCACGGGTACCCGATCCGCGAGCACCTCGCGCGGCTCATCGACGGCAGTATCGTCTGGGCCCCGGCGATCGACGGTGCTCTGCTGCTGTCCTGCCGCGGCGGCGACTATGAACTCCGGCTGGGCGAGGACCTGTCGATCGGCTACCTGTCCCACGACGTGGAGCACGTGGAACTCTATTTCCAGGAGTCCTTTACCTTCGCCGCCTACACCGCCGAGGCCAGCGTTGTGATCACGGCCTCGTAGCTTCCGTCACTTCCAATACATTTGATTGGAATTTGCGCAAACTTCACCACAATCGGCCACGCCGGATTAGAATTCTCCTGTCTTGCACCTCTTGCCCTTTTACAGTGACGGGGATGGGCATATGTCGCCGAGCAGGATCATTAGACGATCTTTGATCGCTTTTTCCGCCGCATTTTTCGTCCTGCTAGGCACGTTGGCCGCGGCGGGCACGTCGCAGGCGTCGCTGCCGCCGTCGGCGCCGACGGTCTCGCTGACGGCGAGCGTGGCGCCGCCGGTGCCGTCGGGCACCACGCGCCTCGGGGCGCTCGCGCTCGACACGAACCTCAGCATCGAGGTCGCGCTCAACATCCCTGACCAGGGCGCGCTGACCGCGTTCCTCGCCGGGCTGTCTGACCCGGACTCGCCGGACTTTCAGCACTTCCTGCGGGCAGGGCAGTTCGGCCCGATGTTCGGACCATCGCTGGCCCAGGTGGCGGCGGTGGAGAACGCGCTGAAGTCGGCGGGTCTGTCCCCTGGCCAGGTCTCCGCGAACCGGCTGGCCATACCGGTCACCGCGTCGGCGGCCGCGATCGAGCGCGCGTTCGGGATCACACTCGAGAGCTATCGGCTGCCCGGCGGCCGGGAAGCTTACGCCAACACCAGCGCGCCGCGATTGTCCGCGGCCGTCGCCCCGCTGGTCCAGGGCGTGCTCGGGCTCGACGACATCTACCAGGTGCAGCACCTGAGCAGCGGACCGCTGCCGGCCGCGCCAATGGTCTCGAAAGCCTCGGGGAAGGCCGCGCCGGCCCGCCCGGCGAGCGGCCCCGGGCCGCAGCCGTGCTCCGCGGCGGTCGGCACGGCAAACACCGCGGACACGATCGCAGCACACTACGGGCTGTCGCTCCTCTACCTCATCCACGACTTCGGCAAGGGCGTCAAGGTCGGAGTTCTGGAGCTAGAGCCGAACCTGGCGTCCGACATCAATGCCTACGAGTCGTGCTACGACGTCCACCCCAAGTTGAGCTACATCCATATTGACGGCGGCGCCGGGTCCGGCCCCGGGTCCGGCGAGGCCGCGCTTGACATCGAGATGGTGGCCGGTCTCGCGCCGCAAGCCGAGATCGACGTCTACCAAGCGCCGAACACGGGGGGCGGCCCCGGCGACGGGGACTACGACATCTTCAAGAAGTTCGTCACCTCCGACACAGACAAGGTCCTGTCCGACTCGTGGGGTCTCTGCGAGGCCGAGTCCGTCCTAGCGAACGACAAGGCGCAGGAGTCACTGTTCGAGCAGGCGAACGCGCAGGGCCAGACGATCTTCGCGGCAGCAGGCGACCAGGGCTCGACCGCCTGCTACAACCCAAACGCCGGCACCGCGGACGACACGTTGAACGCTCTTAGCCCGGCGAGCGCCCCGTACGTGATCGGTGTCGGCGGCACCAGCTTCAGCGGCGCAGGCTCAAGCCAGCGGGAAATCGTCTGGAACGACTCCAACAGCCTGATCGGCAGCGGCGCCACGGGCGGCGGTGTCTCCTCCATCTGGTGCATGCCCAATTACCAGCACCAGACGCGAATTCCTGGAATCGTCAACTCCCATTCCAGGAAGGACACGAGTTCGTCCTGCCCGAGCAAGTACTACCGCGAGGTCCCCGACATTTCCGCGGACGGTGATCCGGTCTACGGGTACGCCGTGTACTACGAAGGACAATGGCAGCTCGGCGGCTTCGGGGGAACGAGCGCCGCCACGCCGGTCTGGGCATCCATCGCGGCCCTCACCGACGCCTCGCCGTTCTGCGCGGCCTACGGGGCCAAGGGCGCCACGCTCCCGCAGAACCTGTACAACGCGGTCGCCACGTACCATTCGTACGTCTACTCGTCGAATCCCCAGGTCGTGCGCGACGTAACCAGCGGCAACAACGACTATACGCCGTCCGGCTACACCGGTGGCCTGTACCCGGCGACCAAGGGATACGACATGGCCAGCGGGCTCGGCGTGCCGATGGTCAGCGGCCTGAAGAGTAGCTCGTGGTCCGTGTACCTCGCCGGGCTCACCCAGGTCCTGTGCCACCAGGCGGCCACCAAGCTGAAGACGGTGAAGGTCACGAGCGTCGTGCCGAACCACGGCCCGGCTGGCAAGAAGATCAAGGTCACGGTCCATGGCTCCGGGTTCCTGCCGGTAGGCTCCGCCGACGAGGCACAGATCCTGTCCGGTAACAAGGTCCTCGCCACGGTTGCCGCCAGCTGCACCACGACCGCCTGCACGCTCACCCTGCCGGCCGAGTCGGCGCGGACGGTCGACATCAAGATCTTCGCGGAGTCTCTCTGGTCGAGCGCCAGGTCCGTCAAGGACCACTTCACGTACCGCCGTGCCTGACCGTAACTTGCTCGGTAGCCGGCGCCGCGGCTTCGACCCATCCTCGCCCGACTGCGAGTTCGACGTGCTGAGATCCGCGGCGTTGCGAAGCCGCCATGGTCAGGCTCTGAAAAACTCAAGCAAGTCCTGATTGAGTCGGTCCTTGAGCGTCGTGGGTAGGCCGTGCGGGGCGCCTTCGTAGAGCTTGAGGACCGAGCCCTTAATGAGCTCGTGCTGGAGCAGGCTCGCGTTCTTGTACGGCACGATCTGGTCGTCGGTCCCCTGAATGATGAGCGTCGGTATGTTGAACGTCTTCAGGTCCTCGGTCTGGTCCGTTTCTGAGAATGCCTTGATGCAGAAGTAGGCGCCGGGGAAGCCCGCCCGCTGGCCTTGGCGCCAGAAATCCTGGACAACGCCCTGCGAGGCCTTCGCGCCCGCGCGGTTGTAGCCGTAGAACGGCAGGGCGAGATCCAGCCAGAACTGCGAGCGGTCGGCGTGAACGCTGGCGCGTAGACCGTCGAAGACCGACATCGGCGCGCCGCCGGGGTTGGCGGGCGTCTGCACCATCAGCGGCGGCACGGCGGAGATGAGCACGGCCTTGGCCACGCGATCCGTGCCGTAGTTGCGAATGTAGCGGGCAACTTCGCCGCCGCCGGTGGAGTGGCCGACGTGGATGGCGGGCCCCAGGTCGAGGCTGGTGACCAGCTCATGCAGGTCGGCGGCGAAAGTGTCCATGTCCTGGCCGTTAAAGGGCTGGCTCGATCGGCCGTGGCAGCGGCGGTCGTGACTGATGCAGCGGAAGCCGTTGGAAGCCAGGAAGAACATCTGGTCCTCCCAGGCATCCGCCGACAGCGGCCAGCCGTGGCTGAAGAACACGGGCGGCCCGCTGCCCCAATCGTTGTAGTAGATCACCGTGCCGTCTGCGGTCGTGATCGTGCTGTGCCTCTTTGTGACAGATGGGTCAGATGCCATTTCTGCGCCGGTCATCCGGCATTCCTTTCTCTGGATCTCTGTGCACCGCCTCTGGGCGGTCACACTGTGTAGTGCCCTCGAATCCCTGCAGCAACCTGGCTCACTAATGTGCAAAACCTCACTGACTGTGACTGTGGGCGATAGTTGGCCCCTGTGACCGATACTTGGCCCGATAACTTGTTCGGACAGATCTGCCTGCTTTGCACTTCGGAACCGGAATGGTGGTCGGCGGAGGCGACCGCGACGGTAGCCATGCCGATACCCGCCTACGGCATTCCCATGAGGGTGCTATCAGCACCAGCCGCGTCACGCCGATGGCTCAGGGGACGAGCAACGCTGCGTTATTGGCGTCCGGATCTACCCTGTCTGGTTACACGCGGCCGGTCAGGTGCTGGCGCTCTCCTCGCCGGCCATCTGCCGCGACACCCTGATGTAACCCTCAAGGTCACGCACACGCTCGGCCGCCCTGTCGGCTTCAGTCACGGCCGAGGCCACTTCCGCCTGATCCCGCGCGACATCGTCACCAGCCTCGCGCTGCTCGGCCTCCGCGGCGGCCAGCAGGCCGTCCCCGTCCAGCCCGGGGTGACGGGCAATGAACGCGCCGATGAAGGTCATGTCAGCCACACGCCCCCGCGCCCGTTCCGCGGCGTCCCGGGCCCGGTCCACGTCCGCGTCGCGAACTTCGGCCTGAACCTGCGCGTGCCGCAGCGCCGCGGCCGCCCTCGCGGCGATGTCTTCGTACCCGAGCACGGTCATGCTCTCCTCCTCGCGTCGCACCCTGGCCACCTGACGCTACGACCCGTGACATCGTGCCTGTCAAGACTCCCCGCAGCGGGAAGTTTTCCCCGGCACGTTCCCTGCCCTGCCTGGCACTCACCGTATGGCCGGACGCGAGTTCCTGTCGTTTACCCGGGGCAGCAGCGCCGCGGGTTCGTCAACGAGTAGCGGCGGTCCGGCTGGGGCTAGTTGAGGGGCGGATGATCCGGCTGGAGGTGCTGAACGGTGTTCCGCCGTTGTCCAGTCCTCTAGTTCCGGCCGCTGCCGCCGCGCACCCGGACTTCGCTGCGTGATCTGGCGGCTGCCGCGTTCGCGATCCGGCCGGCCTGCCAGCGGCGCACGAGCCGCCGCAGTGCCCGCCTTCCGCGCCAGGCCGACAACCGGTTCGACGAACTCGTCCGGGCCATCGCCGCCGAGCTGCGCGGCGGCGAACTCATCAACTACCCACGCCCGCCGCACCGCCCTGTCCACCTGGGAACTCGACGAAGAAACCTGGCAGCACCTCGCGTCCGAGGCACGCGCCCGGACCGACAGCCGCTACCTGGCGCGGGGACCGCACGACCGTGTGGACCGCCTCGCAGCCTCCGTCGCCGTCTGGCAGCGGGCCACTCACGGCCACTACCGCTACGCGCCCTTGCTGAAGACCGCGCCAGGCGACTGGTTCCGCCGCAGCGACCGCGTTACCTGGAAGATCATGCTAGGCCGGGGCTCAAGCCCCGTCGGGATTGAGCTTCACCGGCTGCTCAGCGACTACGCCGACCAACTCGGCACCCGCATTGACGCCAGCTGACATGATGAGCCGAAGCTCGATAGTTGTCACGCCGGATCCTCGTTGCTGAACTAGGTGATCCCCGCGGACGAGACACGCTTGCTGTCGCCGATAAGGCAGTGAACCTGCTACCGGGTTCAGTTGGCAGGCCGCAGGCTCAGCCGACCTGATCATGACCGCGCGTGGACCATTGGTAACGAGGCTGCCAGCCGAGGACGCGGGCCGCGGCGGACCAGTCGAACAGGGAGCGCCAAGGGTCGCTCTCGGTCCGGTACGCACCTTTGTCATGGGCGGCTCTGACCACCGCAATCACCCCGCGCTGGCCCGCAAGCTGCAGGCCTGCCTGCGCTGGCGTAATGCCCACGCCCGCCACCCCGGCGTGCTGGCCGCCCAGCGCCGCGGACGCGCCCGCATCCGCAGCGAACGCCAGCAACGCTGGGGCGCCCGAAACCTAAAGCTGCCTAACCGAGCCGGTGCACGTTCGTGGCCAGCGCACTAGCGATGGCCGCGCAGGTCGTCCAGGAACCTGCGGGCGGCGGAGACGGCGTCGGTGCCGCGGCGGAAGGCCTCCGCGGCGGCGTGGGCCGCGGTCCCGGTCAGGCCGGGCATGGCCGCGGTGGCGTCGACTATCGGGTTGCCGGTTTCCTCGACGATGCGGGTGCCGGGCGGGATGCGCGGGCGGAATCCGGCCGGGTCAGCGGTATCGCCGGGATCCGTGGTGACGCCGTCCAGTTCCCACCATTCCGCGGGGGCGTCGCCGTCGTAGGCGATCAGGCGGAGCAGGCTGCCGGTCTCCGCGTCCACGATCGCGTCGGCCGGGTAGAACATCGTCGGTCCCGCGTGCGCCGCGCCGTCGCCGCGGGTCACCCGCAGGTGGTAGCCGCGGCGGCCGTGGTAGGTGATCTCCACGCCGCCGGACAGCCGCTCGCCGAGCAGCCAGGACGAGCCGACCATGCTCGCGAACTCGCCCGTCATCGGCCGCGCCGGCCCC
>DATMKQ010000467.1:0-16275 GCA_035571275.1 Trebonia sp.
GAACCTTCTGCATTACTGGTCGTTGTCCTTTCGTTTCTTCTGTCCGTAGGCCCTGACCTGCTCGGCAGTCAGCCGCCGGCCGAACGCGAACCGGTACCACCGCAAGTAGCCCGGTATCCACTTGGCAACCTTGAAGTTCGAGACCCCGGCCTGTCGGTCCAGCCAGATGGTGGGGATCTCCGCTACCGGCAACCGCATCCGCTTCGCCTTGGCGGTGAGCTCGATCCCGATCTCGAACCCGTCCCGCGAGTCGATGCCGACATCGCGCACGAAGTCCGTTGAGTACGCCTTGAACGAGTTCGTGGCGTCCCGGGTACCTATGTGCGCCAGTAGCTTAAGCGACCGGCCTGCCATCTTGGACAGCAGCCCCTTCAGAATGGGGCCGCCGACCTGCTGTCCGCCGGGCATATACCGGGAGGCGGCGGCCACGGCGACGCCTCGGTCCACCAGCCGGGCCAGGTCGTCGATCTGCCGCGGGTCGTCGCAGCCGTCCGCCATGGTCACCACCGCGACCGGGGCGGCCGCCGAGGCGATGCCGAACCTGATCGCGTTGGCCGGGCCGCGTCCATAGGTGTTGATCACGCAGCGGATCCGCGGTTCCTTCAGCGAGTATTCGGTGACGACCGGAATCGTCGTGTCGTCCTCGGTGTCGACGACCACGAGCACTTCGCAGGGCAGTCGCACCGACTCGAAGACCCGGTCGAGCACGGGGACGATGTGCTCGCTCTCGTTGTAGGCCGGCACGACCACGGAGACCCGCGGCGTCTCGATCGTCCTGCCATTGGTCAATGTCGGCTCAAATCCGGACACCCTGGCCCAGCACGTTCCAGATGTCGGCGACCGGCTTGCCCGTCACCAGGGCGCGGTACTCCGGGTGCGGCGCGGCGATGACAAGCAGGTCGGACTGCGCGACGACTTCGTCGTGCGGCAGCAGGTTCGGGTCGACGGTCACGTACGGGTCGGCGCACAGCACCCGGTGCGCCTTGAACGCCAGGATCCGCTTGAGCTTGTAGGAAAGGCTGGACCTGATGTCGTCCGACCCGGCCTTGAACGCCATCCCGAGGATGCCGACGGTCATCGAACCGATGTCGAACCGCTGCTCGAGCCGGTGCACCAGGTAGAGCGGCAGCCCCTCGTTGATCGTCATCGCGGTGTGGCCGAGGGCGAACTGGTTGTTGTTGAAGGCGGCGAGCTGCATCGTGTCCTTGAACAGGCACGGCCCGGCGGCGAGGCCGGCACCCGGCATGTCGGCGGCCCGCGGGTAGTCCTGGGACAGGCCCTTGCGGATGCGCTCGAAGTCGAGCCCGCGGTCGTTGGCCATCATGTAGAACTGGTTGGCCGTGGCGAACTTGATGTAGCGCCACACGTTCGTGAAGAGCTTCGCCAGCTCCGCTTCCTCGGGGCTCAGCTCCACGATGCTGTCGGTCAGCAGGCCGAACAGCTTGGACGCCCGCTCTAGGCCGCGCGGCGTGCGGGCCGAGACGATCTGCGGCAGCTCGAACAGCTCGGTCATCGCCTTGCCCTCGGCGATCCGCTCCGGGCAGAACGCCACCTCGATCTCGGCCCCGAGGCCGGCGATCATCTTCTCCACCAGGGCCGTCACGCCGGGGAAGACGGTGGACCGCAGCACGAGCAGCTGACCGTCCCGCAGGTACGGCGCGCAGCCGCCGAGCGCGTTGGGAATCGCCTGCTGGTCGGGGTTCAGGTGCTCGTCGACCGGTGTCCCGATGACTACGACGACGTGCTCAGCGGACCCCACGATCGACGGGTCCGACGATGCGCGCAGCCGTCCGTCGGCAACCACCCGCTCCAGCACTTCGGCGGCACCGGGCTCGTCGAAAGGCAGCGTACCCGCGTTCACCGTGCCGACAGCGGCCTCACTCACGTCGTAGATGCCCACCCGGGCACCGCGATCGGCGAAAGCGATTGCCAGCGGCAAGCCGACGTGGCCGCACCCACCGATGACAACCACGTCCCGGTCGAACTGGTCGCCTGTTGGCGATCCCGCCATTGCTCATACCTCCGCTATTTGTCACGCGTGTGACGGCCGACAGCCTGGGCACCCACCCTACGCGTATTCAGATCCTCTTCAACGCGGATGAACGGGCGGATGGCGCCGCTTTCGCGCCCCCCGCACGGCGTCATCATCGCTGGCCAGCCCCGCGGCAAGCCCACCGTGCCCGGCAGAAGTCTACGACGTGCCATGCCCGCGCCGCGCGAGGTTGCCGACAAGGCGACTAGCGCCTCATCATCTGTTATCAATTCGTGGCGTGTTACCCGCTGTCAGGGAATGTTGCCCGGATACTCGTTCGGCGGACTTCCGAGGTCACTGAGCAGGTTCTTGTTCCAGACCATGATGGTGAAGGTCTTGTAGTGATAGGTGCGGGCCGGTCGGCCGGCGAACTTCAGGATGTCGCGCCAGGGAACCACTGACACTCCGTTGCCGTCCGCCGTGTTCGAGATGATGAAGTTCGCATAGCTGACCCGAGGGTCATACCACGACGCCTTCGATTCATAGGCACGGGGAACCGTTCCTGACGGCCGCCATGACGCCGTCCTGATCGCGACCTTGCCACCGCTGTCCAGCGTGATCAGGTTCGCCTCTGTGTAGGTGCCCAGCCCGGTGTGCAGGTCGTGGGCCTCAAGCCAGCCGATGACCGGCTGCTCCTTATCCGCAACGGCGGGCTGCGCCGCTCCGTAGCCGAGGCTCGCCACGTAGACGGCGAGCACGCCCGCCAGCGCCGGCTCCAGCCGTGCCCTGGCCAGCGGGGCGGCCAGCAGCCGCCCGGCCAGGATCGCCCCGAAGGGCAGCACGGCGAGAATCTCGCGGGTGTCGAACAGCGTGACCGGATCGATGCTGAAGGCATACGCGGCTATGTTGATGACGATCGCCGTCGCCAGCAGCGGGGCGATCAGGTCGGTGGCGGAGAAGAAGTGCCGGAACGCCCGGAATACGCCCCATACCGCCAGGGCCACACCCGCGAGGTGCACGATCGCGATGGCAGCCGCGACCGACAGCGGCAGACTTCCCGCGGCGGGTCCGCGCAGGCTTCCCCGCGATATGCCGAAGAAGTCGGCGCCATAGATGTTGAGGATGCCCTCCATCGTCAGCACCAGGTGCTTCGGAAGCACCGCGAGCACGGCATGACCGGTCCGCAGAGGAAGGACCGTGTATCCGCCCGCCCGTTTGATGACGTCCACGATGACCGCGGCCGCGCCGAGTGAGGCCACGCCGGCCCCGGCGAGGGACAACTCGAACCATTGGGACGCCAGCGGCTTCCTGCGCCCGAGCCAGGCCCACAGAACGCGTATGCCGCACACGGCCGCCAGCGGAAGGGCCGCGTCGAAAACGGCGACCTGGTCGCCGACGACGACCAAGGTGAGCATGACCAGGACCAGGGCGGGCACGTACCAGCGCCGCGGCGCGCGATCCAGGATGATGTACATGACCAGCAGCGGCACCTGGGTACCGAGGTGGTCCGGCTGCGAAATCAGCAGGTGAATGCCGTTGCCGAGTTGGGGCGCGAGCATGATCCCCGACGCCACGAGCACGCGCAGCACGGCTTCCCGGCCGGTCGCCCGCCCCTTGGCCAGCCAGCCGGCCAGCACGACCAGCAGCGTGTAGGTCATGGCGCCCGCGATGTGAACCACGCTCGGGCCCAGGCCGCGGACCACCTCGATCAGCGCGTACTGGGGGATCTCGGTGGTGTAGTACGACACGTCACCGACGGTCCAGCCGCGCAGCAGCCAGTTCCCGTGCAGGATGTCCCACGCCTGGAGCGCCTGGTCCGCGCCGTCTGAACCGGCCGGGTAGGTGTCCGCCAGCCGTAGGTACAACAGGAACAAGGTCAAAGCGACCGCGGCGACCGCGCCGGTCCATGCCCACCAGGGAAGGCCCCTGGCCCTGTCCCCTCCGGCCGGGGCAGCCTCGTCCCCCGGCAACTGCCCGGCCGCGGTCACGCTGACGCTCCGGGCAGGCATCTCCCCGGTTCCATCGGACCAACTTCTCGCCACGGCGCACACGGTAGCAGCAACGACGGGTGTAATGTCCCCACCGGGTTGATGCTGTAAAGTCACCTGGCGATCAGTTCGCACCCTTGATCTCTGCGGCGAGAACGCCAATGACGGGCCGGCAGGAGCCATGACGAGCCAGCGAGAACACAGTTCGGTGCTATCAGGCCCGGGGGGCGGTCATGCCGCGACCCGCGGCCTGGGGAGTCCCCTGCTACCCGGTCTGATCGCCGCGGTGGCCGCGATCGCATTCGTCGTCGCCCGCTGGGCCACCTGGGCGCAGCACAACATCGCGAACTTCATCCTCGTCGGCCGGCATTTCGCCAACCCGGCGCAACTGCCGCCGGGCATCCCGCTGCAGCCGACGTACGGGTACGACGGGCAGTTCTATTACCGGCTGGCGCTGAACCCGGCCAACCTGGCGCAGACCGCCTACGGGATCAGGGTTGACCACAGCTACCGGTTTATGCGGATCGGCTATCCCGTTGTCACCTGGCTGGTGTCGTTCGGACAGCATTCGCTGGTGCCCGTCATGCTGGTCGCCGTCAACGTCGTGGCTGTCGGGGCGATGGCGTACTTCGGCGGCGTGCTCGCCCGCCAGGGCGGTCGCCACGTCCTGTGGGGGCTGCTCATGGCCGCCTACTTCGGCCTGGTCACCAGCATCTCGCGGGACACCGCCGAACCGCTAGCGGCCGCCTTCCTGCTGGCCGGCGTCGTCGCGCTGCGCGCGCGCCGGCCGTGGGCCGCCGCGCTGCTGCTTGCCTGCGGGACGCTGACCAGGGAAACCGTCATGGTGGCGGTGGGCGCGATCGGGGTCGTGCGAGTCGTCACGCTGGTACGCACCAGAACGCTGCCCGGGCGAGACGACCTGCCCTGGGTGCTGCCGAGCGTGGTGTTCGCGGCTTGGCAGCTGGTGATCTTGGCCGTGACCGGCAGCGTCGCGGTGGCGACCGACGGAAGCCGTAACGCGGGCGCGCCGTTCAGCGCGCCGGTGCACGCGCTGATCTTCAACCTGCGGCACCTAAACACGGCGCGGTTCGACAAGTACGACCTCTGGCTGCTGGAGTTCTTCGGCCTGGTGGTCGCGTGCATCGCGGCCACCGCCGTGCTGCGCGCCAGCCACGCGGCAGCGTGGGAGAAGCTCGCTCTCTACCTCTACGTGGTCGAGATCTGCGTAGTGACGCCGTCCACCTGGGGCAGCATCGACGCCGACTTGCGATCGTTCATCGAGGTGTACCTGTTCGCGGTGGTCATCTTGCTCAGCGTGCCCGCCGGGCGGCTTGGCGCGCGCTTCGGCTGGGTGCTGCCGGCGCTGGGGGTGTGGATGATCCCGGCGATAGCCGGTGTGGTCCAGCGGCGGCTGACCATCTCCTTCCGGGCGCTGCGCTCGGAGGTTACGGGCGCCTGGCGCGCATCATCAGCGAGACGCCCGGCAGTGACTTGACCGGAAGGTAGCGCTCCGCGACGACGATCGCTGTCAGCGCCGCGTTGAGCGGCGCGGGAACTTCGTCTAGGTCGCTGCCCTGCGACGACCGTCTCCGGAACGCCGCGGCCGGCCGGAGCAGGACGTTCCAGCTCCACATCCGCTCGACGGCAAGGCCCGCCTTTTCCGCGACGCTGGCCAGCGAGTGACGGTCGTAGCGGCGGACGTGGCCGACCGCCTCGTCGTGCGCCGACCACAGGGCCATGTCGCAGGGCACGGCGATCAGCGCGGTCCCGCCGGGCGCGAGCACCCGGGCGATCTCCGCCGCCGCGAGGTAGTCCTCCTCGATGTGCTCGAGGATGTCGAAGGCGGTGACCAGGTCGCAGGCGCCCGTGCCGACCGGCAGTTCCCGCGCGTCCGCCCGGACGACGGGGATGCCGCGCTCGCGCGCGATCTCCGCCGCTGTCGGCGCGTATTCCAGCGCGAGTGCCTGCCAGCCGTGCGCTCGCAGTACCCTGGTGTTGCCGCCGCCGGCCGCGCCGATGTCCAGTGCACGGCCTGGGACAGGCAGCCGCCGCAGCTCACGCGCGAGCAGGGCGCGGCGCTCCTTGTACCACCAGTGGTGGTCTTCGACGGTCACCAGAGTCCGAAGCTCAGTCGCCTCCATAGGCTCATATATTAACGAGGGATTAACGAGGCGGGGGCCAGGCGCTGGAACGGAGAGGCAGTCATGGAAACGGTCAAGTACTCCATCGTCATCCCGTTGTACAACGAGGAAGAGTCCTTGCCCGCTCTGGTCAGCCGCCTCCGGGAACTGATGCGTGAACTTGACGGCCCGGCGGAGGTCGTCATGGTCGACGACGGCAGCCGGGATGCCACCTACCGGCTGATGACAGAGGCGAACCGCGAGGACTCCCGGTTCAAGATCATTCAGCTGTCCCGTAACTTCGGCCACCAGCTTGCCATCACGGCGGGCATGGACGCCGCGGTCGGCCAGGCGGTCATCGTGATGGACGCCGACCTGCAAGACCCGCCGCAGGTCATACTCGAGATGGCGGCGAAGTGGCAGGAAGGGTACGAGGTCGTCTACGCGGTCAGGGAACGGCGTGAGGGCGAACGGCTCTTCAAGACCGCCTCGGCCTCCATCTTCTACAACTTGCTGCACCGGTTCGCCGACGTCGAGCACACGGTTGACGTCGGCGATTTCCGGCTGGTGGACAGGAAAGCGCTGGATGCCTTCTTGCAGATGCGCGAGACCAACCGGTACGTCCGCGGGATGTTCTCGTGGATCGGGTTCCGTCAGGTCGCGGTGCCGTACACCAGGGAGTCGCGGCACGCCGGCACGACGAAGTACACGCTCCGCAAGATGTTCAGGTTCGCCTCCGACGCGGTCATAGGCTTCTCTACCGCCCCGCTGCGGCTGGCGCTGGGCGTCGGGCTTTTCCTCGCCTTCGCCGCGGTCTGCTACGGCCTGGTGGCCATCGGGCTCAAGCTGGCCGGCTCGTCGCTTGTGCCCGGTTATGCCTCGCTGCTGGTGACCATCACCTTCCTCAGCGGGGTCCAGCTGATCATGACGGGTATGGTCGGCCAGTACGTCGCGCGGATATACGACGAAGCCAGGGCTCGCCCACTGTATCTTGTCCGTGAGATGCGCGGATTCGATGAGGAGAACGGAAAGATCACGTGGCCAGCCATCGGCGAGCGCAACGGTCACCGCTCTCCCATGACGCGCCCGTGACGGCACCCGCGCGCCTGCCGGCCTCGGGACCGCTAGCCGCACTTCAGGGTCGCGCGGCCCGCACCCGCACCCTGGCCGCCCGCGCGAAGAGCGCGTCCCCGGCAGTCCAGGGGCTCGCGGCGCTGGTCATCTACCTGGCCATCTGGATCATCACCGAGACGTTCCCGCTGCTGGCACACCCAGGGCGACCGCAACTCGACCAGACGAGCACCGATCCCAACTTCTACGTCTGGAGCCTGCGCTGGTGGCCGTACGCGGTCGCGCACGCGCTCAACCCCCTGCACTCCACGCTGATCGGGGCACCCGGCGGCTACGACCTGGCGTGGGTGACCTCGATCCCGCCGCTGGCCCTGCCCGCGTTCGCGATCACCGAGCTCGCCGGGCCAGTCGTAACGTTCAACCTGCTCGTCATCGCCGCCATCCCGGTTTCTGGCTGGGCCGCTTTCGTGCTCTGCCGGCGCCTTACAGGGCGGTTCTGGGCCTCGCTGGCCGGCGGTGCCGTCTACGGATTCTCGGCCTACGAGATCGACCACGTTTCTTCCGGGCAGCTGAACCTGGCCGTCGCCCTGCTGCTGCCGCTCATGGCGTACCTCATGCTGCTGTGGCGGGACCAGGCGATCGGCTCGCGCCTCTTCGTCGCACTGCTCGCGCTCACGATGACGGTGCAGTTCTACCTGTTCCTCGAGACCTTCGTCGACATGACCGCGGTGCTGGTCCTGGGACTGGCGGCCGGATACGCGCTGGCCGACCGGCCGGACAGGAAGCTGGTCGCCCGGCTGAGCCTACGCGTGGGCATCGCCTACGCGATCGCCCTGGTCTTGGCGATCCCCTATCTCAAATACGCGCTGAGCCACCAGCCACCCGGGTTCTCCAGCCGGCCGTCGAGCGCCTCGCTGAAGCTAGCGTCACTGGTGGTCCCCTGGGAGAGTCAGACATACGGGATTGGCTGGCTGGCGCGCGCCGCCACACCGCTGGCCGGGCCTGATCTGGACGGCTACGTGAGCATTCCGCTGCTCGCGATCGCGGTGGCACTGGGCGTCGTCGCCTGGCGGCGCAGGATGACCAGGTTCCTCATCGTCGTCGTCGTGCTGCTTATCCTCGGCGCGCTCGGGCCGGCGCTGCACATCGACAAGTGGTCAGCGGTGGGCAACCTGCCCTGGGGCAAGGTGTGGAGCCTGCCGATCGCCCGCAGCGCCTACCCCGTCCGGCTGATGGTCTTCGTATTTCTCGCGCTCGCGGTGATGACGGCGCTGTGGCTCGCCGGGCCGTCGAAGCGATGGTGGGCCCGCTGGCTGCTCGGCGTGCTCGCCGCCGCCGCGATCGTCGCCAATACCCCCCCGCTGGCGCTGCAGGACCAGTCCGGCTTCCCCGCGTTCATCACGACCGGGGAGTACCGTCAGTACCTGTCGCCGGGCGAAACCGTGGTGGCGCTTTCCGAACGCGGCAACGTCGGGTTGCTGTGGCAGGCGCAGACGAATTTCTACACCAGGCTGGCCGGCGGGTTCATCAACAAGGCGATCACCCAGTACGGCGGCGTGCCCGAGCCGGTAGCCGAGCTTTCCCTCGGCGGCCTGACCCAGCCGAACGTCCAGCGGTTCCGCTCCTACATCGCGAGTGCCAAGGTGGGCGCGATCCTCGTCGAGCAACACGAGGCCGGGTCCTGGCCGGCTATCTTCGCCCGGCTCGGGCTGCGCGGCCAGGCCGCCGGCGGCGTGATCGTGTACAAGACCTGAGCCCGGCCCCTTTGGTTACGCCCTTACGTGCGGCGGAGCAGCACATAGTACGGCTTGCCGTCGTAATCCAGGGTTATCCGCCGGGCACCGGCGTATCGCCGCAGGAAGAACCGGGCCTCAGGGGTGCCGAGATCAGCCGTGAGAACGGCCTGGGTGGCTGGCAGCACGCTCGCCTGGAAGTACGCCATGTACGCGGTGAGCTGCGGCTCGTTCAGTATCGTCATGTACTTGTCGGCCATCACGGGCGCCGGGGTCAGATCGGCGAGGAAGTAGACGAGACCGGGATACCCGTGAGGGAAGTCGGCGACGTAGGCCGTCCGGTCGCCAACGATCGCGTGGATGCGGTTCATCAAGGCGACAAGCTTCGTCATCGGCACCGCGGACCCCTGGCAGCACAGCGGGACGCGGTCGAGTCCGGCGCCGACCCTGCTGGCCGCGAGTGTCGTCGGGCTGCCGGGCGGCGAATCGGCCGCCAGCCGCTGGCGATCAAGGTAGGGCGCATCGGCCGCCGAGCGCACGCTGGTCCACGCGAACGCGTGATAGGGCAGCAACGCGAACGACGCGACCGCCAGTACGGCCCCGGCCACCGTGAGCGTCGCACGACGCCGGGCGCCAACCAGTCGCGGCACCGCGGTGACCGCCATGACCACCAAGGCCGGAACCGTCAGCAGCGTCCCGGTCAGGTCCGCGGTGTCCGAGCGGAGCAGCGCGCCCTGGTAAAGCAGGACCGAGACAAGCAGGGTCGTGGCGAGCAGGACGCGCTCCCGCGACCATCCCGCCGCGATCCGCACCGGCCGGACGTCGAAGACCGTCAGCAAGGCGAGCACGGCCAGCAGGAACGGAAGGGCGTAGAACATGGTCGTGAGCGGGGATGGCTGATGCGTGACACCCTGCCAGGAGCTGTTGCCGAACCCCTGCGCCATGGCCCGAGCGAGCAGGAAATATAGCCTGAGGAACTGGCCGAGGTCGCCGTGGGCGGCGTAGAACGCCAGGATCGGCACCCAGATCGCCGCGAAGCCCGCCAGCGTCGCGCCGAGAGCCCAACGCACCGCGCGCCACGAGGAGGTGCCGCTGACCAGCAGCAGCACTCCGACAAGCAGCGCTCCTGCCGCTCCCGCGATGAGGTTCTCCTGTGCCAGGTAGGACGTGACGCCCCAGAGCACCCCGATGGCGGCGCCCGCGGCGGCACCGCGCCAGGACGGGGAGCGCCTGACGACGCCGGGCAGCAGCAGGACGAGGGCGATCAGGCCCGCGTAGCGCAGCGGATTGGCCCAGCCCCAGAAGCCATCGAAGGAACCGCCGGGCTGGAACCCGATCTGGTGCAGCGCCGGATAGACGAGCGCGGACAACAGCGATGCGGCGAGGCCGCGGGCGTACCCGAGCGCCAGGAAGAACACGGCGAACAGAATCGATGCCCCGGCCCACACCTGCACCGCCCACGCCTGCCGGAAGCCCACCAGCGAGAACGACGTGACATGGCGCATCAGCAGGTAGGAAGCTAGCTGCGTGCCCGGGCCGTACTGCACGCCCGCTACGCCGATGTAGGGAAGATGACCGCTGGCGATCGCCTGGAACCCGGTGAGGAAGATATCCTCCTGGGCGCCGATCGCCGAGGTGTTCTGGCTGAGGTACCAGGGCGGGCCGAGGAAGTACCAGGCGAGCGCGAACGCTGTCGCGAGTCCCGCCACCACCGTGAGGATCCGGCCAGCGCGGCTCCGCCGCCAGCGGCCCGGCCCGGCCTGGACGATTCCGGCCTGGGCGGCTTCGACGGTTCCGGCCTCGACAGCTTCGGCCTCGACGGTTTCGGCCTCCCTTGTGTCCGGCGGGTCCGGGTCCGGGTCCGGGTTCGGGTTCGGGGCGGGCGCGGCCGTCCGCGGGAACAGTCCCGCGAACCACGCCCGCCAGGACGGCGGATGGCCGCGGCCCACGGTGAGCACCCGGGCGGAGGTGGTCAGCGCGATCAAGGGGCCGAGGGTTCCGAGCAGGTAGGTGGCGCTTATCCAGCGCTTATCGTCGTAGCCGAAAGTGAGCCACCGCACAGCCGGAGGGAACGTCGCCTCGGCCCGGAAGTAGACGACGATCAGCAGGAACGGGACCCAGGCCGCGAAGGCCAGCCAGATGGCGGCCCGGTCTGCGGGGCCGGCAATCCGGTCGAGCCAGGCGGCTGGCCGTGAGCCGCCCCGCGACGCCAGTGATGCGATCAAAAGCACCGCGCTCAGGCACAGGGCGGCCAGCGCGGCGATGATCATGTCCCGCTGCGGACCCGGGAGCGGGCCAGCCGGGCGCGTACCGAACGCTATCGCCATCGCCAGCACGCTGGTAACGGCGGCGGAGCCGAGAGCCGCCCGGTAACACGGCCGCGGACCCGCGTCGACAAGGCGCAGCGCCCGCTCCAGGCGGCGCGACGCCCGGCTCGGCGGGCGGGTGCCGGCAGGCACGGCGTGGTCCGCCGTATCGTGCCGTGGCGCCCCTTTCGTGGTCAGGAGATGCTCCAGTGGTTTCGGCGCAGTCGCGCGTTCATGGTGCGCCGGCCAATCCTAGCCGCAACCCGCCGTGAACGCCTCAGCCGCCGCGCGGATCACCAGTCGGTGGCGATGTACTTGGTCTCCGTGTACTCCAGCAGCCCCTCGTGCGCACCCTCGCGTCCGATGCCGGACTGCTTGACTCCTCCGAACGGCGCGGCGGGGTCCGACACCAGGCCACGGTTCAGCCCGACCATGCCGGCCTCGAGCGCCTCCGACACCCGCAGACCGCGCTTGAGGTCGCCGGTGTAGACGTAAGAGACAAGGCCGAACTCGGTGTTGTTGGCCCAGTGGATCGCGTCCGCCTCGTCGCTGAACCGGACTACGGGCGCGACGGGGCCGAAGATCTCGGTGCCGAGGATGGCGGCCTCGGCTGGCACGGCGTCGATCAGCGTCGGCTCGTAGAAATAACCGCGCCGCTGCGGCGCCCGGCCTCCGGTGACCACCTTGCCGCCGGCGTCGGCGGCCTCGGTCACGAGGTCCGCGACCTTGGACCTGGTGGGCTGGTTGACCAGCGGCCCAACCTCCGTGGACTCCTCCAGGCCAGGACCGACCTTCAGGCCGGCCAGCCGCTTCGCGAACACCGCGGTGAACTCGTCCGCGACGGCCTCGTGCACGTAGAAACGGTTGGCGGCGGTGCAGGCCTCGCCGCCGTTGCGCATCTTCGCGATCAGCGCGCCCTCCACAGCGGCCGGGATGTCCGCGTCCTCGAAGATGATGAACGGCGCGTTGCCGCCTAGCTCCATGGAGCAGTTGATCACGCTGTCCGCCGCCTCGCGGAGCAGGATCCTGCCGACCTCGGTGGAGCCGGTGAACGACAGCTTGCGGACCCGCGGGTCGTGCAGCATCGCCGAGACGGTCGCACCGGACTTGGTGGACGTGAGCACGTTTACCACGCCGTCGGGGACGCCGGCCTCGGACAGCAGCGCGGCGATGGCGAGCGCGGTCAGCGGCGTCTCGCCGGCCGGCTTGAGCACCACCGGGCAGCCGGCGGCCAGCGCCGGGCCGATCTTGCGGGTGGCCATCGCCGCCGGGAAGTTCCACGGCGTGACGAGGACGGCGACCCCGATCGGCTGGCGCATGGTCAGGATCCGGTTCGCGCCGGACGGCGCCCGCATCAGCGTGCCCTCGATGCGGACCGCTTCCTCGGCGTACCAGCGGAAGAACTCGGCCGCGTAGGCCGCTTCCCCACGCGCGTCGCGCAGCGACTTACCGTTTTCCGCCGACATCAGCCGTGCGAACCGCTCGGCGCGATCGACCATCAGCTCGAAGGCGCGGCGCAGGATCTCCGCCCGCTTGCGCGGCGGTGTCGCGGCCCAGCCGGGCAGCGCGTCGTGCGCGGCGCCTACCGCCCGCAGCGCGTCGTCGACATCGCCGTCAGCGACCTCGGCGAGCGGCTCCTCGGTCGCCGGGTCGAGGACCGGGAAGGTCGCGCCCCCCCGGCCGCCTCCCCACTCACCGCCGATGAGCAGGCCGGTCGGGACGTCGATGCCGGTGAGTTCGGCGATAGTCATCGTCTTGATCTCCAGTGCCTCGAAACTCGTCTTCGCAGTCTCCTGCCTCCGAGCGTACGACCTGCTGGCCACCGATGATCAGTACGGGTTTGTGACATACAACTCCTGGGCCGGGAACTTGGTCAGGATCTCCAGGCCGTTCGCCCCGACCACGACTTCCTCCTCGATCCGCGCCGCCGAACGGCCGTCCGTAGCCGGGCAGTACGTCTCCAGCGCGAAGACCATGCCCTCCTTGATCTCGCGCGGCGCGTCAAGCGAGACAAGCCGGGAGATGATCGGCCGTTCGTGCAGCGCGAGCCCGAGCCCGTGGCCAAACTGGAGGCCGAACGCGGTCTTCTCGTCCTCAAGGCCGATCTCCTGCGCCGTCGGCCACAGCCGCGCGACCTGATCGGTGGACACGCCCGGCTTGATCATCTCGATCGCGGCGTCCATCCACTCGCGGGCCTTGTTGTACGCGTCCCGTTGCGGCTGGGTTGCCCGGCCGACCGCGAAGCAGCGGTAGTAGCAGGTCCGGTAGCCGTTGTAGGAGTGCATGATGTCGAAGAACGCCTGCTCGCCCGGCCGGATCATGCGGTCGGAGAAGTTGTGGGGATGCGGGTTGCAGCGCTCGCCGGAGACCGCGTTGATCGACTCGACGTCGTCCGAGCCCATCTCGTACAGGCGCTTGTTCGCCAGCGCCACGATCTCGTTCTCCCGGACGCCTGGCTTGAGCGCCTCGGCGATGTCCTGGTAGGTGCCGTCTACCATCGCCGCGGCGGTCGCCAGCAGCGTGACCTCGTCCCTGGACTTGATCTCGCGGGCGTCGAGCATGACCTGCTGACCGTCGCGGATGTCGATACCCTGCTTGATCAGCTCGAAGAACGTGGGCGTCTCGGCCCAATCGACCCCGACGGGCTCGTTCTCGACGCCGGCGGCCCTGAGCCGGTCCTTAATCTCGCTGACCTGTTTCGCGGTCAGCCCAGAATCCGGCGGGGACGCGCCGCGCATCGTGGAGTACGCGGCGACGCAGTTCTCCGGCTTCAGCCACGGACAGTACAGCCGGTGGTGCACGGCGGCGGAGCCGAAGTCCCACAGGACCAGCTCCCCGGTCCGGGTGTACAGCGCGTACCGGCAGAGCTTGTCCCTGGTCCACTCCCCGATCGCGACCGCCGTAAGGTACCGGATGTTGTTGTTGTCCAAGACCAGCAGCGCGCCCAGGCCCGCCTGCTCCATGGCTTTCATCGCACGGTCGAGGCGGTACGCGCGCAGCCTGGGAAAGTCGACCCGTTCCTCGAAGTCCACGTTCATCCGGCCCGGCGCGGGGGCGAGCGGAAGCGACGGTGCGGCCATCGAGCCCTCCTGTTCGGTAAAGCGGCGCTTATCTCCCTACCCAGGCAGGCGGCGAGGTGACCGCCGCGGCGGTCAGGAGTCGAACGGCAGGAGAGAAAAGTGGTCGGCTCCCCACAGCGGGCGAACCCTCCGGAAGTGGCGCTGGTCCACAGTGAGCAGCCGGGTCGTGCGGTACCGATCGGCGAGCACCACGTTGGACGCGTCCGCGATTCCGACGTAGTTGAGGTCGCCGGAAGCGCTGGTGATGACCTCCAGGGCCGCGGCGTGGTCCTCGGCCGTCCACTCAGGCAGTTCATACGCCTCGGCGGCCACGTCGGCGGCGAACTTGCGCGCGGCGGCCGCATCGCGACGCGGGCGGCGTCAGGCGGCAGGAACGCGCCGCGCTGACTTCGCACACCCTACGCACCCACATTCCGGGCATTTCGGGTGGCATTTTGGTCATACGGTGTGCGAAGTCAAAACCAGAGGATGATGTGACTGGAGGGGAACTGCAGCAGCAGCCCGGGCAGGCCAGCTAGCTTGCTAACACCAGGTGGCAGCTTGTGGCCGAATCACTCCAGCCGCATGGAATTCGTCTCGTCGCGAAGCTGTCGCACCTGCTCAGCCGTCAGACGTCGTAGCTCCCAGATCAGTTCAGCCGCGTCAGCCAGGGCCGGATTCGCCGACGACGAGTGCTCTTCAGCTATTTCGATCTCGCCTAGTGCGGCCAGGTCATCAGTGGGCATGCCCAGTACGATCGCGAAGCCGCCCAGCAGATCGGGAGTTATTTCCTTTCGGCCGCGGCCTACCAAGCCGACCGTGGACGCCGAGAGATACACGCGACCGCCAGTCAAGCGGGCGAGCGCCGCAGCTGAATTCCAGAGATTAAGGTTCCGGTTACCGAGCATGCGTAGCAGCATGCCGCCGAAACCTGACGGGTATCGCTCGTACACCTTCGGCTCCGGCACGGGTTGGGTTCGATCATGCTGCGGCAGCGACCGGACGATCTCAAGCAACCGCCTCCTAGACTCCCGCGAAAGGCCCACGGCATATTGAGCGAGGACTGGAACCAGCGCTCCGGCCCTGCTATCCAGGGGTGCCATCTCCTCAGGTACTGGCACTCCCGCGATCACGAACAGGTCTGCAGCGTGCAGTCCTAGCGCGGGAGCAATCCTTTGGAGAAACGATGAACTCGGCACCGTGCCATTGAGTACCGCTTCAACTTCCGATTCAGGGAGCTCCGCTACATCGGACAGATCATGAATGTCTAGTCCCCGCCGATCTGACAATCGCCTTAGCAGCACGCAGAAGGCCGCTAGATCGCTCATTCCGTTACCAGCTACCACCATGGAACGGGTTCCCAAGCGTTAGCGCCAGGTTCCGGCAGGCCGAAGCGGTCAAAGGCCGCTCGTGCGATTTGTTCCAGCGGCGCGTAGCCAGATGTTTCTTGTGGCATATAGTGACCTGACATGTTATCGAACTCGAAAATGTTGCCCGTCTCGTCCACCTGGAATGTTCCCGCCATGGTAACTGGCTCGCATTCAGCCAGGCTTGTGTGCCCTGGGGCTTCTGCCTGAGCGAACATGTTATCCGTCAGCGCCGCCCGGAGCGACCCGTCCGGCATGACCACATACGTGTAGCTACCTTCCTGAAGCGCGTCCCCGGGGCTGATCCGAATGTCCGAGGGAAGTGGAGATTGAGGTTCGTTGTCCACGCCTTCCCGGAAGGGTTCCCATACTCTGGCTGGGTTGCCCTGTGGTTCGCACGCGTCGCCATTGGCGGTCGGCGGCTTGCCGCCGCCTCCGCCACCGCCCTTGCCGCCGCCCGACGCGGACTCGGTGATGTCGCCGCCGTTGACGGGGTTGGGGACGCCGGGGGTGGTGGGGACGCCCTGGCCGTGCAGAGACGCCGTGACGCCGCTGATGTCGTCGCCGGTCTCGTCGTTAGACGGGCTGTGGTCGGCGGCCGGGTCCAGGCTGGTGCCGGCGACCTTGTGGTGGACCGGCTTGACGGTCTCGGTGATGCC
>DATMKQ010000468.1:0-36143 GCA_035571275.1 Trebonia sp.
TGCTCGTCATTGCCGTCTCGCCCGGTGTCGGCGGAGCGGCGGTGGGGGCCGCGCTGCTCGGCCTCGCCTTCGAGATCTACGAGCCGCCCAGCCAGGCGCTACTCGCCGAGATGGTGGCGCCTGAGCGGCGTCCGCAGGCCTTCGGGTTGCTCGGTGCCGCGCTGGCCGCCGCTGGCGTAGGCGCGGGGATCATCGCGGTGTTGGTCGGCGGCGTCAGCCTGCGGCTGCTTTTCGTCGCCGACTCCGTCACCTGCGTGGCAGCGGCAGCGCTGATCCTGATGTGGGTGCATGAGCCGTCCACAGCGCGGCCGGCCGCGTCTGACGGCAACCCGTGGCGGGATGGCCGCCTGCTGGTAATGCTCGGTGTCGGCACAGGGGTCGCCTTCGCCTGGAACTTCTCGGTCACCGCGCTTCCGCTGACGGTTGCCGCCCGCGGCCTTGGCCCTGCGGAAACGGGCTGGCTTCTCGCAGTAGCGGCTGCCGTGACGATCGTCGGCCAGCGCTTCCTCCGGGGCGCTGCGGCACGGCCGTTCTTCCTCGTGGCGGCTGGGCTTGCCGTCGTCGCCGCGGGATTCGCCGTTGTCGCGCTCGCTGACGTGATCCCGCTGCTCTGCCTAGGTGCCGCCACCGTGGCGCTGGGCCAGGTTTTCCTTCTCGGACCTCCGTACGCCGTTGTAGCCGGTCTCGCGGACGACGGCTCCCGCGCGGGGTACCTGGCGGCGTACGGCACTTGCTGGGGCATCGCCCAGACCCTCGGGCCGCTTGCCTCGACTCGCCTGCTGTCCATTGGGGTGCCCGCGGCCTGGCTCACCGGCGCCGCTCTGTGCGTCCTGCTGGCCGCGCTCGTGCCGTTCGCCGGCAGGGCCGTGACAGTGGCTGAGCGCCGCCCCGCCCGCGAGACCGCAACCGCCTGACCTAGAGCCAGGTGGTCACTAACTGACGCCGAGGGGACGCATCCCCATCAACGCCCTGACCAGGCACTTCACATCTTTGGCGCACAGCCGCGGCAGTCAGCGTGCGGATCATGCGATGGCGATTACCGGATAGGGCGAGTCGTGCAGCAGTCGGACTGGGACCGATCCGATGACGCGGTGCGGGGCATGATGAGAGCGGCCGGTCACGATGAGGGGCGTACTGGCAGGTTCGTCGGCGGCCTGGGTGCTGGCTGCGGCCAGGATCGCGTCGGCGGGTGATTCCTCGCGGCGTTCGAACGCGTACGGCACGCCTGCGGCGCCGGCGATCTCCGCGGCGGCTTCAGCCACGCCGGCCGCCTTCTCCTCCCGCGCGCCTTCCATCTCGGCGTGGGCGAATCCTGTCAGGTCACTGTCGACGTGGACGTGGTCTGAATACACCACGTGCAGGGTGCCAGGGCGCGCTTTGAGCAGGTCCGCGCCCCAGATGAGCGCCCGCCGGGCAGGCTCGGAATCATCAAAGCCGACGACCAGCGTGATGGGTTGGGCGGTACCGAGAGCCGGAGCGCCCAGGACGGGAGCGAGTTCCGCTATGAAGGGCGCCGGTTCGGCCGACGCGAGTCGTGGCACGACGGGCTCGGGCGGCACGTGGGCAGGGCGTCGAAGCGTCGCGAGAAAGACTAGGCCAGCGATGCCGGCCAGGGCCCAGGCGGCCAGGATCCAGACGCGCGGGACAGTGTCATTACCGCCGAAATAAACGACGTTGCGAACCGCGTTAGCCGCTACCCCTAGCGGCAGCGCGGGGTTGAGCACCCGCACGAAACCCGGGCCGAAACTGGCTAGGTTGGCCGGTCCACCGCTGACCGGGATCCCGAACACGATGAACGCCAAGACGGCTACGGCGGTCAGCGGAGGCCAGATCCGTGCCAACGCGGCGGTGACGCCCGCCACTGCCAGTGAGAACAACGCGACGATGCCAGCGATGGCGGCGTAGTTGCCGAGGCCTGCGATGGCATCCGCGATCGCCGCGGAGACCAGGCCGATGACGACAGCTACGGCCACGGGGGCGGCGACGGACAGAGCGGGACGGGCGCGCCGGAATGCCATCGCCGACGCCGAGCCCGCTGCCAGGCTGGGGATCAGAACGCCGAGGCACATAAACCAAGACGACAGCGCCTGGGTGTCACCGGCCAGGGGTGGCACTACGTCGGACACGACCAGATGACGTCCGGACCCGGCGGCCACGGTTCCGAAGGCCGCAGTGATGAACTGGGCGGGGCCGGTGCCGCCGGCCTGTGCGACAAGTAGTAGCGGGTTTCCGCCTGAAGTGACCAGCGCGCCATCCACCTCACGCTGCTCGATCCCGGTCCGGGCGGTCACCTCGCTGGGGTAGCTACGCCATCCGAAAGCCCCCGGGACTGCGCGGTCCACGGTGTGCTCTACCTGGCCGGTTACCGCTGGGGAGCCCACCAGGCCGAAGGGAAGATCATGCGGCGTCGGCTTGTGAAAAGCGCTGACGGTCACCGCTACGAAGATCGCGGCGAAGGCCGCGCTAGCCAGGATGAAGCCCGCGAGGCCGCGGTACCGGGCTGGATAACTACGAGATTGATGCCGGTGCCTTGGCGCCACCTGCGTCCCCCTTGAAATGCCAACGGGCGTTGGCATCACACTAAGTATACTTTTGCCTATTGTCAACAAGCGTTGGCCAACAGGCGTTGGCAAATATAGACTAGGGCATGTGACGGACAGCAGCCGTAGGGCGACAGCGGTCGCGAGTCAGGCGGGCCCGGCACTCGGGACGGGCGGGCCGCGATCGGAGCGCACCCGCCTGGCCATCCTCGGCGCTGCTCGTGCGACGTTCGCCGCA
This sequence comes from Trebonia sp., assembly GCA_035571275.1. Lineage (GTDB taxonomy): Bacteria > Actinomycetota > Actinomycetes > Streptosporangiales > Streptosporangiaceae > Trebonia. The sequence goes on from DATMKQ010000468.1 coordinate 2,779, forward strand.
CGAGGATACGAACGGGCCACCATCCGCGCTGTCGCCGCGCAGGCCGGCGTCGACGCTTCGATGGTTATGCGCTATTTCCACTCCAAGGCGGGCTTGTTTACTGCTGCCGTCACCATGGACCTGCAGGTCCCGGACTTGAGCTCGGCGCCGGTCGGCAGTCGAGGCGAGTTGCTGGTCCGTCATTTCATCAGCCGGTGGGAGGATCCTGTCCGCAGCGAGGAGATGATCGCCCTGTTGCGGACCGCCGTCACTAGCGAGACCGTCGCCGGGCAACTTCAGGCCGTGGTGAGCCAGCTCGTCACCGAGCCGATCGTCACCCTGGGCGATGAGCAGGCGGACGGGCGCGGCACGCTCATCGCGGCGCAATTGCTCGGCCTGGCTCTGTGCCGGTACATCCTGCGCCTCGAGCCGCTGGCCTCGCTGCCGGCTGATGACGTGGTGGCCGCCGTCGCCCCGTCGGTACAGCGCTACCTGACCCGGCCCACCAGTTGACGCTGTTCTACGACGATCTCGCGCAGAGACCGGGCGGGATCGCGATTAAGAAGGGGCGACGAAGACGCAGAAAAGGTGGCCCCCGGGGTCCGTGTAGATGCGAAGGGACTCGTCTTCGTCGGCGGAGCGGTCCTGGCGCAGGGTCGCGCCCAGCCGCAAGGCACGGTCGTGCTGCCGATCGAGTTCCGCCCTGTCGTGAACGATGATGTCCAAGTGCATCTGCTGGGGAACCTCATCGCTCGGCCAGGTGGTCTGCTTCAGTCGCTCGACTTGCTGGAACGCCATGGCGCGGGCACCGTCGGGAGTGAGCAGGACGAGCCAGTCGCGCCCCCGCTCGTCATCGACGCCGTCAGGCGGCGGTTCCTCGCCTGGCCGATAGTGGAAGCCAAGGAACTCGCGGTAGAACTCGGCCAGCCGGCGCGCATCGGTGGTGTCGAGGACCACCTGCGCGAGGCGGGGAAAGGTACTCATCGTGGACCCTCCGTGCCGTCGTTGCTGAAGATCGCTTCCAGCGGCTGGAATACCTTGTGGACTAGCCGATCCCGCTGCCGCTGGGTGAAGCGACGGGGTACTGCCTCCACCCACATGATCAGGTACAGGTACGCGCGGTAGGCCAAGAGCCGCTGACGAGCCGCGAAGTCGAAGTTCGCCGTGCCCCCTGCCGACCGGTAGCCGTGCAGGAACGCGGTGTCCTGCTCGATGTCGGCAAACAGCGCCAGCGAGATGAACTCGGCCAGCGGATCGCCCCAGAACGCCCGTTCGGCGTCGATCAGGGCGCCTATCCGTCGCCCGGCGGAACTCGATTCGACGAGGATGTTGCCGTCCCAGAGATCAAAGTGCACCAGCACTGGGGTAGCCACCTCATCCAGGGCAGTGGCCCTCGCCACGAACCAGTTCTTGATGTCCGCGGCTGGCCTGGGCAGCGTGACCGCGAACCGCAGGGCATCCGCTAGCACCGCGTTCACCATGTCGAAGAACGCCTCCCGCCAACTGTCCCGCAGCGGGCCGACCGCGAGTGACGGGTAACCGAACCCGGTCCCCGTGACCGTATGCAACCGAGCCACTTGACGGCCGACCTCAGCGCGCAGCTCATCCCGCTCTCCACCGCCCGGCACCGGCGTCAGATCCGGCCAGGGACTGCCCGGGCACTCCGCCATTACCAGGTACCCGCCAGCGTCACCGGTCAGGTCCACGGCTATCACGGCGGGTACCGTGACACCCTGGCACTGCCCGGCGAGCCGGTAATACAGCGCCTCGGTGCCCAGAATCCCGCGCTCATACCTCAGTACCGGCCCAGCCGGATCGGGCGGGATCTTCACCACGACCGCCGTGCCATCGACCAAGCGCACAAGGTGGACGGTGTTAAACGTCCCGCCCGCGAAGGCGCGGCTGCTGGCCACCTGATCCCAGCTCACCCCCGCCCCCGCCAGGGCTGATGTCAACGGCGCCTTCCCGGTATCCGACATATTTCCTCCCGACGCAGCCATTAATGAGGCTCGCAACGCCCGCTTGCTCTGGTTCAGATCGCACCGCTCGTCAGCGCGCCTACCGCGCGAATCGGTCCAGGGCAGCGACGAGCCGTTTCGTCGTATCGTCGCCTGCCCCGTGTGCGTCCGCTTCGACGATGTCCAAGGTCGCGTTCGGGAGCTGTTGGGCGACTTCGTAGGCCGATCGCAGTGGCGAGGCGATGTCGAGGCGGCCACGCAGCAGGTACGCCGGGATGTGGGCTATCCGGTCGAGGCGGCCAGTGATGGCGTCGTCGGCCTGGAAGGCATAGTTCCCGAAGTAGTGGGTGACTAGCCGCGCGAAACCCAGGCGTCGTCCGCGATCAAGCGACCGGACGCTTGGCGAGACGGGACCGCTGAGGGTGGCGATGCGGTCTTCCCACGCGCACCAGGCGCGCGCGGCCATGTCGCAGACGTCGGGGTCAGGCGAGCGCAGCAGCGAGTGCAGCGCGCCCGGCACGTTCTGCGTACCCGCGGGGAGGATGGCTACAAGCTGATCGAACTCCTCGGGGTAGATCTCTCCCATCGCGTGCGTCAGCCAGTCGACGTCTTTGCGGCGGGTGGTGACTACGGCCCAGAGCACCATTTCTGATACCCGTTCGGGGTACTCCACGGCGTACGACAGCCCAAGCGTGGATCCCCACGATGCCCCGAACAGCAGCCAGCGGTCGATCCCCAGATGCGCGCGAAGATTCTCCATGTCGGCGATGAGGTGGGCAGTTGTGTTGTTGTCCAGTGCCGCGAGGTCGTTGCACGCGTTCGGCAGGCTGCGCCCGCAGCCGCGCTGGTCGAACAGCACCACCCGGTAGCGTGCCGGGTCGAAAAATTGGGTCCACCACGACGTGGCGCCGGAGCCGGGTCCCCCGTGGAGCACGATCGCGGGCTTTCCCGCGGGGCTGCCGCTGACCTCCCAGTAGATTCGGTGCCCGTCCTCGGTCGCCATAAGGCCGGAGTCGTATGGCTCGCCTGCTGGATATGTCATCGGCCGAAGTTAGTGCCCGCGCTAGGAGGAGAAACGCAGGGCGGATGCCGCGACCGCTGTGGCTGGCGCTGGCAGAGCAGGAAGGCGGCGCCGCCGAAGGGGCTAGCGCACACTATGAGAACCGCCCAAGCCAACCTGGGAAGGAAACGGACGCGCTCGGCTGCCGCGAGGAGCACCAGGCAGTACAGGTCGAAGGCAACCACGAGCAGGACGCCGAGCAAGATCGCAATTAGCACGACCGCGGCTGCAATCCCTTGCATGTCCGCAACATTACTGAGCCTGACGGTACCCCGGCTAGTCGCCAGGTGTAGAGCCGTCGGCCGCCATGGTTGGTGACCCTCATTCCCGCTGGCGGAGAAAAGCAGGCGACAGGTCGAGCGTGAACCGGCAGGATCGCCAGCGTGGCTGCAACGTTCGTTCCCGGTCTCCAGCTCGCCCGCGAGTTCTACGCCACCACGGTCCGGCCGCTGCTTGAGGAGCAGTTCCCGCGGGTGCCCTACGCGGCCGCCCTCGTTGGCCCTGGATCTGAGGTCCTGGGCTTCGACACCGGGCGTTCTGTCGATCATGACTGGGGTCCGCGCTTGCAGGTCTTCCTCGGCGATAGCGACGCAGAGCGCTACGCCCCGGCGATCACCGACACTCTGGCGAGCAGGCTGCCGGAGTCGTTTCGCGGCTACGGGGTCGCGTTCCCCGTCACCAGGGAAACCGACGGCATCGCCCGGCACCGCGTGGAGGTCACGAGCCTGACCGCCTGGCTGGACGGCCGCCTCGGGTTCGACCCGCGGAACGCAGTCACGCTGCTTGACTGGCTGGCCGTCCCGGCGCAGCGGCTGGCGGAGTTCACCGGCGGGGAGGTCTTCCACGACGGACCAGGCGAGCTGACCCGCGCTCGCGCGGCCGTGGCGTGGTATCCCCACGACGTCTGGCTACACCTGCTGGCCTGCCAGTGGCAGCGCATCGGGCAGGAAGAAGGCTTCCCCGGCCGCTGTGCCGAGGCCGGCGACGACCTCGGCTCCGTCGTCGTCACCGCGCGCCTGGCCCGCGACCTGATGCGGCTGGTCTTGCTGATGCACCGGCGGTACCCGCCCTACAGCAAGTGGCTAGGCACCGCGCTCGCGCGTCTGCCCGGCATCGCCGGGCTAACCGCGTCCTTGACCGCGGCGATATCCGCCGGCCGCTGGCCCGTCCGCCAGCAGCACCTACGCGACGCCTACGAGGCCGTCGCCGCGCGGCATAACCAACTGGGACTCACCACGCCGCTTGACACCCGCACACGCGGGTTTTATGACCGGCCGTACCAGGTCATCGGCGCGGCCAGGTTCGCCGCGGCGCTGCGCGAGGCGATCATCGACCCGCAGGTCAGGCGGTTGCCGCTCACCGGCGCCGTCGACCAGTTCGTCGATAGTACCGACGCCGCCGCAGACCTGCGCTTCTTGCGGGCTTGCGTCCGCGCGGCCATCAGGGAATCCGGGACCAGGAGTCAAGGCACGGTGCTGATCCGCCGCGAGGACGCGGCCGACGTCAGCGCCATCTACGCCATTACCGCCGCCGCGTTCGCCCGCCCCGGCCAGAGCCAGGGTCAGAGCCCCGGCCAGAGCCCGGGCCAGAGCACCGGCCAGAGCCCCGGCGCGGACCCGCCCGAGGCAAGGCTCGTCGACGAACTCCGGGCCGGCCCCGCCTGGCTCCCCGCGCTGTCCATGGTGGCGGTCACGCCCGCGGGCGACGTCATCGGGCACGTGCTGTGCACACGAGGGTACGTCGCCCAGACTCCCGTCCTGGGACTCGGCCCGCTTACCGTCCGGCCGGACCACCAGCGGCGCGGCGTCGGCAGCGCGCTTATGCATGCCATCCTCGGCGCGGCCGACGCGCTCGGCGAGCCGCTTGTCGCGCTGCTCGGTGACCCCGCCTACTACGGCAGGTTCGGATTCCAGCCAAGCAGTACCTACCAGATCGTGCCCCCCAACCCGCAATGGGGACGGTACTTCCAGGTCCGCACTCTGGCCGGTTACCAGCCTTCGGTACGCGGCACGTTCGCCTACCCGGAGCCCTTCGACCGGGCCTGACCGGACGAAGTCAGCGAAGCGGCCGTAGCGTGGCGTGAGGGTAGGTTGGGCCTGTGGCCGATCAACATGTGGAGCTAGCGGATTATGACCCGGCTTGGGCTGACCGGTTCGCCGGGCAGCGGGTCGTGGTGGAAGGGCTGCTCCGGCCCTGGCTTTCCCGGCCGGTGGAGCACATCGGCTCGACCTCGGTTCCCGGCTTGCGGGCCAAGCCTTTGATCGACATGCTGGCGCCGGTGGGTTCCCTGCGCGAGGCCCGCGCCGCGTTGCCAGTGCTGGCAGACGCGGGCTGGGTGTTCTGGCCGGAGGATCCGTGCGCTCACTACCGGCTGTGGCTGCTGCGGCCGCGGCCGGAGGCCCGGACCCATCACCTGCACGTGATCGAGGCGGAGCACCCGCACGCGAAGGCACTGCTGGCATTCCGGGACGCGCTGCGTACCGATGCGGGGCTGCGCGGCGAGTACGCGAGCTTGAAGGAGCGCCTCGCCCGGGAGCATCGTGACAACCGCAACGCGTACACCAACGCCAAGGCGGCCTTCGTTGAGCGGACGCTCCGGCAGGCGGGCATCGACCCGCCGTCCCGAGACCTGCTCCCGGAGTAAGCGCGGCCGCCGAAGGATCAAGTTTCGAGCTGCAAAACCTGCACCTTCTCGGCGAAGTGACACGCGGCCGGGTGCCCTTGCCCCCGGTCGGTCAGCGCCGGCTCTTCGGTGGCGCAGATGTCCCGCGCCTTCCAGCACCGGGTACGGAACCGGCAGCCGGACGGCGGAGATGCCGCGCTGGGCACGTCACCGGTGAGCAGTATCCGGCGGCGCCGGCGCTCCACCTCCGGGTCGGGCACCGGCACCGCGGACAGCAGCGCCTGGGTGTACGGGTGCGACGGTGTGTCGTAGACCTGGGACCTGGTGCCGGTCTCCACGATCTTGCCCAGGTACATGACGGCGACCCGGTCCGAGATGTGCCGGATCACCGACAAGTCGTGCGCGATGAACAGGTAGGAAAGTCCGAGGCGATCCTGGAGATCTTCGAGCAGGTTCACCACGTCGGCCTGAATCGAGACGTCAAGGGCGGACACCGGCTCATCGAGCACCAGGACCTTCGGTTCAAGCGCCAGGGCCCGGGCGATGCCCACTCGTTGCCGTTGGCCGCCGGAGAACTCGTGCGGATACCGGTTGCGGTGCTCGGGGTTGAGGCCGACCAGCCGGAACAACTCGGCCACCCGGTCCGGTCCGGTCCGGCGGTCCCAGCGCTCGTGCACGTGGAGCGGTTCGGCGACGATCTCACCCACCGGCATGCGCGGGTCGAGCGAGGCGAACGGGTCCTGAAACACCACCTGCACGTGCTGACGAAGCGGGCGCAGCTTTCGTCTGTTCAGTGTGGTCAGCTCCTGGCCCTCAAACCTCACCGAGCCCGCTGTGACCGGTAGCAACTGCAGGATCGTCCGGGCCGTGGTGGACTTCCCGCAGCCCGATTCGCCGACCAGGCCGAGGGTCTCGCGTTCGCGCAGCTCGAGTGATATCCCGCAGACGGCGTGCGCCTCGCCGACCCGACGGCGCAGCAGCCGGCCGCTGGTGATCGGATAATGCTTGACCAGGTCGGTGACGCCGATGACCGGCTCGCCGTTGGCGCCAGGCAAGACCACAGGCAGGCCCGCGGGCAACGCCGCGGGCAACACCGCGGGCAACGCGGCGGCGGCCGGTCCCGCCGACCGCGGCGCCAGCTGGTCCCCGGCGGCGAACAGCGGCTCGCCCGCGGCCAGCTCGCGCGACCGGTGGCAGGCCGAGCGGTGGTCAGGCGCCACCGCGAGCAACGCCGGTTCTTCCTTGCCGCAGCGCGAGATCGCCACCGGACAGCGGGGCACGAACGGGCAGCCTAGTGGCAAGCGGATCAACGATGGCGGCGCACCGGGAATCGGGCGCAACCGCGCGGAGCTGTCCACGTCCAACCTCGGCAGCGAGCCGAGCAGGCCCAGCGTGTACGGCATCCGGGAGCGGAAGAAGATCTCGTCGACCGGGCCGGTCTCGACCGCCTTGCCCGCGTACATGACCATGACCCGATCGGCCATCCCGGCCACCACGCCCAGGTCGTGCGTGATCAGGATCATCGACGCTCCGGTCTGCTCCCGCGCGGCGCGCAGCGTCTCTAGCACTTGCGCCTGGATCGTGACGTCGAGCGCTGTAGTGGGCTCGTCGGCGATGATGACGTCCGGGTCGTTGGCCATCGCGATCGCGATCACCACCCGCTGCCGCATGCCGCCGGAGAACTCGTGCGGAAATCGCTGCGCCTGCTCGGCCGCACGCGGGATGCCTACCGCCTCGAGCAGTTCGACCGCGCGCCGATGGGCGGCTTCCTTGCCCATCTCGTGCCGGGTCCAGAGCGTCTCCGCCACCTGCCAGCCAACGGTGAACGCCGGGTTCAGCGAGCTGAGCGGGTCCTGCGGGACGTACGCGATCACGCTGCCACGCACGCGAGCCAGGTCCCGTTCCCGCAGACCGAGCAGCTCCCGGCCGGCTGACCTTACCGAGCCGACGACGATCGCGTTCTTCGCCAGCAGGCCGAGGATGGCCAACGCCACCGTGGACTTGCCCGAACCGGACTCCCCGACGATACCGAGCGTCTCACCCCGGCCAAGTCCGAACGTCAGGTTCCTGACCGCCTGGACATCGCCGTCACGAGTGCGGAACGTGACGCTGAGGCCCTCGACCTCCAGTAGCGGGTTCACGAGTGCACTCGCTGGGTGGGATCGAGCGCGTCACGCAGGCCGTCCCCGATGAAGTTGATCGACAGGATCGTGATCACGAGGAACCCCGCGGGGAAGAAGAACAGCCAGGGCAGCGAGGTCGCGGCGTCCTGCCCGCTGTTGATCAAGCTGCCCAGCGACACCTCAGGCGGCTGTATGCCCAGCCCGAGGAAGGACAGGACCGCCTCGATCAGGAGAGCCAGCGCGACTGTCAGCGTCGCGCTGACTACGATCGGGCCGATCGCGTTCGGGATCATGTGGCGAAAGATGATCCGCCGGTCGCTGGCGCCAATGGCGTGCTGGGCCTCGATGAATTCCCGTTCCCGCAGCGCCAGGAACGCGCCGCGCACCTGCCGGGCCAGGTTCGTCCACAGCAGCAAGCCCAGGATGAGGGCGATCCAGAGCCAGCTCCCGGCCTGCTTGCTCAGCTTGTTCGCCAGCACCAGCAAGACCACGAGCAGCGGCACCGCGAGGATCAGATCGGTGAACCGCATGAGCAGGACGTCCGCGAGCTTGCCGTAGTAGCCGGCTATCGCGCCGACCACGGTGCCGATCGTCGTCGCGATCAGCGCCACCAGGACGGCCGTCTTGACCGATGTCGCTTCGGCCTCCATAACCTGCGCGAACAGGTCATGGCCGATCAGGTCGGTGCCGAACGGATGCTGCGCGGACGGGCCGGTAGCGAACTGCGCGGTGATCGTCGAGTAGCTGTACTGCCAGAAGACCGGCCCGATCGTGGACAGCAGCAGCAAGAGCAGGAACACGATCAGGCCAACCACGGCCAGCCGGTGATGCGCGAACCGCTCGACCGCCAGCCGGATCTGGCCACGAGACTCGATCGTGAGGCCCTGGGCCGCATCGGTGACCAGCGTGAGGGCCGGGGCAGGCGGGGTGACGTCGGACACCGGGTCAGGCATAGCGGATCCTCGGATCGAGCAGGCCGTAGACCAGGTCGGCAAGGATGTTGAAGACGACCACCGCGGTGCCGGCCACCATCAGCCAGCCCGATACCGCGTACACGTCCGGGCTTTCCGCGCCGGTCAGCGCGTTGTACAGGTACTGGCCCATCCCATCCCAGCTGAACACGATCTCCGTGACCAGCGCCCCGCCGATCAGTGCGGCGAAGTCGATCGCGACGACCGTGACGACCGGGATAAGCGCGTTGCGCAGCGCGTGCACGAACAGCACCCGGCGGGGCGACAGGCCCTTCGCACGAGCCAGCCGGATGTAGTCGGCATTCAGCACGTCCAACATGGCGGCCCGCTGGAATCGGCTCCACGTGGCGTATGTGACCAGCGTCAGCGTGATCACGGGCAGCACCGCGTGCTGCACCTCGTCGACGAACACGTTCCACGCGCCGGTGATCCCCGGGGTGCTCTCCCCGACCGTGAACAGGATCGTGTGGCCGACCGCCCGGTTCACGTCCACCGCGAGAAAGTCCTTCAGCAGCAGGGCGAGAACGAACACCGGGGTGGAAAAGAAAAGATAGGCCAGTCCTGTCGAGACGTGATCGACGGGCTTGTACTGCCGGACGGCGCTTATCACGCCGACGATGACGCCGAGCAGCACCGACAAGATCACGGCGGGCACCACCAGCTTGACCGTGACCAGCAGCCGTTGCGCGATCTGCGGGCCGACCGGCTGACCGGTGTAGCTGTAGCCGAAGCTGCCGTGCAGCAGTCCGACGAGCCATCCCCAGTAGCGGTCAACCAGCGGCTCGTTCAGATGCAACTGCGCACCGGCGGCCGCGATCGTCGCGCGCGAAATCCCGGGTGTCGCCTGCAGCGCGGCCAGCGGGTTCCCGGACAGTGCGACCAGGATGAACACACCGAAGCTGAGCACGAGCAGGACGATGATGCCGGCGAGCACGCGGCGCAGCAGGTAAGCCCACATCGGCCGCGCCCGCGCCCGCCGTTGGGGTCACGTCGCGCCCCACGCGTTCGCGTTCCACGGAATGCCGACGTTGCTGGTGTTCGGGACGATGTGCGCGAAGTTGCTCGACCAGCCGAACAGGTCCGGGTTCTGGAACAGCGGTAGCGTGGCCATGTCCGACCACAGCAACCCGTCGATCTGGTTGTAGAGGGCCGTCGCCTGGGCCGTGTTTACGCTGGTCAGCGCCTGGTCGAACAGCGTATCCACCTTCGGATCCGAATAGTGGTCCCAGTTGTTGCCGCACTCGGATGAGGTGTACGAGCAGTAGATCGACTGGTTCGCCGAGATGAACGGCGATATGACCCAGGCGAATTCGATGATCTGGAACTCACCCTTCGGGCCGATGGTGCCGAACAGTGTGTTCGCCGTGTAGTTCTGGATGTTGATCTTGACGCCGATCGCCTTCATGTCGGCCTGGAATAGCTGCTCGATTTCCGAACGCACCTCGACGCCGCTGGTAGTCGAGATGCTCAACGTGAAGTCCTGGCCCTTCTCCGGGCCGAAGTTCGGGTGGAAGTACCCGTCCGATCCCATGGTCATGCCCGCCTGCTGCAGCAGCGACTTCGCTTTGGCCGGGTCAAAGGCGCCGTAACCGTTGTCCGTGTCGGTGTAGCCGGATTCGGTCGGCATGAAGAGGCGGTTGTTCAGCGGACCGATCGAAGTGGTCAGTGGCGACACGATGCGGGTAACCATCTCCGGCCGGTTCGTGCCGTAGGCGATCGCGTGCCGGACGCTGGACAGCGCCAGGTACGGGTTGGCCTGGTTGAAGTCCATGTGCTGGAATTCCAGCGCGGGCTGGACGGAAACCGTGAAATTCGGGATCGACTTCACGCTGTCGAGGAACGGGATCGAGGCGAGCACCGGATTGACCATGTTCACCTCGCCGTTCTGCACGGCAGGGGGTTGCTGGTCGTCGGAGAGGATGAACCTGAAGACGATCTTGCTGAGCGTGCCGGCCGGTCCCCAGTAGTGCGGGTTGCGCACCTCGACGAGGTCCTCGCCCTTGGTGTAGCTCTGGATCTCATACGGGCCGCCGGAGACCTGCACCGCCGCGCCGAAGTTCTGGAAACCGGAGTCGAAGCCAACCTTGTCCGCGATGTGCGCCGGGAGGAGCGGGTCGGCCTGGCTGAATAGCGACTGCCAGTCGCCGTACGGCTTGCTGAACACCACGGTGACCGTCTTGCCGCCGTCGGAACCGGTTACCGACGCGATCTGGTTATAGCCCGACGTGGTATTCGGCAAGAACGGCTTGCCGCCGAGGTCCTTGAACTTGGGGTTGGCGCTCTGCGCCTGCCAGTTGTAGATGAAGTCGCTGGCGCTGATCGGCACCCCGTCGGACCACACGGCCTTCGGGTTGATCTGGTACACGATCGTCTGAGGGTTCGTCTTGACGACGCTCGCGCTGGTTACCACCTCCGTGTTGAGTACCGGCTTGAGGTCAGGCTGGACGACGAACACTCGCGGCAGCGTCTGATCCAGGATCTCGGTGAGGACGAACTCGTTGTCGCCGGCGAGCAGCGAGTTGAAGCCGGCCACGTCCTCATCGAGGGCGAATGTCAGCGTGCCGCCGCTCGTCACCGACTTGGGCGACGATGACGGCCCCGTGCTTGAGCTACAGCCGGCCGCGATCAAGGCGGCCGCGACGACCACGGCCGCGCCGTACCACTTCCCACGGCGTGAGTCGGAACGATTCTCCGCATGAAGAATTCCCATGACGACCTCCGCGGGTCAACCGCTGTCCCCGAATGATCTGCCTATCTTCGAGTCCGCGCCGCCGAGCCGACTTTGTCCAGACGGGACCGCAAGATCGCTACCATTCTGTAATCACAATGTAATCATCGATCAAATGAGTTACAGTGTGGCGCTGGTGACTCGCTGAAGGGTCGGCCGAGGTCACGGATTCCGCTGACCGCACATGAGTCACGCCCATCCGTTCGGTATCAAAGATGACTTTTCCGAACGGCCCCGGCGATCCTGCCGCACCAGATGAATGTCCCGTCCAGCTTGCGGTAGCCCGATGAACGGGACATTCATCGATCCTGCCGCTAGCGCAGAGTGCAGGTGGCCAGCCAGAAGTAGGGCAACTGCGTCCATTCCACGTCTCTGGCTACGGCGGCGATGTCCGCCGTGAACTGGCCGCGTGCCGGGAAGTTCTTCACGATCTCGTAGCCGCGGCCGTCGTTCAGCGTCCTGAGCTGGAACGTGTCGCCGTCGGGACCGGTCCGGCTGATGGGAGTGCTGCTCCCGGGGACATAGCGGTTATCGAGCACGATGACCCGCGCGCCCGGGCCGAGGCGAGCGTGCAGCCCGGTAAGGAATCGTGGCAGGCCGGCACGCGGAACGTGGGACCAGAAGAAGCCGATGAAGGCCGTGTCGAACTGACCGGGGACCTCGTCGAGCGCGTAGGCGTCCGCGACCTGGAGGGCGACCTGAGCCGGGCCGAATTCCCGCTCGCGGGCCACGTCCAGGGTTTCCGCGTTGATGTCGGTCGCGGTGATCACCGATGCCGACCGGGACAGCGTACGCGTCCAGTAGCCGGTTCCGGCGGCTATCTCCAGGACCCTGCGGTCAGCGACGAGCGGCGGCAGCATGGCATGGAGCGTGGCCAGGTCGTCCTGGCGCTCGGGCTTGGCGTAGATGGCGTCGTACTCAGCGGAACGGTCGCGGTAGTAGTCAGCGAGCTGGGTCATGGTGCCCTTTCGTGTCAAAGGGGGTCCATGCGACCCAAGAGCAGAACAGTACCAGGTCTCGTCTACAGGAACTGTCCCGTGGTTTGATCCGCATCGCTGTTCCAGCCCACCACGACGACCTCGTCCGGGTCGATCACCGTCCAGCCTGTCGTGCGTTCAAGGAGGACAAAGCCGTCTGAGCGAACCTCCACACCGGTCAGCTTGTTGTTCTCGGTCGTGGCGAACCCGATCTGGCCAACCTTGCCGACAACCAAAAAGATCGTCCCGGTCTTACCAATGAGGGGCTTGAGCAGGTCGCAAACCGTCTCGCCGGTCATGAATTGTCACCTCCAGATACCGTTACACACAGGATGCCCCGTGTGACACGTCCGGAAGCGCGAGCCGGGTACGCGCGGTCGCGGCTACCCGTAGGTCGGTTGCTGCGGCCACCCAGGCGGTGAGTCTTCCCAGTCCTGCTGGCGGCCGTATGGCGCGAGGTCGAGGATGTTGTTGACGAACAGGACCCTGTCCACGCCCCGGGCGGTCGTGTTGTAAGTCCGGTAGACGTCCGTGCCGTCACGCAAGAACATGCTGAGCAGGAAGCCGTTGGTCACTCCGCAATCGGCCGCGAACGAGGTGCCGTGAGAGGACAGGAAGGGCAGCGTCCACCCTCGTTCTGCCTTGTAGGCCTCGATCTGAGCGAGCGGCATGTTGGATATCGTCGCCCAGGCGACTCCGGCGCTGGCCAGTCCGTCCAGATGGGCCACGTTGTCCGTGAACCATGTGCACCCAGGGCAGAAGCCGTCAGGACCGACGTCCATGAACTGGTAGACGGCGAGCTGGACCTGGTCGCCGAACAGGTCAAGCAGGGTCTTCTTCCCTGACGGCGAGTCGAACACATACCCGTTGTCGAACCTGACCATCGGCAGGCGCCGGCGCCGCGCGGCGATGGCGTCCTGCGCACGGGTCGCTTCCTTCTCCGCCCTGAGCAGTTCGTCCCGGGCTTCCTGCCACTCCTGCTGGGAGACGATCCTGGGTTTTTCCATCGCGGCTGCCTCTCGGTTGTGCTCGTACCCGTTTAGACGCCGAAGGACGCCGATACTCATCGCAGGCCACCGATGAGAAACCGGGCCGCGCGCTGTCTTACTAGCTGACGGCACACGTGAGGAGACAGCGGGTCTATGGCAGACGGCGAGCCCAAGCCCGTCGCGGCATCGCGGCGTATCGGCGCTTCGGCGCACTACATCTTTCAGATCCTGACCGACCCGGTCAGGCACATCGAATTCGACGGCTCGGGGATGCTGCGCGGGGCGGTCACCACCGCGCCGGTCTCCGGCGTCGGCGACGTATTCGTCATGAGGATGTACTTCAGCCGGCACGGCGATTACGAGATGAACAATCACGTCGTGGAGTACGAGCAGGACCGGCGTGTCGGCTGGGAGCCCGAGGCGGGGCGCGGCCATCCGTCCGCGGGCTCCCGAGACGCCGGGGATAGATGGGGACACCGGTGGACCTACGAGCTCACCCCCGACGGCCCGGACGCGACCATCGTGACGGAGCAATACGACTGCTCGCGCGCGCCGGCTGAGGAGCGCGCCGGCATGGAAGACGGCGCCGTGTGGATAGAGGCGATGACCGACTCGCTGGAACGCCTCGCCAAGCTCTGCGGCCAGTGGTCCGGACCCGTCAGAGAATGAAGCGAGTGCCTACCGAGTTAGGGATGAAAGCGTCGCCGAACCTGGCGCCCATCGCGTGCTGGGCGCGCCATCCGGTGCAATGTGCGGGAACGATCACGCTCGGCGTGAGGGCGGCGAGGTCGTCAAGGACGCGGGGGATGAGCGGCTCGAAGATCGGGCCGTTCAGGTGAAAGCCGCCCATGATCGCGTAGACGGGCCGGTCACCGGTCAGGCGCCGGGCGTACCGGCAGATGTTGACGACCCCGGCGTGTCCGCAGCCTGTGATGATGAGCAGGCCCTTGTCCTTGACGTCCACGACCAGGGCCTGGTCGTCGAGCACGAGCGGGTCCGGTTCCCAGCGGCCGCCGAGCCACGCTTGCTGCGGTGGGAAACCAGGCTCGTAACCGCTGGTTCGCGGGACCTCGCCGGTGATCAGCACCGAGTTGTCAAGCAGGAAGCTCGGCTGGCCTTCCTCGATCACCTCAAAGCCGGCCCCGGTCAGCGCGCTGCGGCTCGTGCTGGGGATCTCCAAGGGATCCCGCCCAGGAAGGAGGACCCGGCGACGCCGCCAGAAGTGCGGATGGATGAGGATCGGCAGGTTGACCGTCCCCAGCCGGCGGATGATCCCGTCGAGCCCGGTCGTGTGATCGAAGTGGCCGTGGCTGCACACGATCCCTTCAATGCCGCCGAGGTCGATATCGAGGCGAGCCATGTTCTCGGTGACCCCGTCCGGGCTGGTGCCGGCGTCGAAGAGGATCTGACGCCGGAAGCCGTTCTTGGAAACCGTCACAAGCACGGAGAAGCCGTGCTCGGCCACCAGTGTGTCGGGTGCCTGGCCGCCGTCCATGGTGTTGGCGGGCCGCCAAGGCCCGGAATTCGGCGGCCAGCGATGCGCGGGACCCTGATCAGGCATGAAGATGTCCGTGACGTTGTCCATCAACGTGGTCACCGTGACCGAATCGACCGGTTCGAGTCCGAACACGACGCCCGGGTCGAGGTCGTCCATGACACCGGGCTGTATCGACAGCGGACCGACCGTGCCCTCGTCAGCGCACATGATGGGCCCGGCTAGTCGAGTTCGCCCCGGCGGTAATCTCGCCTCTCCCGCATATGCTCGCGCCGCACGTCCCGCCTTTCCCGCATGTGCTCGTGCCTGGCGTCCAGCCTTTCGTGCCTGGCGTCCATCCTTAGCTGCCGGTAGTCGCGCCCGGCGTCCAGCTCTTCCCCTTGCTTGGACTTCTTAGGCGGCTTCCGCCTGACTTCGACCGCGCCCATGATGGCCACGCCGTTAACGATGATCTTGGGTCCGCCAGGCTTCCCCTCGCCGTTCGCGATGTGCTCGAACGCGCCCATGATGCCGACACCGGTGACCTCGACGGTGACGTCCTCGGGCACGATTATCTCCATGCCCCCCATGACGGTGACCGCGTGGATCGTCACGACCGGCTCGGCGAACCGGGCCTCGCGCAGGTCTATCTCACCGCCGCCCAGGATCGCCACGGCGGAGAATTCCTTGGGCACCACCCAGTCCCCCTTGCGGGAGAAACCCCCGAGGATGGCCACCGCGGCATGCGACGATGGCTCGCCGCCGACCCGGGAAAGGTCGCCCGCGGGAACCGGCGCGGGAATCGGGGCGTGGGCCGCCCCGGCTCGCGGCAGGTCCTGGGTGATCGGCTCGAGTTCGGCGTAGGTCTTGGCCGCGTACACGGCGTCAAGCCGCTCGTCCAGTTCCTCCATGGTCAGCCGCCCGTCCCCGGCGGCCTCGCGCACTATCTCGGCGACGCGCTCGCGATCGGCATCCGAGGCGCGAAGGTTCCCTCTGTCCGGGACGGCTGGCGGACTACTCATAGGTAGAGCCTAGGCGGGTACGGGTGGCTAGGTACAGTTCAGTCACCATTGAGCCCACGACGCCCCGATGACTTGGGCTGCGGCGAGCAGTCAGTGTCGTGATTGATGTCAACCTGGGCTTCGGGCGTGTTCTGCGGGCTTATGACATCGCTTACTCCGCTAGCTCCGCTGGCTCGGCGGGTGATGCCCGGTTCCCGGTCTTCTGGCATCACGGCACCCCGAACGTAGGGTTGCCGCCGAGCCGCTCTTCGCCGCCGCCGAACGGTATGGGCTCCTCCGCGAGGCTGGACCAGCATTGGCCTGGCTGGCCGCCCAAGTCGGCTAGAGCCCATGCACCACAGTTGCCACGCCAGCCCCTTGCACTACCTCAAGCCCGGCGCCCCGACTGGTCTACCCGTCGCATCGGTCACAGTCGTTACGACTTCGCATACACCGTGACCGCATCGCAGAGAAGACGGGGGCTTAAACCGGGACATATCGGGCGTAAAAACTGTTGTCTTCTATGCGAAGTCGCCCGCTTCTATGGCAAGTAGAACGGGAGTGGCTGGTGTGACACTTATGGGAAGGGGCGGGGGCTGGGCGCGCTGACACGGGCTCAGCTGCGGCGGGCGGAAAGCTGCGCCTCGGCGGCGGCGAGGACCCGGACCACCTCGCGGCCGAACCTGACGTCGCAGGGGTGCTCCCGCGCTGCGGAATCGGCGCACGAGATCAATTCGGCGGCGACACGCAGCGACTCCACCGGGTCGACCAGCGTGGCCGGCATCACAGAACGACCCGCCTCCCCCCACACGAACAGGTTGTTCCCCGAGGCGGCCTCGGGCGCGCTTAGCGTCACCGTCGCGGTGCTCGTCGCGCCGCCCTCGTGCCGCAGCACCAGGTGCGTGACGTCGTCCGGGCCGGCTGTCGCCGCTACCGACGTGACCGGGCCGAGGCAGGCCCACAGCAGGGCGACCACGTGCGGGCCGAGGTCCCACAGGCCGCCCTTCTCGCGCCGCCACGGCGTGTTGAACGGGCTGCCCGGCTGCAGCGCCGAGCCGAGCCACAGCGCGACGCCGCCCGACCAGCCGCCGCCGGACCAGCCGCCGCGGGCGCGCTCGTCGGTGAGCCAGCCACGGACCTCGGTGTTGAAGCGCATGGTGAAGAACACCACCGACGCCACGCCGGAAGTCTCGACGGCGGCTACCAGCTTGTCGGCGTCGTCCACGGATAGCGCGATCGGCTTCTCGAGCAGCAGGTGCCTGCCCGCCGCGGCCGCCCGGGTCGCCAGCGCTGCCTGCACGTCGGGGGGCACCGCGAACGTCACGGCGTCCACCGCGTCGAACAGCGCGCCGACATCGGTGCAGGCCGAAGCGCCGTATTCGGCCGCGAGAGACGACGCGGCGCTCGCGTCGCGCCCCCAGATTGCGGTTAGCGAGGCGCCCGGTGTGGCGGCGATCGCGGGGGCGTGTACGGTCCTGGCCCAGAAGCCGGTGCCGACGAGGCCGAACCGCATCAAACCTCGGCGACCTCGAAGACCAGGCTGTACGACTTGTCGCCCGGCGCGAAATTGGCCACGTCGGCGCCGCACTGCCGCCCGATGTCGGAGCCAAACGCGGCCTGCATGGCCTCGGTTGACTCCCAGTCGAGCTCGGCCACCAGGTAGTACTGCTTGCCGCCGCGCACCGGCGCGACGTTCCGGCTCACGGTGTAGCGCAGCAGCCCGGGAAGCTGCTTGGCCAGCGGGATGTGGATCTCGTTGTAGTACTTATCGAACGCGGCGGGGTCGTCTGGGATGTCATACAGCACTAGGAAACGCACCATGGCACAAGATGCTACGACCCGCCGGTGCCCCGCGTAAGGTCGGACGGGTGCGTGTCATTCTTGCCTCCGCCTCCCCGGCGCGCCTGGCCGTGCTGCGCGCCGCCGGCCTGGATCCGCAGGTCATCGTCAGCGGTGTCGATGAGGACGCCTATACGGCGCAAAGCACGGCCGAACTCGTCGACGTGCTCGCGTCGGCCAAGGCGGCCGCAGTCGCCGCGGGCCTGGACGACGGCGTGGTGATTGGCTGCGACTCGATGCTCGACCTCGAGGGCCGCGCGTACGGCAAGCCGGCCGACGCCGCCAACGCGATCCAACTGTGGCATGAGATGTCGGGCAAGTCCGGCACGTTGTTCACCGGGCACTGCGTCATCGACGCCGCATCCGGGCGCGGCGTGCGGGCCGTAGCCGCGACGACGATCCGGTTCGGCGCCCCTACCGACGAGGAGATCTCGGCCTACGTCGCCACCGGCGAGCCGATGGTCATGGCCGGCGCCTTCACGATCGAAGGCCTCGGCGGCTGGTTCGTCGACTCGATCGATGGCGACCACAACAACGTGATCGGGATTTCGCTGCCGGTACTGCGCGGGCTGCTCGGCGATCTGGGCCTGACGATCCCCGCGCTGTGGAGTCAGTACAACTTCTTGCCGTAGTTGTCCGGCGCGTAGTACTCCTCAAGTTCCTCCAGCGACTCCTGCGTGTACTGCACCGCCTTGCACAGCGCCGCGGTCGTGGGCAGCGCGTCCGGCCGCCAGCTCTGCGGCTCCCAGAGCTTCGACCGCATGAACGCCTTCGGGCAGTGCGAGAAGACCTGGTCGATCTCGACGAGCACCGCGAGCACCGGCCGCTGGCCGCGGACCACAAGGTCGTCGAAGAACGGTGCGTCCCGCACGAGCCGGGCGCGGCCGTTGATCCGCAGCGTGTCGTTGCGGCCCGGGATCAGCGAGATGATCCCGACGTGCGGGTTGGCCAGGATGTTGAGGTAACCGTCGGCGCGCTTGTTGCCCGGCCGTTCGGCGATGACGACGGTGCGGTCATCGAGAACGTGGATCAGGTGCCCGGCCGGGTCGCCCTTGGGGGAGGCGTCGCAGTTCCCGTCGGCGTCACACGTCGCCAGCACGCAGAACGGCGACGTTTTCAGCCATTCGATCTGGAGCGGGTGGAGGTTGGCGCGTTCCTTCGTCACCGAGCGGCCCGACGCGTATCCCCCCAGCGCCTCGCGCAGCTCGGCCTCGGACGTGATCTCGGACAGAGTGCTCTCGCTAAAGGGCGCTTCCGCGACGCTCATTCTCACAACCTCGTAAATAGGGGGTTCGACGACCGCTCGGATAGAAGTCCTGGCGGTCCGATAATCTTCCGGTCTGGCTTGCCGACGATTTCCGGGTCTTTTCCTGAGTAATCGAAGTGCTCGAGGATGTGCCGCATGGCCTCGAGCCTGGCGCGTTTCTTGTCGTTGCTCTTCACCACCGTCCACGGTGCGTCGGCCGTGTCGGTATGAAGGAACATCGCCTCCTTCGCCTCCGTGTACTCGTCCCACTTGTCGAGCGACTGGATGTCCATCGGGCTCAGCTTCCACTGCCGCACCGGGTCCACCTGCCTGATGACGAACCGCGTCCGCTGCTCGGTGCGCGTCACAGAAAACCAGAACTTGGTCAGCGACAGCCCCGAGTGCACCAGCATCGCCTCGAATTCCGGCGCCTCGCGCATGAACTCCCGGTAGTCACCGTTGGAGACGAAGCCCATCACCCGTTCCACGCCCGCCCTGTTGTACCAGGATCGGTCGAACATCACGATTTCCCCCGCGGACGGCAGATGTGTCACGTAACGCTGAAAGTACCACTGTGTCCGTTCTCGGTCACTTGGTTTTTCCAGCGCCACGACGCGCGCGCCGCGCGGGTTCAGGTGCTCGGTGAAGCGCTTGATCGTGCCGCCCTTGCCGGCCGCGTCCCGCCCCTCGAACACGATGATGATCCGCTGCCCGGTGTCCTTGACCCAGTTCTGCAGCTTGACGAGTTCGATCTGGAGCATCCGCTTCGCGTGCTCGTAGTAGTCCCGCGGCATCCGCTCGTCGTACGGGTAGTCCTCGCGCCAGGTATCTACCTGGGTGCCGTCCGGCCAGAGCAGCACCGGATCGTCGTCGTCGTCATCCACAACCCTGAGCCCGGCCAGGACAGCGAGGTCCGCGGGGTCTTGGGAACCAGGCGAAGGCAGCTCTCTAACCACGTCACTAGCACAACACATCAATTCGGCTCGGTCACGACCGGGGGACGTGTGTTAATCGCCACGTCGGCGTCCGGTTCTCTTTTATTTATACGGAACGGACCGGGCCGCTGCCAGGCGGATACTCTGTGCGCCATGGGCGAGCAGGCGGACACATTCGGGGGGACAGCCTTCTCGAACGGGGGACTCCCGCCCCCCGGGGCCTCCGGCTCCCCGAACCCCCGCGCACGGGGGGGCGCCGCCCCCCCGTCTCGAGACACATTCGGGGGGACGACCCCCCCAAACCCCCCCGCACGGGGGGGCACCGCCCCCCCGTCTGCGAGTGGCGTTGTGATCTACACCGACGGCGCGTGCAGCGGCAACCCCGGTCCCGGCGGGTGGGGCGTCGTGCTGGGTTACGGGGACCACGTCAGGGAGTTGCACGGCGGCGACCCGGAGACCACGAACAACCGGATGGAGCTGATGGCCGCCATCCAGGCGCTCGAAGCGCTGACCAGGCCAGTCTCGGTGAAGATCTACACTGACAGCCGGTACGTGCTTGACGGGATCACGAAGTGGCTTCCCGGCTGGCAGCGGAACGGGTGGCGTACCTCGAGCAAGCAGCCGGTCAAGAACCTGGATCTGTGGCAGCGGCTGGTCGCGGCGATGGCGCCGCATGAGGTCACCTGGGCCTGGGTCAAGGGTCACGCGGGCGATCCTGGCAACGAGCGCGCCGACGAACTCGCGCGGCTGGGCATCTCCGATGCCCTCGGCCAGGCTCGCCCGGCCCAATAAGGGATCCGTTGCCCAAGCGAGGGCAAACAACGAAATCCCGCGCCGCGCCGCCGTCCCGCCGCGCCGCCGCGCCGCCGCGCCAGATGAATGTCCCTCTCAGCTTGTGATAGCCAGATGGATGGGTCATTCATCTGGCTGAAGCCCGCGGCCCGGCAGCGGGTTGCCCCGTCTTGCGTCACTTGCGCCCCGCAAACAAGACAAAGTCTTCGCGCCAGGCAGCGTCTGGATGGTCGCGCCCGCAAGGGCGCGCCGCGATGGGAGACCGACACGGCCGGTGGGAGTCGCGACGGTTCGTTCGGGGTAAGTCTGGATCTTAAAAAGCGGTCAGGCCGCCTGCCGTTGTGCGGCGAGCGGCCTGACCCTGGTGCGGGGGGACTGTCAGCAGCGTCCCTCGTAGGCGCCGCTGGTGTAGGTCGTCCACGGGTCCCAGTTGGTGCCGTCCTGGGAGAGGGTTATCGCGGCGCGGGCGTTGCCGAAGGCGTTGAAGGTGGCGAGCGCCCCGTTGGACGCGTTGATCTGCCAGTAGCCGTAGTCGTCGGTCGGGCTCAGCGCGTACTGGTTGCCGCCGGACTCGGCCATCGCGATCTCGGCGGCCATGAAGGCGTCGGCCGGGTTGCCGCCGGCCTCTTCCCACAGCTGTTCGAGGCCCGAGCAGCTGAGCGTGCCGCCCGGCGTGCCTGAACCGCCGCCAGAGCTCGATCCCGAGCCCGAGCTCGACGAGCCGGACGATCCGCCGCTGCCCTGGCTGGCGGACTGGGTCACCGTCTGGGTGCCGGAGCCGCTGTCATCGCCGGTGGCCGAACTGCTCGTGGCCGAACTGCTCGTGGCGGAGCTCGTTACGGCCGGGGTGCTCACCGTGGCGGCCGTCTTGGCGTGCCGCGGGATGTAGCTATCCACCACCGCGCTCGAGGGCGGATCGGCCGGGATGCGCAGGACCTGGCCGGTGTAGATCAGGTTGGGGTCCTTGATGGCCGCGTCGTTCACGTGGTACAGCCACGGCCAGTCGCCGGCGTTGTGGTAGTACTTGCCGGCGATCTGCGACAGCGTGTCGCCCGCGTGCACCGTGTAGTAGCTGGTCGCGGCGGTCTTCGCCGTCGTCTTGGCGACGGTCTTCGCGGTCGTCACGGCGGTGCCGCGCAGCGAGTTCACGGCCATGTCGGCGGCGGTGATGCTGTGCGAAGCGACTGACTCGAGGCTCGCCTGCGTGCCTCGCTCCTGCGCGTCGGCCGAGTGGTTGACATGGGCCGCCGCTACGGCCGCGGGTCCGGCGACGGCGTGCTGGACCTGGGGAACCGCGACGAGCGCCCCAGCGATCGCCATCGCCGGGGCCGCCTTGCCCGCCACCTCCGCCACCTTCTCGACCTGCGATGGTGTCGTGTGCCGGCCCCTGCGCCTGATCCTCAGCCGCCTGTCGTTCCGCCCAGAACCCATGCCTCTCCCCAGGTAGTTTTCGGATAGTTTGCACGGATTTGTGCCGCCTCGCTACCGATTGGAAGCATTGCAGGGAAGGGTCAGCCTTCGCAGGCAAATTGAGTTTTTTCTGTGATCTTTCCGTGATGATCGGGCGCCCGCTTTTTGCGGGGCGAGAGCTGACGGCGGCGGCGCGGGTTGGGATACTGGCGAGCGTGACTGACCTTCCCGCGCCCGCGACCTGGTACTTCGAGGACTACATCCCCGGCCGCACGGTCGACTGCGGCAGCTTCTCACTGAGCGAGGCCGAGATCATCGCCTTCGCTAAGGAGTACGACCCGCAGCCGTTTCACGTGGACCCGGTGGCGGCGGCCCACGGGCCGTTCGGCGGGCTGATCGCGAGCGGCTGGCACACGACGAGCATGATGATGCGGCTGCTCGTCGAGCACTTCATCAGCGCGGAGTCCGGCCTCGGGGCGGCGGGCGTGGATGAGGTCCGCTGGCCGAAGCCGGTCCGCCCGGGGGACATGCTGCGTGTGCGCGCGACCGTCCTCGAAGCCCGGCGTTCGAAGAGCAAGCCTGACCGGGGGATCGTCCGCTCGCTCGCCGAGGTGACCAACCAGGATGGCGAAGCGGTGATGCGGGTGACGGCCATCAACTTCGTCCGGACCCGTAACCCGTAGGAAGCCACGCTGCCCGCGACCGTGAACCCGGTCGCGGGCAGCGTGCGCTATCGGGTCGAGCTGGTGCCGTTGGCGGCCGGGGAGTCGCCGTTGGGTGCCGCCCCTGGCGCGCCGACGCCGCGGCGGACCGACTCCAGGATCGTCAGACCCTGGCTGACCAGCCCGGCCGCGATCTCGCCGAGGCCGTCGGCGCCGTTGAGGATGCTGACGTTGGCGCCCGCAAGGCCGCCGGCCGCCTCCTTGACGATCTGCGGCAGCTGGGCGATCAGCAGCTGGTCCAGCGCCACCCGGTTGTTGGACGCGGCGGCCTCCGCCGCGATCCTGGTCCGTTCCGCCTCGGCAATGGCGATGATCTTCACCCTTTCCGCCTCGGCCTCGGCGGGCCTGATCACCTCGGAGACGAGCTGCTGCTGCCGCAGCTCGGCCTGGTGCTGGGCCAGCTCGGTCTGGGAGGAGATGACCGCGCGCTGCGCCTCTGCCTGCGCCAGCGGGCCTGCCTGGGCCGCCTCGGCCTGCGCCTTGTCGATCTCGGCCTTGTACTGCGCCTGCACAACGGCGGTCTGCCTGGCGAACTCGGCCTGCTTGCGGGCCGACGCCTGTACCGCCTCGGCCGACGCCTGGTCTGCCTGCGCCTGGGCGATCTTCGCCTGCCGCTGGATCGCCGCGTTGTTCGGCGCGGCCATCGCCGCGATGTACCCGGCGCCCATGTCGTCGATGGACTGGATCTGCAGCGAGTCGACGGTCAGCCCGATGCTGACCATCTCCGCCTTCGAACCGTCCAGCACCTCGGAGGCCAGCTTCTGCCGCTCGGTGACGATCTCCTCGACGGTCATCGAGCCGATGATCGACCGCAGGTGGCCGGCGAAGATCCGGCCGGTCAGCACCGACATCTGGTCCTGGTCCGACAGGAACCGCTGCCCGGCGTTGACGATCGACTCGGGGTCGTTGCCCACCTTGAACGCGATCACCGCTCGCACATTCAGCGAGATGCCCTGCTTGGTCACGCAGGTCTCGGACACCTCCGCCTCCTGCATCGACAGCGTCAGGTACCGGACCTTGCGGAACATCGGCGTGACGAAGGCACCGTGCCCGGTGACTACCCGGAACGGCGCCTCCTTCAGCCCGTAACGACCGCCGGAGATGAGCATCGCCTCATCGGGGGCGGGAACTCGGTAGCCGAACATGTTTTCACTCTCCTGAGCGAGGAACTTCTGTGGAACCGGGGATTGTGGGGGCTTCACCGAGCGGATCGGCCCATTCCATGACATCGACCGTCCGGGGGCCACGGCAGTCGATGACGAGGACCGTGGCGCCTTTAGGGAGGGGGCTTTCCGACCAGGCCAGGTAGTTTTCGGAGCCACCGCGGATCCTGATCCGCACCTCCCCGGGACCGACCGCGCCGCGGGTGGCAACAATGAGTACACCGACCGTGCCGATCGCGGATTCATCGCGTCCCAACGACGCCACCCCCCGTATGGGAATGCCGAAAAGAAAGCCTAGTCCCGTCTAGCACAAAATCCACCGTTCGTTAGGCTAAGAAAATGGCTCTCCCGCGGATCCTCAGGCCCGCCGACGACGGCGCTCCGGCCGTTGAGGGCGGATCGCCGCGGACCGGGCTCGCGATGCTGGTGGTCATGGCCGGCGTGCTTATGACGGCCGTCGACACCACCATCGTGGTGCTCGCCCTGCCAGAGATTCAGCGCAGCCTGCACGTTGCGCTGTCCGCGGTCGTCTGGGTCATCATCAGCTTCCTTCTTGTCATCACGCTACTCGCTACGCAGGTGGGGCGCCTGGGCGACATGTTCGGCCGGGTGCGGATGTACCTGGCCGGGTTTGCCGTGTTCGTGCTGGGATCGCTGCTGTGCGCGCTGGCCTGGAACGAAGTGTCGATCATCGTGTTCCGCGTGGTGCAGGGCGTCGGTGGCGCGCTGATCATGGCCAACAGCGGGGCGGTCATCGCCGACCTGTACCCGCGGGAGCGCCGCGGCCGCGCCTACGGGTTCACCGCGCTCGGCTGGACGGTCGGCGCGGTCGTCGGCGTGGTGCTCGGCGGCCTGATTGTGACCTATATCTCGTGGCGGTGGATCTTCTGGATCAACGTGCCGCCGGGGCTGCTGGCGATCGGCGCCGGCATGCGCGTGCTGCACGATCACGCCGAGCGTGTCCGCCGCCGGCTTGACCTGCCCGGCATGGTCACGCTCGGGCTCGGCTTGTTCGGCGTGCTATGGGCGATGACCAAGCTCGCCAATGAACCGCTGGACGCGTCAATGGTCGGGTTCCTGGTTGGCGGGGTCGTGCTCATCGTCACTTTCGTGCTCATCGAGCGGCGGGTCGCCGAGCCGATGCTGCCGCTGTCCCTGTTCCGGGTGCCGACGATGGCGGCATCCCTGCTGGCCTCGCTGTTCCAGGGACTCGCCAGCTTCGCCGTGCTGTTCCTGGTGCTGATGTACCTGCAGGGGCCGCGGGGCCTGTCGCCGATCAACGCCTCGCTGCTGCTCGTCCCCGGCTACGTGGCGGGCGCCGCGGTCGGCCCGGGGGCCGGCCGCCTGGCCGACCGCCGGGGCCCGGTGCTGCCCGCGACCGTTGGTCTCGCGTTGCAGGTCGTGGTCTTGCTCTGCTACGCGCAGCTCACGCTGACGACGCCCTATTGGGTGATCGTCGTGATCAGCCTGGTGAACGGGATCGGGACCAGCTTCTTCTTCCCGGCCAACAGTGCGGCGATCATGAAGGCGGCGCCGCCGGACATGTACGGCATCGCGTCCGGGATGCTCCGCACGTTCGCGAACATCGGGATGGTGTTCTCGTTCGCCGTGGCGATCCTCGTCGCCTCGCGGTCGATCTCGCGCGGGCTGGCGTTCGCGATCTTCGTCGGCACAGCCCGGCTGCACGGGCAGCCCGCCGCGGCGTTCACCAGCGGCCTGCACGCGGCCTTCTATGCGTCAGTGAGCTTCATGGTCATCGCCGCCGTCTTGTCCGGCCTGCGTGCCCGCGGATTTCGTTCGTCCCGCGAGTGACCAGGCCCAGGCCGCAAATTCGATAATTTTGGAACATGCCGTAGTCGACGTATTACGGATTGCTACCGTGGGGTCTTATCTGGTAAACCAGCGCAGATCCTACGGGGGGAAGCATGAAATCCAGTCGGATTATCCGGCTAGCGAGCGCGCTGCTGGCTCCGCTCCTGATCGCAGGGGCGACGGTCGCGTATGCGGGAGCCGCGTCCGCCGGCACAAGGCCGCATGGCCGAGTCCTGTACGTCTCGCGGTCGGCCCAGCCACAAAACCGCGATAAGTCCTGTCGTTCCGCCGCGTTCGCGACCATCCAGTCCGCGGTCGACGCCGCCCCAGCCGGGGGAACCGTCATCGTTTGCGCGGGGACGTATCACGAGCAGGTCGTGATCTCCGAGCCGCTAACCCTCACGGGCCAGCGGGCGGTTATCGACGAAACGGGCGTGACCCCGACGTTCCAGGTCACCTTGCCCGGGCTCGGAACCCAGACCATCTACGCGGGCGTGGTCATCGTGAGCTCCCGCGTGACGCTGAGCGGGTTCACGATCAGGGACGCGCAGGGCGAAGGAATCCTGGCCGCGGGGCTGGGCGCGGTCATACGCCACGTCACGATCTCGCACAACGCCGTCGTGAACAACGACACTGGCAGCACCGTGCCGCCAAGCTCGCCGTATTTCCAGTGCGCAGCCGAGGGGACGGTCCCGGGCGACTGCGGTGAGGGTGTTCACTTCGCGGGTAACATCGCCGACTCGACGATCCGGGACAACCTCGTCGCCCGTAACTCTGGTGGCGTCCTGATGAGCGACGACGTCGGACCGAATCACAACAACGTGGTCGAGGACAACGTCGTCACGGGCAACGCGTCGGACTGCGGGATCACCGTGCCTGGGCACAACCCCAACGCGCTCAACGCCGAAGGCGTGCCACAGCCCCAGGCCGCGGGCGTCTACGACAACGTCATCAGGAACAACGTGGTGACCGGCAACGGAACGACGGGCGACGGCGCCGGGGTGCTGTTCGCGAACGCCAGCGCCGGCACCGCTTCCTACAACAACCTGGTCGAGGACAACTACATCGCGGGTAACGGACTGTCCGGCGTCACGATGCACGCACACATCGTCGGTCCGGGACAGTTCGAGGACCTGAGCGGTAACGTGATCGTCGGCAACGTCTTCGGCAAGAACAACCTTCTCGGCGACCCGCTCGACGGACCGCCCGGTCCATCGGACATGCGGACGACCGCGGTGCTCGTGTACTCGGGCGGCACCAAGGTCACCGTCAAGATCGCCCGCAACTACATATTCAACAACTCGATCGGCATCTGGCTGAGCAGCCCGGTCACCGCGTCCGGGCTGAGGACGAACACGTTCCGCAACGTGATCACCCCTATCTCGGCGGGTCACTGACTGCGGCGGCGCCGGGTGCGGTCGCGCCGACCGCACCCGGTGTCCGCGCCTAGAGCCAGCCGGCCCTGATGTTACCGGCGTCGTCCCCGTTCGGGGCGACGCCGAGTTCCCCGGCGCGAACCTTCTCCAGCATCATCTCGGCCACGCCGACGATGGCGGGAGCGATTTCACGCAGGCTCCTGGCGTCAGACGGGTCAGCCACGAGCTGGGGGACTTCGGCGCGCTCGAGTACCGCGGGCAGGTCAGCGAGTTGCCCGGCCAGCCAGGTCAGCGGGTCGGCCGACAGCTCCTTATCGAAGACGCGCGAACTGGGGTTCCACCCCTTGAACTTCGGGTGGTGATGGGTGCGGTCGAAGCTGCCGGGCTTGCCGTCCACCGACTCGAGCAGGTCGACACGCCAGATCGGCCGGCCGACCTCGATCGGCATCGCGGAGTAGATCGTTTCCTTGAGCTCGCCTCGGTCGAAGACCCGGAGTTCGAGACGGACCCCGTGCTCGGGCCCCTCCTGCCCTGGATTCGGGTTCGGGTCAAGGAAGTAAAGGTCACCGACGACGACGCCGACTCGCTCGAACACGAAAGCCTGGAGCATGAAACCACCGTTCGGTCGCAGTCGCACGCGTTTGGCGTGCGCTTTCGAGATGGTTCCACTATCTCCCGGCTGACGCCGGAGCGTCCAGCCGGCCCTGCCGGCTGGCTAGCACTTCGGGGACAGGCTCACCACGGTGCCTACCTTCGACAGCGGAAGCGGCCAGCAGGTGCACTCGCCTTGGTCGGCCACGTAACCTGTCCGAGCGTTCATGACCACAGAGAAGTCCGTGTCGGGTTGGGCTGACGCCTTGTAGCCCGATGGGCTGCTGTGGTCCCAGTTGATCGCCCTGGCATGGACCTCGACGACCCAGACCAGCGTCCGCGGCGCCATCCCGGAACTGATGTCCCCTTGCGACTCGACCGGCTCGCCCTTGGCGTAGCTGGTGAGAACGAGGTGCACCTGCTCAGGGCCGGTAAAGAAGCCCGCCCCCGCTTTACCGACGAGCTGCCTGCATGCCTGAACTGCCGACATGACGCCCCGTGGCAGCGGATCGGCAGGTGCGGGGGGCCGACTCTGACCCGGGCCCCTGTTCGGATTTTGGTTCTGGTGCTGGTTCTGGCTCTGGCCGCAGCTGCAAAGCATCAGCAGCGGGATGAAGATCATCCATATCCAGTTGGTCCGCTTATTCACGGGGACCACCTCCTGGCGTCATCGTCTTGGACGCCGGAAAGCCATGACGCGTTCCCGCGGAGACCGGAAATGCGTGGCCGCCGGCACCCCTGCGGGTGCCGGCGGCCACGGATGTTGCCTTGGCTAAATTGCTCGTGTCGCGGTTACCACTGGTTGTAGACGAAGATCTCGGTACCCGTGCCGTTCTGGTTGATCGTTAGGTCCTTGTAGAACCACGAGGCGATGTCGTACGGGATCCGGACGCAGCCGTGCGAGACGTTGTTGACCGGTACGTTGGCGTTCGTTTCGCCATGGATCGCGTCTCCGTCGTAGTTAAAGAACGTCGGGTTGTACATCGGCCCGAGCGGCCCTTGATCCCAGCCGGATACGAAGTAGAGCGCGCGGAAGTCACCGGTCGGCGTTATCGCGTAGTTGTTGCAGTTGCCGTCCTGGCAGAAGTAGTAGTGGCCACCACTGGAGATGTGGCTGACCAGCGCGATCTGGTGGTTCTTGTAGAAGACCAGCACGCCCATGCCCAGGTTGACTTCGACCCTGGTCGCGTCGTGCCTTGGGAAAACAGCCTGGTAAGCGTGGGGGTGCACAAGGGCCTTCTTGGTCATCGGGCCGACGACGCCGTCCACCGACAGGTGGTTGACCTGCTGGAACGCCCAGACCGCTTCCTCAGTGTCGCTACCGAATGAACCGTCGGCCGGTCCCGGGTAGTACTTCAGCGACGCGAGCCGCTCCTGGAGCGCCTTCACGTCCGAGCCTGACATCCCCTCCTTGAGGTTCCGCTTCGACGGTGTGTAGGCGGCGGTCGCTGCCACCGCGGTCCGCGCCGAGGCCGCCGCTGGCTTGGCTGTTGCCGCCAGCGCCGTCCCAGGGAGGTAGCAGCCCGCCAGGACCGCGGTCGCCGCCGCCACCGTTGCTGTCGCACCGAGGCCCGCCAGCTTGCGATGCCTTGTCAGGCTGCCGCGCATCCGGTCACCCATTTCGTTCACATCCCTCATAGCTGAAAGTGTTACGTTCTGGAGACGCTCCAGCCAATGCCGAGGTTGCTATATGTGGATAACGAAACGACCACGGGCATTGCTATTGGATCCCGGCACGGACGGAGGTGATGCGCTCGGTGTTGAAGCCGAGCCAGTGCATCCGGCCCACGTAGCGCGCGTGCTCAACCTTGATGCAGCGGTCCATGATCACCGTCACGCCGCCGTCTTCCGCGATCTGCGCGCCCTCGGCATTGATCACGCCGAACTGGCACCACAGAGCGCCGGCGTGGATCGCGACGGCGTCTCGCGCGATCCCCGGCAGCGCATCCGGGGCGCGGAAGACGTTGACGACGTCCACCGGCGCAGGGATGTCAAGCAGGCTGGCGTAGCACCTCTCTCCGAGAATCTCCGTCTCGCGGGGATTCACGGGGATCACGTGGTAGCCGTGCCGCTTGAGGTAGTAGCCAACGAAGTAGCTGGCCCGCAGCTCGTTAGCGGACAGGCCCACGATCGCGATCGTCTTGGCGGTGTGCAGCACGCGCTGAATCGTCAAGGGGTCCTGATAACGCGCGAGATCGGTCATGTGGTGGCCACCTTCTTTCCCGCTGTCGCGGCGACGCACTTGAAACCCTGCTCCAGATCCCAGATCAGATCCTCGACCGACTCGGTGCCAACCGACAGTCGCACCGTTCCTGGCCCGACTCCCGCCGCCCGCAGTTCGTCGTCGCTCAACTGGCGGTGCGTCGTGCTGGCGGGGTGGATGATCAGGCTCTTCGCGTCGCCGACGTTCGCCAGGTGGGACCAGAGCGTCACGCCGCGGATCAGGTTCTGCCCGCCTGCCCGGCCGTCGACGCAGTCGAACGAGAACACCGCGCCGGCCCCGCCGGGCAGGTACTTCTCGACGAGCGGCCGGTACTTGCTCCTCGGCAGGCCTGGATAAGTCACATTCGACGCCAGTTCGTGTGAGTCAAGGTACGCCGCGACCGCCGACGCGTTGACGACGTGGCGTTCCATCCGCAACGACAGCGTCTCGAGCCCTTGCAGGAAAAGGAAGGCGTTGAACGGCGAGAGTGCCGCGCCAAGGTCTCGCAGGGTCTCGGCCCGGAGCTTCATCAGGTAGCCGTATGTCCCGAACGTCTCGTGGAACTGCAGGCCGTGATACGCCGGCGACGGATCCGCGACCACGGGAAACCGCCCGTTGGACCAGTTGAACGTTCCCGCCTCGACGACGACCCCGCCGATGCTCGTGCCGTGCCCGCCGATGAACTTGGTCGCCGAGTGGATCACGATGTCGGCGCCCCATTCAATCGGGCGGCACAGGTACGGCGTCGCGAACGTGTTGTCCACGATCAGCGGCAGTTCGTGCTCGTGCGCGATGGCCGCCAAGGCCTCGATGTCCAGCACGTTCCCGGCGGGGTTGCCGATCGTTTCGCCGAAGAACGCCTTCGTGTTGCCGCGGACCGCCTGCCGCCACGCGTCCGGATCATCGGGGTCGACCCACGTCAGTTCCACGTTCATCTTGCGCAGCAGATGCTTGAACTGGTTCACCGTCCCGCCGTAAAGCGCGGAAGAGGAGACGACGTGGTCGCCCGGCTGGAGCAGCGTGAAGAGCGCGGCCGCCTGCGCCGCGATCCCACTCGCGAACGCCACCGCGCCGCTGCCGCCCTCGAGGTTCGCCACTCGCTCCTCGAAGACCGCGACCGTCGGGTTCATGATGCGCGAGTAGGTGTTCCCGTACTCCTGGAGGTTGAAGTATGCCGCCGCGGATTCCGGGTCCTCGAACACGTAGCTGGTCGTCTGGAAGATCGGCACCGCACGTGCGCCCGTGTTCGGGTCGGGTCGTTGCCCGGCATGCAGCTGCCGGGTCTCGAATCCGTACGCGCGGGCTTCCTCGGCATGGGACGACTGTTCGGTCACGAAGGCCTCTTCCTCGACTTCATCCGCGCGCCTGGCCCTCGGCCAGGCTCATTCGGCCTCGTGGCCCTTCGGCCAGGAACCGCCGGATTATGGGGGTCTGCCGTGCTTCCTCGAGCAGGAAGCAGTCGTGGCCGTATGGCGCCTCGATCACATGGAGCTCGACCGGCCTGCCGAGAACGCGAAGTGCGTCCTCGATCTCCGCCGACGAAGACGGCGGGTACAGCCAGTCGGAACTGAACGCTATCAGCAGCGTCCGCGCGCGGACGCCGTCGAGCGCCCGCGCGAGGGACCCGCCGCCATACTGCCGGGCGAGATCGAAATAGGTCAGCGCGCGCGACGTGTAGAGATAAGTGTTGGCGTCAAAGCGCTTGACGAACGACTCGGCCTGATGGCGCAGGTAGCTCTCGACCTGGAACTCTGGCTCGGTGAGCGTGTAGCGGACGTCGTCGGCGAACTGGAGGCGGCGGTCGAACTTATCGGTTAGCGCCTGTGCGGACAGGTACGTGACGTGGCCGACCATCCGCGCCACCCCCATGCCCGCGTCGGGCGCGCGGCCCGTGCCGTAGTAGTGGCCGCCTTGCCAGGCCGGGTCGCGCATGATCGCGTCGCGCGCGATCGAGTTCCAGGCCACGCCCTGCGGCTGGAGCGCGGGCGTGCTGGCGATCGCGACGACGGCGTCGACTTGGTCGGGGAACAAGATGGCCCACTCGAACGCCTGCATCCCGCCAAGCGAGCCTCCGGCTACCGCCGCGAGCCGCTCGATGCCGAGTGCGTCCAGGAACGCGCGCTCGGTCCGCACCATGTCCGCGACAGTGATCACCGGGAAGTCCGCCCCGTACGGCTTGCCCGTCGCCGGGTCGATCGACGATGGCCCTGTCGTCCCGCGGCAGCCGCCGAGCAGGTTCGTCGAGACGACGAAGAAGCGGTCGGTGTCGAACGCCTTGCCGGGGCCGATCATCCCGTCCCACCAGCCGAGACTCTTACCAGCCGTGCCGTCGCGATCTTCGGCCCCGAACCCGTCGCGCGTGCTCTCTACCAGCGGCGTCTTGGCGAAACCCGCCGCATGGGCGTCGCCGCTGAGCGCGTGGCAGACCAGGATC
Source organism: Trebonia sp. (assembly GCA_035571275.1). GTDB lineage: Bacteria > Actinomycetota > Actinomycetes > Streptosporangiales > Streptosporangiaceae > Trebonia. Next base: position 35,185 of record DATMKQ010000468.1, read on the forward strand.
ACGTTGTCCCGCCGCGGGGAGAGGGTGCCGTAGGTCTCGTATGCGACGCGAATTGGGTACAGTTCCCGCCCGCAGTCGAGTCGCGCCGGCTCCGGAAGGTCGAGATACTGGGTTTCGACTGTGCCGACCGAGCCGGCCGCGAGCGTCGAGGCTGGCTCTGCCATGGGGCTATGGTAGCGCCCCCAGGTCAGTGTATTGTCAATCAGATCCATAGGGAATCTGGGGACGTGAGCGGAAGGGCATTACTCGATATGACTACGGTTGCCGACAACGGCGTCAACGTGCAGGCACTGCTGGATGCGAGGGAAGTGCTGAAGGGCGCGCCAGAGGCCGCCCAGTTCACCTGGCGGGCGTCAGCCAAGTGGCAGAACGGCGTGCACAGCACGGTCAAGGTCCAGAGCTACTTCGGCCTCGGGCAGGAGCATGACCACAAGGCGGAGTCGGTCTTCGAGGCCGACCACCCCGAGGTCTTCGCCGCGACAGACAACGGCATCACACCGATCGAGTACCTGCTCGTCGGCCTGGCGAGCTGCCTCAGCGCTGGGGTGGCGTCCGTGGCGCAGAACCGCGGCATCCAGCTGCACTCGGTAGAGGCGACCGTGGAGGGCAACCACGACATCCGCGGCATTCTCGGCGCCGACACCGATGTGCGCAACGGCTACAACGACATCAAGGTGACGTTCCACATCGACGCGGACGCGTCCCGGGAGGACATCGAGGCGCTCGTGGCCCAGTCGCAGAAGCGCTCCGCCGTCTTCGACGCCCTCACCAACCCGACCGACGTCACCGTCGAAGTCGCCTGAGGAGACCGGCCATCCAGCGCGTAACCACGGTCGTCATCGGCGCGGGGCACGCAGGCCTCGCCGCGAGCCACTTCCTCAGCGACCGGTCGATCGACCACGTCGTGCTCGAGCGCGGGGAGGTGGCGAACTCCTGGCGGCGCGAACGCTGGGACTCCC
>DATMKQ010000469.1:0-32499 GCA_035571275.1 Trebonia sp.
GCCGGTTCGCAGGGTTGGCTCTATGACCGGGGCGAACAGCGCGGAGTGGTTGGACGGCAGGGAGCGGATGATGGCCACGGCCTCCGCGATACTGCTTACCTGGGCGAACAGCGCCGGATCGGCGCCGCCTAGCAGCCAGTACACGCACGGGGCCGCGGCGGCGGTGGCCAGCAAGCCGACGTCCTCGCTGCCTGTTACCAGGCCCGGGTCCATCACTAGTCCCTGGCCGAGGCCGCGGGCGAACGCGTCGGCGACCCGGGCGGACGCCGCCTCGTCGTTCACGACGGGGGGGAACGAGCCGAGCAGGGTGATCTCCGGGTCGGTTGGCGCGCCGGAGGTGATGGACTCGCCCCTGACGATGCGCTCGATGGCGGCCAGCGTCTTCGCGCGGACGGTCTCGTTGTAGGTGCGAACGGACAGCAGCAGCTCGGCCTCATCGGGGATGATGTTCTCCGTGGTCCCCGCGTGCAGCGCGCCGACCGTCACCACGGCCGTTTCTGTCGCCGCTACCTCGCGGGACACGATGCCCTGCAGGCGTTGCACGGTCGCCGCCGCCATGATTATCGGGTCCACCGTGGTCTCCGGGCGGGAGCCGTGGCCGCCCCGGCCGTGCAGTACGACCCGCAGCGAGTCGCTGCCCGCGAACGCGGGGCCGGTCCTGAGGCCGAGCAGGCCCGCGGGGAGCGGCGACACGTGCTGGCCGAGCACGACCTCGGGGACACCGAAGCGGTCATACAGGCCGTCGTCGATCATCGCCTGCGCGCCCGCACCCTTCTCCTCGGCCGGCTGGAAGACCAGCAGGAGGGTTCCGCGCCACGACGCGGCGTCCGTCGCCAGCTCCGCGGCCGCGCCGAGCAGGCAGGTCACGTGCATGTCGTGACCGCACGCGTGCATGATCGGCACGTCTTTGCCGTCGCCGTCGGCGCCGACGACCGTGCTCGCGTAGGCGAGGCCGGTTCGCTCGCGCACCGGCAGCGCGTCCATGTCGGCACGCAGCAGCACAGTAGGTCCCGCGCCGTTCTTCAGGACGCCGACCACGCCGGTCTGGCCGACGCCGCTCGTCGTCTCGTAACCGAGGTCGCGCAGCCCGGCGGCGACGATGCCCGCTGTCCGGTTCTCGTGGAACGCGAGTTCCGGATGCGCGTGCAGGTCGCGGTAGATCCCGGCAAGGTCGGCAACGGCAGCGGCACCAGTCACGGCGGTCCTCCTGGTAATTCAGGGCTTCGGCGCCTGTCTTGGTGCACATGGTATTGCCGGGGTATCAGCCTCCGATCTGCGAGTAGGGGATGACCGGTGCCGGCGCGGCGACCGTGAACGGCACGCCCCAGCGGCTGAACGTGACCGTCTTGGTCTCCCCGTTCGTCGTGAGGGTCTCGCTCACCGGCAGCACCTGCGACGTGGCGGTCAGCGTGAGCCGGACCTCGATCGCCGTGCTCGACCCGCTGGCGGTGGCCTTCCAGTCCAGCACGTACTCCTTCTGTCCGCCGGACGTTGAGGTGCCGAGCTTCGCGGTGTCCGTGGCGGACGGCAGGATGCTTGACGGCAGGGAGGAGATCGTGTTCTCCGTGGCCAGGTCCTGGTACTGGCTGGTCCCTGACTTGATCATGACCCAGCGGGACTTGACCTTGGCGGCGGCGGCCGACGACAGACCCAGGTAGGCGGTGAGGCCCGCGGTGTCGCCCGTGAAGTAGGCGGCCTGGCGGGTGACCCGGATCGTCGCGCTGCTCGCGCCGTACGTGATGGCCTCGGTCCCGGTGACGGTGCCGATGTCAGCCACGATTCGCTGCGCTCCCCCGGCGCCGGGGGTCTGGTCGGTGATGACGACGCGCACGCTCTTCTCGGTGAGCATCGTGTCGCTGGCGGCGTTGATCACCGAGGCGGCGACCGCCTTGTTCTGCTCCGCGGGAGTCAGTCCAGGCACCGGCAGCTTCCAGCTCTGCAGCAGCTCGTCCAGGCTCGTCTTCGGGTCAAGCGGCCCGCTGATGTGGGTGATCGCGTACCAGTACAGGTGGCCGGCCAACGTGACCGCGGCGGGCACCGACGACTGCTTGCCGTAGCTGTAGAAGAAGAAGATCAGCGGAGCGCAGGCGATGATCTGGCCCGTCTCCGCGTCCTGCGAGCCCGCGCCGGCGGCGGTGCATTCGCCCAGCACGGTGTCCCGTGAACTCGTGCTGTACCCGACGTCCTGCGCGGAGAACGATGCGATGGCTGGATGGTTTGAGTAGAGCGAGCTGATCTCGGTATGCACCTGCTGGAGTGTGACCTGCTCGCTGGTGGTGAAGACGTTCCCGGCGGCGACCGCGGACGGCGCCGGCGTGCTGGCGGCGCATCCCGCCACGAGACCGGTCAGGGCGGCCAGGCCGGCGAGAGCGGCCGTGGTGGCCGCTCTCGCCTGGCCGCGTCGGCGAGTGGGCGCCGACGCCGTGATCACTGGGCGCACAGCCCTTCCGTGCGCCCGGTTACCTTGTTGCCGTCGGCGGCGACGGATCCGCCGCCCGAGCACGACAGGCTGCCCTGCACGGTGTTGCCGGTCAGCGTGTTACCGCTGGCGGCGTTCCCGTGGAAGGTCAGGTTGCCGTCCACCGTGTTGCCACCGCACTGGCCGAGGTTCCACGACGCGGCACTGCCGCTACCCGCGATGACGAGGTTGCCGTGCACGGTGGTGTTGCAGACGACGTTGACACCCGCGCTTAGCGGGTCGTCCGCGCCGCGGACGCCGATTGCCACCAGGCTGCCGCCGATGGTCGATCCGGCGATCCGGACACCGGTCCCGCTCACCAGCACGTCGCCGGCCACCGACGTGTCGATCATGTCGCACCAAGAGCCAGGCGGCACGATCAGGTTGCCCTGCACCATGTTGGCGCTGAGCTGCTCGTCGTCACAGGTGAGGGTGCGCGCGGACGGGATCGTCACCGTAGCCTGCAACGGCAGGCCGGACAGCGAGTCGGCGTCGCCGACGTACACGGTCCTGCTGCCCGTCGCCGTGATCCACTGCTGCGTCGCCGACGACCAGTACTGCAGCTGGCGCAGCGGCACGTGCATGGTCACGTCGGTCGACTCGCCCGGCCGAAGCGTCACCCGGTCGAAGGCCGACAGCTGCCGGACCGCGAACTGGATGCCCGCGGGCTGCTGGCTCGGCGCGCCCAAGTAGACCTGCGGAACCGCGCTGCCCTCGTCCCGCCCGGTGTTGGTCACCCGGACGGTCACGTCCAGCCCCCCGTCACTTGTGCGGTTCACGCGCAGGTGCGAGTAGCCGAAGCTGGTGTAGGACAGGCCATAACCGAAGGGGAACATCGGGGTGATGCCCTCCTTGTCGAAGAACCGGTAGCCGTTGAAGATGCCTTCGGTCTCGTCGGTCGTGCCGTTCGGGCCGTCGTTCAGGCGTTCCAGGTGCGGTCCCAGGGTGTCGCCTTGGTACAACGGCACCGTCTCGTTGTAGCCCCAGATCGTGTCCGTGGCGTTCGCCGGCCAGACCATGTCGGTGTGACCGCTGGGGTCGGCCAGGCCGAGCAGCAGCCGCGCGGTCGACGTGCCGCCCTCTTCGCCGGAGAAGTACATCTCAAGCACGGACTTCACGCTGCCTAGCCACGGCATCAGGATCGGGTTGGTGGTGTTGAGCACGACGACCGTGTTCGGGTTCGCGGCCGCCACAGCCTCGACCAGCTGGGTGTTGGCCGGGGTCAGCGACTCGGGAGCCGAGATCGTCGCGGGTGACGATCCGTAGGGGTTGGGGATGGTCGTCGTCGCGCCGTTGTCGTTGAGGAACACCAGCGCAAGGCTCTTGCCCTTGGCCGCCGCGGCGGCGTCGGCGATGTCACCGTTGGCGCGCGAGTAGGCGAACCGGAAGCTGGCCGGTCCGCTGGTCGCGTTGTCGAAGGTGATCGTGACCTGGTGGTAGGTACCGCCGGTGAGGCTGCTCGCCGTGGTTTGCACGTTGGTGAGGCCGGCCTCGGTGTAGCCGCCATCGGTCGGCGATCCTGGCAGCGCCGCACTGTGCGCGCTGGTCACACCCGTCCCGTACACGTCGGCCGCGGTGCTGAGCTTCTGGGCCGCGCCGTCCATGCTGAACGTCACATCAGAGGCGGGCACCGTACTGCTGAATTGGAATCGGAACGTATAGGTGTCGGCCGTGGGCACGTAGACGTACCCGGTCCAGGTGTAGTCGCCAGGAGTGAGCTGACCGTTCCCGGAGGCGGTGGTGAAGTTGATCGAGGAGTCCGTCGCCGGCGAGCCGGGACCGGAGGTGCGGTCCAGGTGCCCAGTCACGGACGTGTTCGAGTCGGACAGCGCAGACGACGGCACCGGTTCACCGGACGGCGCGTTGGCCGGCACGTAGGTGAACGCGCTGGAGTCACCGGTGAACGCCTGCAGCTGCTCGAGCGGGCTGATGGCGTCCCTGTCCGCGAAGCCGACAGACGCCTCTCCTGTCGGGTCGGCGATGGTGTACTCGGCGCCAGGGCCGGTCACCAGGACGCCGCCGCTGAGGTCGCCGCGGGTGATGGGCAGCGTGCTCGCGTCGTTCTTGAGCAGCACCGCGCCTTCCTCGGATTCCTTCTCGACGACCGCGGCGTCACCATTCTTGGTGCCGAGGTCGGCGGTCGGGGTGGCGCCGTGCGCGGGCCCGGTGGGCAGCAGCGCGTCACCGGTCGTGTTGCCGTCGATGCCGCCCGGGTTGGTGCAGCTCGCCGCGACCGGGGTCTGGTCGCACCCGAGCATCCCGAAGCGCTGCTCCTGGTAGAGCATGGTCGCCAGCGCCTGATTGAACACAGACAGCGGAACGGAGCCGTTGGCCACCGCCTGGACCAGCGTGCATCCGGTCGCGGGGCACCCTGGTCCGGGCACGCCGGCCACATGCACGGCTCCCGCCGCTGAGCACGACTCGGCGTTGCCTGACGCGTCGGCGCAGGTGTCACCGGTCGGGTCGAACGCCGACGGTGGCCCGAAGAAGCCGCCGCCCGAGCTGGTGCTGAGACTGTTGCTGTCGCTGAAGTAGCCGTTGGCGGTCGGCTGCTCCTGGTCTTCGCCTTGGAAGATCGCGTTGGAGCTGTGCGTGGCCGGGTAGTCCGAGCCGACCATCGCCACCGAACCCCACAGGTCGCGCAGCGCGTAGGTGAGGGTCAGCGGCTGCTCGCAGGAGTAGTCCGAGTTGGCGAGGGGCCAGGTCTGCGGGTTCTGGCCGGCGGCGGCGTAGGGGCTGAGCGGAGCGGTGCCGGACAGCGACGACACCGTGGTCGGCAGGGTCGTCGAGGTGTCCTGCCAGATCTGGTACGAGCACATCGTCGCGGCGGCCCGGCCGGTCACGAACCCTGACTCGTAAGGGGTGAGGTAGATCTGGTGCAGGGCCTGGTCGGAGATCTCGGTGTTCGTGCTCTGGTTCTGGCCGTTGTAGACCGCGAAGTGCTTCATCTCGGACAGCGTCCCGGCACCCTGGATGCCGTTGATCTGCGCCGCGACCATGTTCCCGCTGAGGTAAGGGTCCTCGCCTGTGGTGGTGAGGTTACGGCCCCAGTTGGGCAGCCGGTCGATGTCTGTCTGCGGGCCGAACAGTCCGGTCACCATGAGCTCGCGGGCCTCGGTGCCTTCGGTCTGGCCCCAGATGTTGGCCAGCCGGGTGTCGAACGACGACGCCAGGTTCATCAGCGTCGTCGGGCCGGTCGTCGCCTCGGCGTTCGGGCCCGAGAACGTGTTCACGCCCTGAGCGTCGGTCCAACAGGGCGCCATGATGCTCGGGTTGGTTCCCGTCGGCGCGGCCGTGGGACCGACGTTGTTGCACGTCGTGTTGGTGCCGCCGTGGAACAGGATGCTCGCGTTCGCCAGTTCCGACTCTGTCGGCGGGTTACTCGGTTCTAGCTGGGCGATCAGGTTCAGCACCGCCGGGGTGTACGGGGCGTTGGACGCGACCGTTGGCGAGCTCGTCGTCGATGGCAGCTTGACCGGAAGCGCGTAGGGGACGTCGGACGGGGTCGTGGGCTTTACCCAGTCGGACGGCGTGCTCTGATGGCTCGCGGCGGACTTCGCGGCGCTGGCCGTGCTCGCCGTGCTCGCCGTGCTGGCTTTGCTCGCCGTGCTCGCCGTGCTCGCCGTCGCCGATGACGCGCCCGCGGCCAGGAACGAAACGATGGCCAGCACTGCGACAGCCGTCGCGGCCAGCCGTGATGGGACCGGAACCTTACTCCTGGCCCGGCGAGGATCGTGTCTGCGTAGCAAAGAACCCTCCCTTTGATCGCTGGGGACTAGCAGGACCGTAAGTTCGGCAGGGTTAACAAACCAGAAATATGTTGGCGGGCCGCGTTAACGTTCCGTGAAACGCCGTCAGCCGCTTGACACCGCGGCGCGGGAGCGGAATCGCTGGTCGCGGCGTTCGTTCACCTCGGCGACGGTGGGCGGGTCTGCACCCGGGCGCTCGCATGTCATTCCGGCGACAAGGCTGGCCAGGTCGAGCGCCTCGGCGAGCGGAACGGCGGTGAGATTCCGCGTGTCGTCGTCGCTCCCGCGGTGCCGGTGGAAGGTGGCCAGCAGCCCCGCGGTGAACGAGTCGTCGGCCCCGGCCGTGTCGACGATGCCGGCCGGGTAGGCGGCCGGCCGGTGCAGCACGGATCCTTGCCCCCTGAAGGCCATGGCACCAGCGGCCCCGGTCGTTATGATCACCAGCCCAGGACCTAGGCGAAGCCATTGCTCCGCCACCGCCTGCGGCGACCGCCCGGAGTACAGCCAGCCGATGTCCTCGATGCTCGTGCGGATCACGTCTGCCGACTTGAGCGATCGCTCGAGCAGGATGCGCCCCTGCCCGGGTGTCCGCATCACCTCGGGATGCACCGTCAGGTCCATGCATACCAGGGCGCCGCGCTGGCGCACGCGGCTCGCCGCGCGAAGCACGTTCGCCGCGCTCGAAGCGGCGGACCAGACAAGCGACCCGATATGCAGGACGGTGGTGTCCGCCGGGATCCAGGCGAGGTCGCCCGCCCCCCACTGCCAACTGGGCGTGCCGCTGGAGTACAGGCTCGACCGCACGTCCCGGCCTAGTCCGGCCCCGGGGGCAAGGGCGATCGCGGTGGGCTCGTCCGCGTCGGGCGCCCCGGTCAGATCAACCCCGTTCCTGGCGGCGTGCCTGCGCAGCAACTGGCCGAAGGGATCTCGGGACAGCCGCGCGATCAGGGCCGCCGGGCAGCCAAGCCGCGCGGCGGCCACGGCTACATTGAGGGCGCTCCCACCGGGGAGCGCCCGCAACGTCGCGGCGTCGGGGGTCGGGGCCAGCTCGATCAGCGCTTCGCCGATCACCGTGATCATTGGTCAGCTCCGATCGGCTGATTACGGTCTTGGCTGCCAATGGATTTTTGTCTTATTACCACTTAAAGTCTCCGATGCGCGGGGTACCATCAGGAGAACAGATGGCGGTGCTTCCGGCCGCTAGCTGGGCCGTTCCGGGGGTCGGCGGGGCTGGTAACGGGACTTTCTTAGTGCGCACTAAAGGATCACCGCATCAGCAGGCTACAAATGTTTCCAGTGTGTGGTCAATAGGTGTCAGAGCAGGGCTATTTTTGTCTAAAGTCGAAATAAATGCCGCGACGAGCGTCGCGGCGAGGAACCCGGCCATGCCCGTGTCGCGAGGACCGCGTTCATCGCTGACGCTGGCGGAACGGGCCGTGCTCGCCGCCTTCACCGGGTCCGAGGCCCGTACTCGCGCGCGGCTGGCCGAGCTGACTGGCCTGTCCCGCGCGGTCGTCGCCGGGCTGGTAGAGACGCTCGTCGACCGGGGCGAGCTGGCACTGGCCGATCAGCAGCCCGCCGGGGTGCGCGGCCGGCCTTCCGCGCGGTACCGGCGTTCGGCCTTCCTGCCGCCGGTGCTGCTGATCAGCCTGCGCCATGACACGTCGACGGTCGTGTCGTTCGTCGAGAAGGACGGCTCCGCGCTCCCGCCGGGGCGGGCGCAGCCGTGGAATTCGCCCTGGGAGCGCTGGGCCGACGCGCTCGGGGCAGTCGCCCGCCAGCTCGCCGCCAACGCGACTGCCCCGCCCCGGCTGGCCATCGTCGCGGCGCCGTTCCCGGTTCGCGACGGCGAGGGCCAGCCGCGGGTCCACGCGCTTTCCGCCGGGCCGCGGAAGATGCCCAGGCCCGTGCCGCCGCAGTCGGGCTGGCTGACCAAGGACCCGCGCCCGGCGATCGCCGATCTGCTCGGCTGTCCCGTCATCATGGTCAACGACGCCAACCTCGCGGCGCTGGGTGAGGCCCGCTTCGGCGCCGGCCGGGGATACCGGGGCGTGATGCACCTGACCGTGCGCGACGGCATCGGGGCGGGCCTGGTGTATGAGGGCCGGCTGTTCACTGGCGCGCACGGCTTCGCCGGCGAGCTGGCGCACACGCAGCTGGTCGAGGATGGCGACTTCTGCGTCTGCGGCAGCCGCGGCTGCCTGTGCACGGTGGCGCACGGCCCCGGCGTGCTGAAGGCGCTGGCCGAGATCTACGGCCTGCACCTGACCTTCGCCGAACTGCAGAGCCTGATCGCCCGGGGCAACCCCGTCATGCTGCGGTACTTCAGGGACCTCGGCGCCATGATGGCGCGGCCGGTGGCGACCCTGACGACCTTGATCGACCCCGACCGCATCATCGTGGACGCGGGCCTGGAGGGCGCGGCGGACCCGTTCATCGCCGGCCTCACCGAGGAGCTAACGCACCGCAGCTCGGCGGCGCTCATGGCGCGGCTGACGGTAGCGCGGGGAACGCTCCAGAACGCGATCGCCCTCGGCGCCATCGCCGCCGCCGACGCCGTCGCGCACTCGGCGGTCACCAAAGCGCCGCTCCCGTTCACACCCGTCGCCCCGGTCTAGCGGGCTTCGGCTTCGCTCCCCGCGTCGCTGCTGGCCTTGCTGCTGGCCTTGCCGCCGGCCTTGCCGTCGGCGTCGCTGCTCGCGAGACGGCGCACCGCGGCGACCTCGAGCTTGCCGGTGGCGGTCCTTGGCAGCCGGGCAAGCAGGACGACGCGGCGCGGCACCTTGTACCCGGCCAGCCGACGGCGCACGGCCTCCCGCAGTTCATCGCCGGTCAGCGCGGTGTTCGCGGTGGCCACCACGGCCACGACGAGCTCGCCCCAGGTCTCGTCAGGAACGCCGACGACCGCGGCGTCCGTCACGTCGGGGTGCCCGAGCAGGGCTTCCTCCACCTCGGCCGGCTGGACCTTCTCGCCGCCGGTGTTGATGACCCCCGACCCGCGGCCGAGAAACACGATGGCGCCGTCCGCCGCGACCCGCACCAGGTCGCCCGGCATCGAATAGCGCACCCCGCCGAACGTCCGGAACGTGCCGGCGGTTTTGGCCGCGTCCTTGTAGTAGCCGGCCGGTATCGGCCCGCCGAACGCCAAGACTCCCGTTTCGCGGCTGCCCGGCACCACCTCCCTGCCGTCCGCGGTCAGGACCGTGGCGGCCGCCGTCGGGTAGAACCGGGCCGGCAGGTCGTCGACCGAGGAGGTGGTGGCCACCGCGAACGGGCCGCCTTCGCTCGAGGCGAGGGCGTCGGAGATGGTGACACCGGCACGTTCATGCAACGCGCGCTTGATCCGGTCGCTCATCGCCGTGCCCGAGCTGACGACGGAGGTGAGCGAGCTGAGGTCGTGCGGCCGGCCGGAGCGCTCCGCGGCGATCAGCTCGTCGACGAGCGGCTGGCACACCGCGTTGCCCGCCACCACCAGCATGCGCACGCGCTTGTCGCTGACGGTCTCCCAGACGTGCCGCGCGTCGAGCCCGCCACCGCGGGCGGCGACGACCTGGCCTCCGGCGAGTAGCACGCCCATCGCGTTGAACAGGCCGGTCGCGTGCATGAGCGGGACGACGGGCAGCATGACCGGCGCGCGGTCCCGCGCCCGCAGCGCGGCGGCCAGCTGCGCCGCCTCGGCGGGTGACCCCGGCGTCCAGGGCCCGCCGACAGCGCGGAAGACCGGCGTGGTCATCGACCGCATCAGGTCACTCAGCCGCCAGATCACTCCCTTGGGCCGGCCCGTGGTGCCGCCGGTGTACATGAACAGTTCATCTGTTCCCGGCCGCGGCTCGGCGGGGCGCGGTCGCGCCGCGCCGAGCACGTCGTCGTACCCGGGCACGTCCGGCCCAGGCCCGGGCCCCGGCCCGTCGCCTACCCGGATCAGCAGCCGGAGCAGCGGCACACTCCGCGCCGCGTGCGCGACGTTCGCGGCGAGCGCGCCGCTGAACACCAGGGCGACCGCGTCGGCGTCGGCTAGCAGCGCGGACAGCTCGTCGCCCGTGTACCGGTAGTTGACGTTGACCGGCACGGCGCCGATCTTGAAGGCGGCGAACACGGTCTCGAGATAGGCGGCGCCGTTGTACAGGTAACAGGCCACCTTGTCGCCGGGTCCGACCCCCGCGGTAACCAACGCGGCGGCGAGCCGCGCCGCGCGGTCCTCGAATTCGGCGTAGGTGTAGTCCCGCCCTGGCTCGCTGATCGCGACGGCGTCCGGGAGTTCGCGGGCGATTGCCTCCCAGATCGTGCCGAACGAGACATCCACCCTAAGCCGATTCCCCGCGGTCCCTGGCGGCAAGCCACCCGGTGGCGGAGGGTTGCGGGGCGGACGGGGAGGCGGGAGTGCGGGGCCCTACCACCAGCCGCGTTCTAGGGCGCGGGCGGTGCCGCGGGTTTGGTCGAGGGCGTCTAGTTCGGCCATGTCCTCGGCGGACAGGGTGAAGTCGAAGATCTGGGCGTTCTCCTCGATCCGTTCCCGGTGGGTGGACTTGGGGATGACCGGGAGGCCGTGCTGCAGGCACCAGCGCAGCAGCACCTGCGCGGGGGTGCGGCCGACCCGCTGCGCGATCTGCCGGATCGCCGGGTGCGACAGGTGGCGGCCGGTGCCGAGCGGGCTGTAGGCCTCGGGGGCCACCCCGTACCGCGCGCACGCCTCGAGCAGCGCGCGCCGGTACCAGAACGGGCTGAACTGGATCTGGTTGACGGCCGGGACGACCGACCCCGCGCGGACCACCTTGTCCAGCTCGCGGACGCTGAAGTTCGATACGCCGATGGATCGGGTCAGGCCGCGCTCGCGGGCCCGTTCCATCCCGGGCCAGGCCCAGGTCGGCCCGCGCTGCGGCCAATGCACCAGGTACAGGTCCACTTGGTCGACGCCAAGGCGGCGCAGGCTCTGTTCGGCTTCGGCGACGGGGTCGCGGTGTCCCGGATAGAACTTCGTGGTGAGGAACACGTCCTCGCGCGGCACGCCGCTTTCCCGCAGCGCGCGGCCCACGCTCTCCTCGTTGCCGTACGCCTGGGCGGTGTCGATGTGCCGGTAACCCAGCTCGAGGGCCCAGCGGACGGCGTTGACCGTGACGGGTCCGTTCGGCACCTGCCACACGCCGAGGCCGAGCATGGGCAGCCGCCCGCCGTCCGCCAGGACGCGGGTGCGCCCGTCCGCTGTGATCTCGCCGGCCGTCATAACCGCCTCCCCCTCGTCGCGCGCGATTAGCGCGATTAAACCGCGTCCTGCAACCCGTTCGCGCCCGACAACGGCAGCCTTCCCTGACTTGCCACCGGTGACGCCTGCGCGCCGCCCGCGGTGGCCGCCGCCTCTACCGCCACCGGTATCACCAGCTCGAATGTCGAGCCCTGGCCGACTGTGCTGTGCACGCGGACCTGGCCGTGGTGGGCTTCCGTGATCGCGGCCGCGATCGGCAGGCCCAGCCCGAAGCCGCCGAACTCGCGGCTGCGGAAGGGCTTGGCCCGCGCGAAGCGGCCGAATATCCGCTCCAGGTCCGCCTCGGGGATCCCGCAGCCCGAGTCGGTCACGGCCAGCACCGCACTGCCGTCTGCCATCCGGGCGCTGAGCTCGATCGTGTCGTCGGTCCCCGTGTGCGCGATGGCGTTCTCGAGCAGCGCGTCGAGCGCGACCGATAGCCGGTCCCTGTCGCCGAGCACGGTCGCCTCCGCCACCTCGCCGAGCCGCCACCGCCGCGGGGTATACCCCCAGCGGTCGAGCGCGTCGATGACCACCGAGTCGATGCCCAGCGGCGCGATGTCGAGGAAGCCCGGGTTTCCCGCGCTGGCGAGCAGCAGCAGGCGGCTCGACAGCCTGCGCAGCCTCCCCAGCTCGCCGACGACCACCCGGGCGTCATCGGCCAGTCCCTTGTCGGTCGCGGCCTGCTCGATGAGCTCGGCGTGGCCGAGCGCCACCGTGATCGGCGTGCCGAGCTCGTGCGAGGCGTCAAGCAGGAACAGCCGCTGCTGTTCGAGCAGCCGCAGGTTCTCCTGGGATACCCGCTGGACCTCTTCCATCGCCGCGAGCCGCTCCACGAGCGCCGCCTGGCGCCGCCGGCCGTGCCAGACCATAGCCAGGAACATCAGCGCGACAAGCGGGACCTCGACCAGGTAGTCCGCGTCCTGCTGCCCGTCCACGACCTGCGCCACGATGATCCCGCCGGTGGCGAACGTCACCACCGCGACCGTCAGCAGGGCTGGCTGAAGCCGCCACATCCGGAAACCGTAAACAACGGTCAGGCTGACCCAGATGACCAGGAACGGGATCGTCGACCAGGCCTTCATCGCGTGCATCGCCGCGAGGTTCACCAGGACGAATACCGCCCAGACGATGTCGATCCACGAGGATCTCGCCCACCGGCGCACGCGGTTCAGCGCCCCACGGACACCCCCTCCGCGCATGTTCCGCCTCCCGCCACGTGCCGTCCACAGGCAGGATGATCATACTGCCGAAGTTGATGTCAGGAACGTTCCAGACACCGGCCGTAATCTGAGTGAAATGAGTGAATTTTGTGGACAAGTGTACCGGCACGCCCGATAGGGGATCGCACGTGCCCGGGAGAGTCGCCACGACACCGTTCGGGATAAATGCCTGGCGACCCTCCGCGGGCAAGCAGTGCCTACAGCAGCGTGGTTACGGCCTTGACCTCCGTGTAAGCCTCAAGCACCTCGTGGCCCATCTCACGGCCCCAGCCGGACTGCTTGTAGCCGCCGAACGGAAGCGGCGCGTCGAAGACGTTGTAGCAGTTGATCCAGACCGTGCCGGCCCTGATCTTCTTGGCCAGGGCGTGTGCCTTGGAGATGTCCTGGGTCCAGATGCCGGCCCCCAAGCCGTATTCGGTGTCGTTCGCCTGGGCCGCGATGTCGTCGAGGCTGGCGAACGGCGCGGCCACCACGACCGGGCCGAAGATCTCCTCGCGGACGATCTTCATGTCCGGGCTGGTGTTGGTCAGCACGGTGGGCTGGACGAAGTAGCCCTCGTCGCCGTACCTGGCGCCGCCCGTGACGGCGGTGGCGCCATCGGACAGGCCGGATTCGAGGTACCCGGTCACACGGCGTAGCTGCTCGTCGGAGACCAGCGGGCCCATCTGCGTGCCCGACTCCATGCCAGGTCCGAGCCTGATCGACTTAGCGATCTCGACGACGCCCTCGACGACCTCGTCGAACCGGCCTTCCTGGACGAACAGCCGGGAGCCGGCGACGCAGCACTGACCGTGGTTGAAGAAGATGGCGTTCGCCGCGCCCTCGACCGCCGCGGGCGACGCGTCGTCGAACACGATGTTCGGCGACTTGCCGCCAAGCTCGAGGCTGACCTTCTTCAGGTTCCCCGCGGCGGCCTGCACGATCAGCCTGCCGACCTCGGTGGACCCGGTGAACGCGACCTTGTCCACCTGCGGATGCGCCGCGAGAGCGGCGCCGGCGGTCTCGCCGAAGCCGGTGACAACGTTCACCACGCCGTCCGGCACGCCCGCCTCCGCGATCAGCTCGGCCAGCTTGAGCGCCGTGAGCGGAGTCTGCTCGGCCGGCTTGAGCACCACCGTGTTGCCCGTGGTCAGCGCGGGCCCCAGCTTCCACGCCGCCATCAGCAACGGGAAGTTCCACGGGATGATCTGGCCGACCACACCGACCGGCTCGCGCAGCGTGTAGGAGTGGAAGTTCGCCCCCGGCATGTACGGCACCGAGATGTTGATCGTGTTGCCCTCGATCTTCGTCGCCCACCCGGCCATGTAGTGGAACAAGTCCGCGGCCAGCGGAATGTCCGCGGCCAGCGCGACCGGGTACGGCTTGCCGTTGTCCAGCGACTCGAGCTGGGCGAGTTCCTGCGCGTGCTCGAGGATCAAGTCACCGATCCGCCAGACGATCCGGCCTCGCTCACTGGCGGTCAGCCTCCCCCACGGACCGTCGTCGAACGCCCGGCGGGCCGCGCGGACGGCCTTGTCGATGTCCTCGGCGTCGCCTTCCGCGACACTGGCCAGGGTCTGCCCGGTGGCCGGGTTGGGCGTCTCGAACGTCTTGCCTGACGCCGCGGCTGCCCACTGGCCGTCGATGAACAGCTGCCTCGGAGTGCTTGTGAACTCCTCGACGCTGCGGTCCACGGTCACTGTCATGGGTATTCATCTCCCTCGCCGCGCGGCGGAGGCAGCCACCCCGTTGCGGCTAGCCAGCAGTGGCCGCGCGCTGGCCGCGGCCATGTCAGCCGGGCCGTTGACGTAGTCACAATGAGACATCAGAGGGAGGGCCGGCACAAGGGTCACCGCCGGGGGCGTCTTCAGTCCACGTTGGCGCCCTCGGTCAGGATGCCTGGTATCGCCGAGTCGCGGGGATTTCGACGGAGACGTTGGTCGACTTGACCGCGGCCACGGCGAGCATTCCGGGCTCGAGGCCAAGCTCGTCGGCCGCCTCGCGGCTGAGCAGCGACACGAACCGGTGCGGCCCGGCCTGGATCTCCACCTGGGCCATCACGGTGTCCTTCACCACCCTCGTTACCAGGCCGGTGAACCGGTTGCGGATCGATTGGGCGGCCACCGGGGCGTGCCCGACGGCGCCAGTCGCGGCGGCTTCGGCCCGCTCCCGGGCGAACTCGGCCAGGGAGGCACCGTCGACCGCCAGCCGGCCCGCAGCGTCGGTGGTCTTGCCTATGCGGCCGCTGTCGGCCCACCGCAGCATCGTGTCGTAGCTAACCCCGAGCAAATCGGCGGCTTCCCTGATCCGGAAAACGGGCACGCTGCGACTGTAACGCAGGCTGGTGCGGCGCGTTCTCACCGATCGCATTTGCGGTCAGCGGCCTGCCCTGGATACCGCATCTGATGGAACTTGCCTGGCAATGCCCCGAATCTGCATGATGGGGGAATGCCCTCCTCTGAGCCGCTGCTTCCGGCCCAGCCGGCAGTGACTGGCGCCAGCAGGTACCTCGCGGAGACACGCGCGTTTTTCGCCGCCAGGGCCGCCACCTGGGATACCAAGTTCGGCGACGACATGCCCGCGTATGCCGCCGCCGTCGCCCAGGCGGGCATTCCCCCGGGCGGCACCGTGGCCGACGTCGGCTGCGGCACCGGCCGGGCGCTGCCCGCCCTGCGCCAGGCGGTCGGCCCGGACGGCGCCGTGATCGCGATCGACGTCACACCGGAAATGCTGCGCGAAGCGTGCTGCGCGGGCCGGCGCGGGGACGCCGGCCTCGTACTAGCCGACGCCCGCAGGCTGCCGCTCGCCGACGCCTGCGCCGACGCGGTGTTCGCCGCCGGGCTTGTCAACCACCTGCCCGACACCGAAGCCGGGCTGGCGGAACTCGGCCGGGTCACCCGGCTGGGCGGGCTGCTCGTGCTCTTCCACCCGTCAGGGCGTGCGGCGCTGGCCGCCCGGCACGGCCGGACCTTGAGCCCGGACGAGCCGCTGGCCGCCGTTCCGCTTGAGCGCCTGACCCGGGCTTCCGGATGGCGGCTGACCACCTACGACGACGCCGCGGACCGGTTTTTCGCGCTGGCCATCCGCGACTGACCGCTGACGCCGGCCAACCGATTCCGAAAGCTCTTCAGCGCTAGGGACTTGTGATCATGTCGAGGAAGTCGAGCGCGGCCCGCGCCGTCGCCTTGCGCCAAGCGATCAGGACCGCGTCGAAACCGGTGCCCTCGCACTTGGCCTCCATCGCGCGGACGATCGGCTTGAGGACCTCGCGCTGCGTGCGGAGCAGTTCGGCGGGATCCTCTCCCGCACGGTCGAGCAGGGCCAGCTTGAGCAACAGCTGCGAACGGATGTCCCGCACGTGCTCCACCGGAGTCCGGAGCCAGTGCCGCGCGGCGGCGCGGCCCTCCGGCGTCGGGGCGTACAGGGTCCGCTGTGGTCCCAGGCCCTGCTCCGTGCCCTCGGGCTCGATCAGGCCGAGGTCGAGGAGGCGGCCGATCGAACGATAGATGACGGCCTTCGGAATGTGCCAGACTCGGCCGAGCTCACCGTCGGGCGCCGTTAGCTGGGCCAGCGCGAAACCGTGCTGAGGCTGCTGGCTGAGGATGGAGAGCGCGAGCCACTCAGGCACCGATAGTGATGGTTGCTCGTCCATGGCATCGAGCGTAGCGGCCTCGCGGCCGTGGCGGCCTACCTGGCTAAAACGGATAAGGGGCGATGTCGCCGCGCATAGTGACCCAGCGTGTCTCGGTGAAGGCGTCGAGGTTGGCGGTACCGCCGAAGCGGGTCCCCGTTCCTGAGTCGAGCACCCCGCCGAACGGCACGTTCGGCTCGTCGTCGACCGTCTGCTCGTTGATGTGCACGATGCCGGTCGGGATGCGGCGGGCCAGGTCAAGGCCGCGCATGACGTCCCTGGTGAGGATGCCGAGCGAGAGGCCGTACTGGGTGCGTGCCGCGAGCTCGGCGGCCTCGTCGGCGCTGGCGAACCGCACCACGGGGGCGACGGGACCGAATACCTCGTTGGCGTAGGCGGGCATCTCAGGGGTGACGTCAGCCAGCACGGTGGGCCGATAGAACAGGCCGTCGTACGTGCCGCCCGCCGCGAGCTTCGCGCCAGCATCGGTGCTGCCGGTGACCAGCGCGTGGACCTTGTCCCGCTGGCGCTCGTCGATGATCGGCCCGAGCGCGACCTGGCCGCTGGCCGGGTCGCCCACCGGGAGGTGCGCCGCCTTGGCGGCCAGCGCCGCGACGTAATCGTCGTAGATGGCCTCATGCACCAGGTGGCGTCCGGTGGTCATGCAGATCTGGCCCTGGTGCAGGAACGATCCCCAGGCGCCGGCGGACGCCGCCCGGTCCAGGTCGACGTCGTCGAGGATGATCAGCGCGGAGTTCCCGCCTAGTTCGAGGTGGACGCGCTTGAGGTGACGGGCGGCGAGCTCGCCGACGCGGCGGCCCGCGGCGGTCGATCCCGTGAACGAGACGATCCGGACCAGCGGGTCGGTGATCACGGCCTCCCCGGCGTCCACGCCGCCCGGCAGCACATGCAGCAGGCCCTCGGGGAGCCCTGCCTCCTCGAAGACGCGGGCGAGCGCCACGCCGCCGCAGACGGCGGTGCGCGGGTCAGGCTTGAGCACGACAGCGTTGCCAAGCGCGAGCGCGGGAGCCACCGAGCGGATGGCCAGGATCTGCGGGAAGTTGAACGGCGCGATCACGCCGACCACCCCGGCGGGAACCCGCTCGGCGAAGCTGAGCCGGGGCTGCTCGCTGGGGATCAGCTCACCGTACGGCCGGGACGGCAGCGTAGCCGCCTCGTAGACTTCGCCGGTCGCGACGTGTGTTTCGAACTGGGCGGCGGGCCCGATCTTGCCGCTCTCCCTGATGACCCACTGCTCGATCTCCGCGGCGTTCGCCAGCCAGATGCCGGCCGCGCGGCGCAGCAGCGCCGACCGCTCGGTGTGCGGAGTGGCGGCCCAGGCCGGCTGTGCCGCGGCGGCCAGCCGCGCGGCGCGGGCGACGTCGGACGGGGCGGCTATCCCGGTCCGGCCGAGCACGTTGCCTGTCGCCGGCTCTGTGACAGCGGCCTCGCCGCCGGCCGGGGTGACCCAGCCGCCGGAGTAGACCCGGCCCCGCCAGTATTCCGCGTCGAGAAACGCCATCGTTCGCTCTCCCGGCTCTCGGTGGTCACAGTGGGACCACGGTAGCGGAATCGTCCCCTCCCCGCGACCTTTGTCGGATCGCCCAACTGGACCTGCCGCCAACTTGTCAGGCGGCCTCTAGGCGGGCCGGCCGGCCCGCCCCTAGGCTCGTAGTCACACTGGGACTACAACGCGGAGGCATCAGATGGGCCTAGCGGACGAGATCAAGGCGCCGATCCGGCACGCGGATCGCTTCTTCATCGGCGGGGAATGGGTGACGCCCTCGTCCGCCGCCACGATCGACGTCATCGACTCGCACACCGAGGACGTCTATCTGACCGTGGCCGAGGCCCAGGCGGCCGACATTTCCCGGGCAGTCGGCGCCGCGCGGGCGGCGTTCGACCAAGGCCCGTGGCCGCGGCTGACGCACGCCGAACGGGCGGCGTACCTGCGCGCGCTCGGCGAAGAGGTGGTCAAGCGGGCCGAGGACATCGCGCAAATGTGGCCGCGGGAGTCGGGCGTGCTGCGGACCGTCGCGGGCGGCGCGGCGTTCGGGGCCAGGCACACCTTCAACTACTACGCGGACCTGGCCGACACGTTCGCCTGGGAGACGCCGAGGCGGCCGGCCCGCGGCGGCTTCGGGCTCGTCGTGAAGGAGCCGGTAGGCGTGGTCGGTGCGATCATTCCGTGGAACGCCCCGATGGGCCTGATCAGCATGAAGCTCGCCCCGGCGCTGATCGCCGGGTGCACGGTCATCCTGAAGTCCTCTCCCGAGGCGCCCGGCGAGGGGTACGTGATCTCCGAGGCCGCCGAGGCGGTCGGGCTGCCGGCCGGGGTGCTCAACGTGGTCACCGCCGACCGTGAGGTCTCAGAACTGCTCGTCCGCGACCCCCGGGTCGACAAGATCACCTTCACCGGGTCCACCGCCGCCGGACGCCGCATCGCCTCGATCTGCGGCGAGCGGATCGCCCGCTGCACCCTGGAGCTCGGCGGGAAGTCCGCCGCGGTCATCCTCGACGACGCGGACATCGAGACCGCCGCACAGTCGCTGGCGATGGCCGAATGCCTGCTGTCCGGCCAGGTCTGCGCGTCGCTCACCAGGATCGTGGTCACCAGGCCCAGGCACGACGAGATGGTCGAGGCGCTCGCCGCGGCGTTCTCCAAGGTCAAGGTCGGCGACCCGTTCGACGCGAGCAGCCAGATGGGACCGCTCGCGGCGCAGCGGCAGCGGACCCGGGTGGAGGGTTATATCGCGAAGGGCGTCGAGGCCGGCGCGGTTCTCGCCACCGGCGGCGGCCGGCCGAAGGACCTCGACCGGGGGTGGTACGTCGAGCCCACCGTCTTCGGCAACGTCGACAACAGGTCGGTGATCGCGCAGGAGGAGATCTTCGGGCCGGTCCTGTCCGTGATCCCGGCCGAGGACGAGAACGACGCGGTGCGCATCGCCAACGACACGATCTACGGGCTGCACGGCGCGGTGTACACCAACGACGTCGAACGGGCGCGCGAGGTCGCCGGGCAGATGCGAACCGGGGCAATCGGCCACAACGGGTTCAAGTCGGACTTCGACATGGGGCACGGCGGGTTCAAGCAGTCCGGCATCGGCCGCGAAGGCGGGGTGGACGGCCTGCTGCCGTTCCTGGAGTCCAAGGCAATGCTGCTCGACGGCCCGACGGCCGCTTACCAGGGCACGGATTTCTAGCCGCAAAGGACGAAGATCGATGATAACCGCAAGTGATGGCGTGGCGGCTGAGGGCCTTATCAGCACCCCGCTGCTGATCGCGGGCGAGGAGCGGCGCACCGCCGCCACCTTCCCCGTCTACGACCCCGCGCACACGGGCGCGATCATCGGGCACGCCGCCTCGGCCTCGGCTGACGACGCCCTGGACGCGGTCGCGGCCGCAGCGGCGGCCTGGCCGGCCTGGGCGGCGCTGTCCGCCGCCGAGCGCGTCGGGATCGTACTCAAGGCGCTGGACGGCCTCGACTCCGACGCCGACGCGCGCGCCGAGATCCTGTCCCGCGAGAACGGCAAGGTCAGGTTCGAGGCCGCGATCGACCTGATGGTCTTCGCCGGACGGTTCCACCAGGCCGCCGAGTACGCCCCGGAGCTCGACGTCGCCGAGCACATCGCCGGCCCGCCGTTCAGCACCACGATCACGAAACTCCCGGCCGGCGTGGTCACGATCATCTACCCGTTCAACTGGCCGCTCGCGATCCTCGCGGCGTCCCTGCCGGCCGCGCTGATGTCCGGCAACACCGTGATCGTGAAGCCGCCGCCCAGCACGCCGCTGTCCTCGGTGCGGACCCTCCAGCACGTCGTGCCCAAGCTCCCACCCGGGGTGCTGAACGTCGTCACGGGCGCCGACGACGTGGTCGGCCCGATCGTGGTCGGCGACCCACGCGTCAGGCACGTGTGCTTCACCGGCAGTGTCGGCGGCGGGAAGCGGATCATGGCGATGGCGGCCGCCAACCTGGCGAACGTGACGCTCGAGCTTGGCGGCAACGACCCCGCGGTCGTGCTCGAGGACGCGAACCTGGACGAAGCCGCGTTCGCGAGGATGAGCGGCGCGACGTTCATGACCACCGGCCAGGTCTGCATGGCGCTCAAGCGGCTGTACGTGCCGCGCCGCCGGTACGACGAGGTCGTGGACGGGCTGCGGGGCACGCTGCTAAACGCGAAGGTCGGCCCGGGGCTCGACCCGGCGACCACGTTCGGCCCGCTCAACACCGCGCGGCAGCGTGACTACGTCACCGGGCTGAACGAGCAGGCGCGGGCGGGCGGCGCGGAGGTCCTGACGTTCGGCGAGTGCTCCGTCGACCCCGCGAGCGGTAACTACCTGCTCCCCTCGCTGGTCCTCAACCCGGCACCTGAGCTGGGGATCGTGAACGAGGAACAGTTCGGACCGTCGCTGCCCGTCATCGCCTACGACAGCGAGGAAGAGGCCGTCGCGCTCGCCAACCAGACATGGTCCGGGCTCTGCTCGTCGGTGTGGTCGGCCGACACCGAGCATGCGATGAAGATCGCCAAGCAGCTCCGCACCGGTGTCACCTTCTTCAACAACCACAACGCGACCGCGGTAGACGAGAGGGCGCCCTTCGGCGGGTTCAACCAGAGCGGCATCGGCCGCGAACTAGGCCGCGAGGGCATGCGCGACTTCACGGAGACGCACGTCATGGCAGTCCCCTCCGAGAGTTAGGAACAGCCGGGTCCCCTGCCGGGCGCGGGGGCGCCGCGGATCCAGCATGCCCGGTTCCGCGGCCATGCCTAACTGACGACAAGATCCGGAAGCAGGGCCGCCCCGCGACAGGACACCACGCGCCCCGCAAGCACCCTTCGCACCAGCAGGACCCTCGCGCCGCGGTTCACCGCTGGTCCGTGCATCTTCCCGCTGGGCTAGGTGCTCCGACTCGCGCTAACGTGGATCGCTTTCCATGGCCCGCCATGGAAAGCGATCCACGTTCATCGAATTCGGCTGCCGGACCACCGATTACCTGTCATAGCCGCAGTTCGCGCGCCAGCGGGGGACATCGCGAGACCGCCCTCGCAGTCGCTAGTCGATCGTGACGGCGCCGCCGTCGGCGTTGACGGTGATCCTGTAGTGGGACGAGGAACTGGTGGTCACTGTGATCGCGGACGGCTGGCCGGGGCCGTTTTGGTCGATCTGGTCCACCGTCTCGGGGATGTTGTCGACGCGGTAGCTGTAGCCGCCGGGCAGCTGCAGCGTCACGTTGCCGCCCTCCGTGGTGACGTTCAGGTTCGACGGCGGCGTGCTGAGCTGGAGGTCGACGCTGGCGCCACCGCTGTCCACGGTTATGTTCTGCGCCGCCAGTGTGCCGGCGACGTTCCCACCGGGGAAAGGACCATTCTGTCCGTCGGTGTTGAGGCTGACGTCGCCGGTCAGCCCGTCAACTGTCAGGTTTCCGCCTCCGGTCTGCAGGGTCGCGTCCGATATGCCGGTCGCCGTCACGTTGCCGCCGTTGCTCGTCACCGTCACGGGCACCTGCGGCGGAACGTCGACGGTTGAGCTGAGCGCGCAGTTGAAACCGGGGCAGGCGAAATCGATCCTGGTCCCGGCCGCCGTCTGCGCCGTCGCGAGAGTAGGGCGCTGGCCTGAGTAGGTCAGGCCGTACCAGACGGTGCCTGCGCCGGTGAACTGCGCCGCGCTTGGCGCGACGCCGCCCTGCAGGGTCACATCACCGCCGTACACGTTCATGGCGAGCCCGCCGCTGACGCGCACCGGGGAGTAGTTCACCGTGTAACTTCCCTGGGATGCCTTGCTGATGATCCCGAAACAGGTCCAGGCGAGCAGGGTGAGCGAGAGCGGGACGCCCAGCAGCAGGATGATCCGGCGCGCGGGCGTCATGAGCAGCTCGCGAGCAGCGGGCTGGGCGGCGGCCGGCAAGAAATTGATCATGAGGTGATCCCATTCAGGTAATGGAGGACCGCGAGCACGCGGCGGTGTCCGTGCTCGCCCGACGCGAGTCCGAGCTTGCTGAAGATGCTGTTGATGTGCTTTCCGATGGCGCCGCCGCTGACGATCAGCGTCTCGGCGATATCGGAGTTGGACCGGCCTTCTGCCATCAGCGCGAGCACTTCGCGCTCGCGGCTCGTCAGCACGCTGAGGGGGTGGCGGCTGCGGGCGAGCAGTTGGGCCACGACCTCGGGGTCCAGCGCGCTGCCGCCGTCGGCTACCCGCAGCAGCGCGTCGAGGAACTCCGACACGTCGGCCACCCTGTCCTTGAGCAGGTACCCGACGCCGTGCGGACTCCCCGCGATCAGCTCGGTCGCGTACCGTTCTTCCACCCACTGCGACAAGACGAGCACGCCCGTGTCCGGCCACCGGTTACGGATCACGAGCGCGGCACGCAGCCCCTCGTCGGTGAACGTCGGCGGCATCCTGACGTCGATGACGCACACGTCGGGGCCGCACGCATCCACGGCGCGCATCAGCTCCTCGGCATCGGTCGCGGCGGCGACAACCTGATGGCCGGCCTCCGCCAGCAGGCGGGTCAGCCCCTCGCGCAGCAGGACAGAGTCCTCCGCGATCGCTACCCGGAGCATGGCAGCTCCACCGCGATGATCGTCGGCCCGCCGTACGGAGACTCCACGGTCAGCCGGCCATCGACGCCGCTGACCCGGTTAGCCAGGCCGGAAAGCCCCGCGCCATTCGGGTCGGCGCCGCCGATTCCGTCGTCACTGATCATGACGGCGAGCGTGCCGGGATAGCCGTGCCCCTCGACCACGACCTTCGCCTGGCTGGCCCGCGAGTGCTTCGCGACGTTCGTGAGCGCCTCGGCGACGACGAAGTAGGCGACGGCCTCCACCAGCGGCTTCGGCCGGACCGGCATGTCGACGTGCACCTCGACGGGCACCGGGCTGCGCGCGGCCAGGCCGGATAGCGCGGCATCGAGGCCGCGATCGGTCAGGACGGGCGGGTGCACTCCCCTGACCAGGTCCCGCAGCTCGGTCAGCGCGGCCTTCGCCTGCGCGTGAGCCGAGTCGACCAGGTCCCTCGCCGCGTCGATGTCGTCGCTGAACCTCGCCCTGGCGCGGCCCAGCTCCATCGCGAGCGCGACCAGCCGCTGCTGCGCGCCATCGTGCAGGTCGCGCTCGATCCGCCTTCGTTCTGCTTCGGCCGCGTCCACCACCCGCTCCCGGCTGAGCTCAAGCTCGGCGACGCGGGCGGCCAGGCCGCCTGGCGGCCCGAGCAGCTGCCGGGCCAGCGCTGCGTCCGCGACCGCCAGGCCCCTGGTCACCTGGGGCGCGGCTAGCAGCACGAGCAGGCCGGCCACTGCCACGAACACGGCCTTCGTTTCGTGCAGCGTGCTGCCGTCAACGTGGAAGCCGCCGCCTGGCAGCGACCAGTCGAACAGCGGCAGCGTGACCATGATCAGCCCGAAGGCCCATACGCCTAGCGTGACGAACGCGGCCGCCGCGCTGAGCGGCCCGCGCAGCACCGCGTAGCTCACCTCGCGCCAGGTAGCACGCTCGCTGAGCTTGGCCAAGCGCGGCAGCAGCCGCAGCCGGTACCCGCTGCGCGTGCCCGCTGGCCAGGGGGGGATCCGTTCGCCGAGCGTAACCGCGAACCTCGCCCGCTCGGCGCGGGCAAACCAGTCGGTAAACCGCAGCGTGGTGCCGAGTATCGGCATGCCGACCAGTGCCACCGGGAGGCCAAGCGCGCCGAACACGAGCCCGGGCACGACGATCCAGACGACAACGGCGCCGACGCACACGCCGATGAAGTGGTGGATGAACGCCAGCCAGGTGCGCGGCGACACTAGGTCCCGAACGAAGTACATGCAAGTGACGCTAGGCCATCGGGGTCGGCGCCCGCCATCATCCGGTCTTCCGGATGCGGGGTAATGCTAGCCCTACCCCCGCGCGCGCCGGGCACGGTGACGCGGCGAGCGGAGGCGGATAGTGACACCACCCTCCGTTCAGGATAAATATCATTCTTTTTTCCGAACGAAGGGTGGTTCACTCCGGGCTAGACGCTGGCGCGGTCCCCGGTTCAGGCGATGTGCACGTCGCCGTGGACGTCGCGAAGCTGGACGACCTTGTCCGCGCGTCCGGAGAACACGTTGACGACGCCGTTGTCCCCGGCGGCCGCCGCACGGATCTGCTCCCACAGCGCGCGGATCTGCGCGCCGAACTCCGGGTCCCGCTCGCAGGCCAGATCCAGCGCGCGGGCGAGCTCGGCGGAGCCTTTCTCGTCCCGCGCGGCTTCGAGCGCCGCTCGCGCCGCGGGCTGGTCCAGGAACTTCTCCCGTATCCGCCGCACGAGCGCCGTCAGGCAGTCCCTGGCCTGGTCGGTCAAAGACTCCGCGGTTTTGCCCGCGACCGCGGTCGCTATCGCCAAGGTGACCGGGTCGGTCATGCCGCGCCTCCGTATAGTCCTCGGTCACGCCTGGGAAGCGGTCGCTCCAGCCGCTCGTAGCCGGTTGCGCACGGACCGCGCCTCAGGCACACCGATCTGTTCGAAGAGGTCGAGCGCCTTGCGCCAGTGCTTCCTCGCGGCCGCGCCGCCTTCGGTCTGCAGCAAAACGTTCCCGAGGCCGTCCCAGGCGAGCGCCTCCTGGTAGACGTCACCGATCCGCCGGCTGATCTCCAGCGCCGAGCGGTAGTCGTTGAGTGCCGCGGAATGGTTCCCGGTCTCAAGGTGGACGTTACCCGTGCCGCAATGGGACCTAGCCTCCTGGTACGGTTCCGCGAGTTCGTGCGCGAGGACGAGAGCTTTGTGATGATGATTAAGGGCTTCTCCGTAATGACCGACATGGTAAAAGGCCATTCCTATGTTGTTGAGAGCGTCAGATTCACACCGGCGGTCGCCGATGTCGCGGTATATGCGCAGTGCGTTTCGATAGTGTTTCAGTGACCGGTCATACTGTCCGGCACTCTGGCACAGGTTGCCGATATTATTGAGCAGGATGGCCTCTCGTTGCCGGTCCCCCAGTCCGCGGACGATTATCATCACTCGCTGGTAGTAGTCGAACGCCTCATCATGAAAGCCTCTTTGCTGCTGGACTTCGGCTATGTTGTTCAGCGTGTTGGCCTCGCCGCTGGGATCTCCGGTCTCCTGGTAGATCAGGAGAGCCTCATTCAGCCGCGTCAGGGCATCCTCGTACCGGCCGATATGCAGCAACGGAATCGCCCCGTGGCCGAGAGCGTCGGCTTCTCCGTGCCGGTCATAGATCGAACGCCATATGGCGAGCGCTTCATCATGCCGCGAAAGCGCTTCCTGAAAACGCGATGACTGCCACAGGATCAGGCCCATACAGTCGAGGATGTCGGCCTCGCCGACCCGGTCCGCCCGGGCGCCGGCAATCCTTAGCGCGTCGTACGCGCATTCTAGGGCTTCAGCATAGCCACTCGTCCGACTCAGGATGAAACACAACTCGGTCAATGCTCTGGCCTCGCCCGCGCGATTTCCCGTTTCCCGCCAGATGCCGACCGCCAGGCGATGGGCGGTCGCAGCATGCTCCCAGTAACCCCAGGTGTCCAGGAACCCCGCAAGAACATGCGGAAGCAGGGCAGCGTGCGTCGGCCAGCCATGCCGGCCGGCGTACTGCATGACCCGCAGCAGGTTAGCGCGCTCCGCCTCTACCGATTTCCTGGCATCGTCGCGGCCGGTAAACGAGGGCAAGCTCGCGGGAATGTACGTGAAAATGGCGTCCAGCCGACGGTGAAATGGGTAAGCGACACGATCTGCCCGATCGGCCAGGCAAAGATAGTAGTCGAGCATCCGGTTCACGGTACGCTGCCTGTCCTGCTCGCTGTCTTCGAGCTCGGAAAGCTGGCGTGCGTATTCGCGGACCAGGTCATGGAACGTGAAGCGGCCGGGCTCCCGCTCTTCGAGCAGGTGATGATCGAGCAGCACATCGAGGGCCCGCTCGGTCGCCGCGAGTGATCCGCTGTCCGCGGCGGCCGCGGCGGCGTAGACCGAGAAATCGAGACCGGGATGCAGCGCGAGCTGGCGGAGCAGCCTTTGCTGATCACTAGTCAAATAGCGGTACGAGAGATCCAGCGAGCCAGCTAGTTCCCGGTCTTCAGCGCTGATTTCGCCCAGACGTTGCTGGCTGCGCAGCAAACGAGCCGCGAGGTCTACGATGCTCCAAGCGGGATGATTACGGAATCGGCCGGCCGCGAGCTGAATCGCAAGGGGGTGATAACCGCACATGCCCACGATACGCGAGATCGCGATAGGGTCCTGGACCCGTTCGGAACCCGCGACGCGGACGAACAGGGATGCCGCCTCGTCTGGACGCATTACGTTAAGGGGGACCCAGAATATGCCGGGTAGCCCGATCATCCGCCGACGGCAGGTAATAAGGACCAGGCAACTGGAGGAGCCCGGCAGCAGAGGCCGGATCTGGTCCGAGCTGTCGGCGTCTTCGAGAACTATCAGTGCCCGCCGGTTCACGAGCTTGGTCCGCCACAGCGTGGCGCGTTCTTCAAGCGTGCCAGGAAGTTCCTGGGGCGGCGTGCCCAGGGTGCGCAGCAGTGTGCCAAGACCCGCCGTGGGGTCAACGGGTTCCTCGATCGGGTCGTGTGTGTGCAGGTGCAGGTAGAACCGGTCCGGGTAACGGTCGCCGAGAAGATGCGCGGCATGGATGGCGAGCGTGCTCTTGCCGATCCCGGCCATACCGCTGATCGCCACCACCGTCACGCTTCCCCGACCAGACTCGGTGTTGATCAGGCCAAACAGTTGCTCGAGTTCGGCCGCGCGGCCAGTGAAGTGCGGATTGTCTCGCGGCAGGCTGTCCGGCTTCGGGTCAGGCGGGAGTTGCCGGGCGGGTGGTTCATCGAGTTCCGGATCCGCGTTGAGCATCCGCTGGTGCAGGAGGCGCAGGGCCGCGACGGGCTCGCTTCCGATTTCCTCGACGAGACGGCTGTAGGTGCGCCGGTAAGTTTCCAGGGCCTCGCTCAGCCGCCCCGTGCGGTACAAGGCGATCATGAGATGGCTCACGAGTGCCTGGTCAGAAGGATGTTGGGTGACAAGATCGGAAACTTCTCCGATCAGCGCCGCATGGCGGCCCAGGCGTAGCTCACACTCGATCCGGTCGCGAATCGCGTCCAGCCGTTCTTCCTCAAGGCGCGCGCGTACCCCTTCTGCCCACGTGCCGCCGAGGCCGGTAAGCGGCGTGCCCCGCCACAGATCGTCCGCCTCATGAAGCAGCGCGGCCGCCCGGTCGTCATCGCCGTGCTCGACCGCGGCGCGCGCTTGATTGCGCAGCTCGCGGAACTGGCCGAGATCAACCGTGTCGAAACCCGCGTCCAGGATGTAGTAACCAGAGCGTCGGCGCAGCCACGCCCGGTCCTCCCCCACCGCGCTTTTCAGGTCCCTGCGCAGCCGTGAGATATAGACGTACAGCGAGGCGAGAGCGCTGTCGGGTGGATTCCCTTCCCACACCACGTCGATGAGGCTGTCTGAAGAAACCGGCTGGCCGGCCCTCCACAGCAAGATCGCGAGCACGCAGCGTTCCTTAGGGGAGCCGAGATCGTAACGCTGACCGTTGACCCACAGTTCGACGGGGCCCAGTATGCGGAACTCCACCGCGATCGCCCCCGATCCCTCTGTGAATTCCGTCATACGCTCTCAGGTCGGCACGTTCCCCGCCATTTCACCCGTCAACATGTTGATCACTGATCGTTACCGAATAGTTGCTTATAGCCGCAAGATGCCGTCAAGGGCGCTGCAAGGTTTTCGCCCAGGCCCGGCCCGCATCGTGGAACCGAAGGCGGATCGAAAGTTACTGGAGGGCCAAAGAGTGCCATGTCTAGCTTGGAATGGCGTCAGGTGCCGATAGGCCTTGATGCTCAACGATGGAGTACGCGCACCGGATGTAAGACGGTGCTCGTAGTGGTGCACACGGTGACAACTGGCCAGAGACTCGCCGACATCGTTCGGCTAGTGGAATCCGACCTGCGGATCCAGGTGATTTTCACCGCCGCTCCGGACGTTTTCAGCAATGGCGTATCCGACCTGCTGCGCGACCTCGGCGGCCTGATCATTTCATGGGAGCAGGCGACCCGGATCACATTCGACCTGGCGCTGGCGGCCGCCTACGGATCGGTGCACGAATTGCACGCACCGCTCATCGTCATGCCGCACGGCGCGAGCTATAACAAGCTAGCGGTGCGGTCACGAGCCGGCGGTGCGGTGGCGAGCCGCGGCGTGTACGGACTGGATCCGCAGAGTCTCGTTCAGGGCGGAAGCGTGGTGGCGGCGGCCATCGTTTTGCCGCACAGGGCCGATCTGGCTGTGCTCGGCCGCCAGTGCCCGCAGGCCCTGCCGGTCGCGGTGGTGGCAGGTGATCCGTGCTATGACCGGATACTCGCGAGCCGGTCCCTGCGGCCGCGGTACCGTCGTGCGCTCGGCGTGGATGACACGCGCAAGCTCGTGGTGACCACGTCCACCTGGGGTTCCCGGTCACTATTCGGCCAGGCGGCCGACCTTATCGAACGGATGCTCGCCGAACTTCCCCCCGAGCAGTACCGTGTCGTAACCTTGATCCATCCGAACGTCTGGTTTGGTCATGGTCCGCGCCAGGTACGCGCGTGGCTAACGGACGCCGTCAGCCGCGGGCTCGGGCTCGTGCCGCCGATGTCGGATTGGATGAGCACGCTAATAGCGGCCGATCTGGTCGTGTGCGACCAGGGCTCGGTCGGCGTCTACGCCGCCGCGGCCGGCGTGCCTGTCGTTCTCGCTCAATTCGCCGGCGACGACATCGCTCCAGGCTCGGCGAGCGCCCTACTGGCAGCGTCAGTTCCCCAGCTGCGCATGGACCGTCCGCTAGCGGAGCAGTTCGCCAGCGCCACGGCCGGGTTTTCTGTCTCCGAAGCGGTGGCGGCACGCGTCACCTCGGAGCCTGGCGGCTTCCACCGGAACATGCGGCGGTTGATGTACCGCACGCTGGGACTCGCGCAGCCAGCCACGGTGCCCGCGGCCGGCCCGGCCGCCATTCCCGTTCTCGTCCAGAACCCTCAGTGGAGTGATTGAAGTGGCCAGCAAGATCGTCGTAGCCGGCGTCACCAGCCTTTACATGTCGGTGGGCGTCGAAGAGTTTCCGCTGGAGTACGCGCCAGCCGCCGCGGCGCCAGCCTGGATGCGCGCGGGCGTGACGGGATCGGCGGGGCATGTCGCACAGATTCTGCGCAGGCTGGGTGATGAAGTGAAGCTGTGCACGCTCGTCGGACGCGACCCGCCCGGCCTGGCGATCAGGGCGGATCTGAGCGCCGGCGGGCTCCTCGGCCAGGGCGTCGTCGACAACGGGGCCTCCTCGATCGGCGTGGTCCTGGTGGCCGCCGACGGCCGCAGGATGGGGTTCCCGTACTTGGCCGCGGTCAACGCGGTCGGCTACCCCGCGGAGACGTTCATCAGGCAGGCCGAAGGCGCGGACCTGGCGGTGCTGACGAACGCGAGGTTCGTCCGCCCGCTCATCCGGCACGCGACACAGCTGAACGTGCCGGTCGCCGTCGACACCCACGTGATCTCCGACGTCGACGACACCTATAACCGGCCGTGGCTCGAGGTCGCCGACATCGTGTTCTGTAGCCACGAGCGACTACCTTGCTCGCCGCGGGACTGGGTTGCCCGGGTGTTCGGGCGGTATCCCGGTTGCGGTGTGGTCGGCGTGGGCCGCGGACCCGACGGCTGCCTGCTCGGCCTGCGGGACGGCACGGTGGTGCTCGCGGAGGCGCTGGCGCCGCGCGGAGTGGTGAACACCGCCGGCGCGGGAGACGCGCTGTTCGCCTCGTTCCTGCACGCGTGGCTCGCCACCGGCAATCCGGTCGACGCGCTCGAGGCAGCGGTGCTGCACGCCGGGTGGAAGATCGGCGACACGCTCCCTGGCGCGTCGTCGCTGACCGCGCCCGAGCTCGCCGATCTGCGGCGGACGCACCGGGTACGGACATCGGTGAGCCACTGGGACAGCAGGCGGACCTTCATATCGGGCCCGGGCCGCCCAGAGCGCCCAGGGCGCCCGGGGCGCCAGGGTCGTCCAGCCGGGCCAGGCGCTCACGAACCTGCGCGGTCCGCGGGGAGCTGATCCTGGTCAGGATTTGCGCGGCGGCCTCGTACTTTTGCCGGGCGTCCGCGGGCCGCCCGGCGCGCTCAGCGAGGCTGCCCAGTGCCATCAGGGCTTCCGCCTCACCGCGAGCCGAGCCAATGTCCCGCATGCGGCCTAGCGCGGTTCGCAGGTCGCCGTCGGCGGCGGCGTGCTGCCCGGCGTGCTCGAGAGCCAGGCCCAGCCTGATTCGGACAAGAGCCTGATTGTACGGATCGGCGATGTCAGCGAGGAGGGAACTGGCCTCCCGCAGGCTGGCTACCGCTTCCGCGGCACGGTCCGCGCTGGTGAGCACGTCACCGAGATCGCTCAGCGTGAGAGCGACCTTCCGACTGGAGGCGAGTTCACGGTACGTGCGCAGCGCTCTGGTGAAGTAGTCAATAGCATCGTCGGTACGGCGCCGGGCTACAGCCACGAAGCCGAGCCTGCGCATACAGCCAGCCGCACGGTCAGCGTTGCCCATACGCTCCCACGCTCGCAGCGCCTGCCGGAAGTATGTGTCGGCGGCATCGAGCTGGCCGAGGTCCATGACGGCCAACCCAATGCGGTTGAGCATCTTCGCCTCGCCCAGTCGATCACCGCAATCACGGGACGCTTTCAGGCCTAGCCGGTCGAATTCCAGACGCTCCCCGTACCGGCCGTTATAGAGGAAGAGAGGCCACATCGCGTCCGCAAGCTGCCACGCCACGGCGGGAAATCCCTGCGTGGCCGCGGACCGCGCCGCCGTCATCACCTCGGGCAGCTCATGATCCAGCCATTCCAGCGCGCTGCCGGCATCGGGGAACCTGGCCGGCTCAGACGGCGGGTACCGGATGTCGCGGTGCTGATCATGGCGGTACGGTGCGACGATCTGGCCGGCGGTCGTCACCGCCGCCATGTACCAGTCCAGCATGCGCCGCAGCGCGGCGTCCCGCGCCGCCCGCGATTCCTCCCGCAACGCCACGTCGCGGGAGTGCACCTTGGTCAGATCGTGGAAACGGTGGGTTCCGCGTTCGGCGTCATCGAGCAGGTTCGCGTCGGTGAGGACGCCAAGCAGCCTCTTAGCCTCGGCATGGGAAACCATCGCGGCCGCGGCCGCGATGGCACTGCGGAAGCGGCCGCCAGGGAACAGGCCCATCAGCCGGTACATCCGCGCCGCTTCTGGTTCGAGTGACTGGTAAGAGACATCGAGCGCGGACCGCACCGCCACATCACCTTCCATCGTGAGCGCGGCCAGCCGACGGCGCTCGTTGACGAGCGCGTCGACCATCTCGCTGATCGGCCACTTTGTGCGAGCGGCGAGGTGTGCTCCCGCTACGCATAGCGCCAGTGGCACCCTCGCTGTGAGCTCGACGAGATCGCGGGCGGCCTGGGGCTCGGCAAGCGTCCGATCGTCGCCGAGGGTACGGCTGAGCAGGTCGAGAGCGGCGTCCGAAGCAAGCCGGTCGATCTGGATGATCCGCGCGCCACGCGTGGCGAGGCCGCCGAGGCGCCGCCTGCTTGTCACCACGGCGGCGCTATCGGTCGAAGGCGGAAGGAGCGGGGAGACCTGGGCTGCGGTAAGCGCGTCGTCGAGGACCACAAGCACCCGTTTGTCTGCGAGCAGCGAGCGGTACAGGGCCGTCAGCTCAGCTAGCTCCGTCGGCACCTCGCGCGGGCCGACACCGAGCGCTCGCACGAACCGGCCGAGTGCGTCTCCGGGACGGCCCGGCCCGTCGGGTGCGTAGCCATGGAGATCTTCGTAGAGCACCCCGTCAGGAAAGTCCTCACGGACGCCATGGCACCAGTGCACGGCCAGTGACGTCTTTCCGATACCCGGCTGCCCGGTCACGACGATCACGCGGCTTCCCCGCGCGGCATCCATTGCCGCCAGGTCTTGGGCCCTGCCCGTGAGCCGGATGGGCGGCGGAAGCTGGCTTGGCGGAGGCAGACTCGATGCGTGCTCGTAGATGCACACGTTCCCGTGGATATCGCGTGCCTGTATGGACGAGCCGTAGATGATCCCGCTGATCTCGTTTCGAGTCTCGGGAATCTTGCTGAAGGCCCCGGCTACTCCCTGCCATTCCGATTCCACGGGACCGCTACTCATTACACCCGATCCGTTACAAACAGCAACTCGCTCTCAGGCAAAATAAGCGTCCTGGACACTATTTGTCAATAGATATCCGCTTCG
>DATMKQ010000470.1:0-26214 GCA_035571275.1 Trebonia sp.
GGCCGTCGCGTGCGTCGCGGTTGAGATCGCCGCGGCCGCGCCGAACACCAGAGACAAGCCGATCAGAATTGCGACAAGGGGCTTCCGGATGGATTTCATGCGAACCTCCGTGGGGTTGTGGTGCGGATTAGGGTAGCACAGACGCGACCGACCGCGAAACCGCGTGCCAGTAACGGCTCTGAATCGCCGCTCTCGTCACGCCGGCCGCTCCTGTTCGGGAAAGTGACTCGGGACGATGATCGCGAATGGTTTTCTAACCGACCGATTTGCGGGCTATGTCCGGCTATGTCCGGATATACTTCCCTTGCCGGCAGCTACCGTGCCCGGATGAATGTCCCGTTCAGCTGCCAATAACAAGCTGAACGGGACATTCATCTGCCGGGCCAACGCCAGCGAGGGCGCTTGCCCGTGCCGGGACGCGGCGGGTCGGCGGCGCGGCGGGGCGGCGGCGGGGCGGGTCGGCAGCACGCACGGCCGGCAGGCCGTCACGCTTGGGCTCGGGCGTGGCATAGAGCCAGGACGTTCGCGATCACCTGGTGGCCGGAACGGCCCGCGGCGGTGAGGATCGACTCGGGGTGGAACTGGACCGCCCAGCGGGCCGCCGCCTCGTCCTCGATCGCCATCACCGCGCCGTCCGGGGTGGCGGCCGTCACCGCGAACCCGCCCTTGACCGCCGCCTCTTCCGCGTACAGCGAGTGGTACCGCGCGGCGGTGAACTCGGCCGGCAGCCCGGTGAACAGGGACGTCCGCGACCGCACCATGATCTTGCCCGGCTTGCCGTGCTGCGGCTCGGGCAGCAGCGATAGCTCACCGCCGGCGTGCTCGACCATCGCCTGCAACCCTAGGCACACGCCGAACACAGCCAGCTTGCGCGCGTCAAGCTCACACAGCAGCTCTTCGCACTTGAAGTCCGACGGACGGCCCGGCCCCGGCGACAGCACCACCAGGTCGGGCGCCAGTTCGTCAAGCATCGACGTGCCGAACCCGGCGCGCAGCGTCGTCACCCGGGCGCCGTGCTGGCGGAAGTAGTCGCCGAGCGTGTGCACGAACGAGTCCTGGTGGTCGACGAGCAGCACCCGCGTGGGGCGCCGCTCCTCGACGACAGCGGCGTGAGCGTCGGGAGTCGGCGCGGTCCGTTCCGTCTCATGAAGGGTTTCAATCAAGGCGCGAGCCTTGATGTGTGTTTCCCGCTCTTCCGAGTCCGGATCCGAGTCATACAGCAGCGTGGCGCCGGCGCGGACCGCGGCGACACCGCCGCAAATGTGGGCCGTGCGCAGCGTGAGGCCTGTGTTCATAGAGCCGTCGAAGCCGATCTTCCCGACCGCCCCGCCGTACCAGCGCCGCGGCGCGTCCTCGTTGTCCTCGATGAACTGCATCGCCCAGGACTTCGGCGCGCCGGTGACGGTGACTGCCCACATGTGGGTCAGGAACGCGTCGAGCGCGTCGAACCCCGGCCGCAGCCGCCCCTCGATGTGGTCGACGGTGTGGATGAGACGGCTATACATCTCGATCTGCCGCCGTCCGATGACCTTGACGCTGCCCGGCACGCACACCCGGGACTTGTCGTTGCGGTCGACGTCGGTGCACATGGTCAGTTCGGACTCGTCCTTCGCCGAGCCGATCAGCGTGGCGATGTTCGCCGCGTCTTCCAGCGGGTCACCGCCGCGTGCGATCGTGCCCGATATCGGGCAGGTCTCCACCCGGTCCCCGGTCACCCGCACGTACATTTCCGGCGAGGCGCCCACCAGCTGCTCCCCGTCGCCGAGGTTGAACAGGAACTCGTACGGTGCCGGGTTCCGCTCCCGCAGCCGCTCGTAGAACCTGGCCGGCGACCCGCACCGGGCGCGGAACACGTGGCTCGGCACCACCTCGAAGAGGTCGCCGACCTTGAACCGCTCCTTAGCGCGCTCGACGATGGCGGCGTAACGCCCCGGGACAGGGGCTTCAGGAACTTGATCCGCGGCGATGGCGGCTGACTCTCCCACGTCAGCTGTCTCCCGTGGGCGGCCTTGCGTGGAAACCCCGGCGACGGAGAACTCGTAGGAGTACCTGACCGCCTCCTCGAGGCGGCGGTCGAGCGCGTAGATCTGGTCGGGCAGGTGCAACACCAGGTCACGCTGGTGCGGCAGCCTGTCCATGCGCAGCCGCACCGGCTCGAACTGGAACGCCAGGTCGTAGCCGAACGCCCCGTACAGGCCCAGGTGCGGGTCGGGGCAGCCGAACGCCGCGACGATCTCGCGCAGCGCTGTGAACACCGTCGGCCGACGGCTGCGCTCCTCCTCGGTGAACGTGCCCTCCCCCTCGGGGATGACAACCGTGCAAACGCTACGCCTCTTGCTGTTATCAGCGGGATCGGTCGGTTGCTCATGGCCTGCCCGGCGCATCGCGTCCGCGATGGCCGGGAGGATGACCTCGCCGCGCTCGTTGAGCGCGCGAGCGGTGACGTACCTGCCGTGCGTGGTGATCTCCACCGGGGGGTTCACGTACGCCAGGTGCCAGCGGCTGTACCGGCCGGGATACTCCATGCCCGAGCTCAGCACACCGCCGCGGCGATGGTCGACGGCCAGCGCGATGCGCTCGAGTTCGGCCGGATCGAACGGCTCGGCGGTGCGGGTGATCGTCACGCCGGCGCCGGTCGTCAGGAGGGTGTCCACTGTCGGGCTCCTTTTTCAGTCTGGCCCGGCGACCGGCGGTGGTGAAGGCACTAAAAAGCGACCGCCGTTTCCGGGCGGTCGCTCAGCATAGCTTCGGGCACCGCCTACAGGCGGCGCCACCACTGAAGGTTTCGCAAAGCTCGCATCGAGGCCGAGCGTAGCACGTATCAGGGGCACGCGGAACGCGTGTCGGGCATGCGCCACGCCATGGCGGCGCCGGTGATCACTTCCGCCGCGACGCGCAGATGATCCTCGTCCAGGCCCTGCGGCTGGGCCTGATGCCCGGCCAGGAACTCGCTGACCATCGGCAGGACACTGGCGTCGCCGAGCAGGCCGCCGTGGAACGCGGGCACCACGACCACGTCCGGCGGCAGCTCGCACACCGGGAGCGTGACCGCGTCGGCGAGCGGGATCACCGCGAGCCAGCGGATGTCCTTGCCGCTCGAGCCGGTCACCGCGCTGAAGTACCTCGCGCCGAACTCGCTGACCGAGCCGATCAGGCGCTCCGCGCCGCCTGGGCCGTACGGCGACATGCCACCGACCAGGTGGTTGAGCGTGTCGAGGGCGTACTCGGACACCGAGGCCGCGTCCTGGCCTGACGGATAGCTGAGCTGGCCGGGCTCGACGATCGGGCTGAGCAGCACGACCGACCCGATCGGCAGGCCGGGATGTCGGTCGAGCATCGCGTAGACGCCGAGCGTGCCCTCGCTTTCCGCGACCACGTCCACCGGACGCCCGCTCACCTGGTGCAGCTTGAGCAGCTGCTGGGCCATCCGGTCGCCGAGCAGCGGCAGCGGGACGTCGTCCGCGGACCCGCCGCTGGGCAGCGGCATGCCGTTGGCGCCCAGGCCGGCGTAGGAGAACTGGCGGACCGTCACGCCGGGCATGGCGGAGCGCAGCCCGTTGGCTTCTCCGCAGCAGGACGAGCCCCAGCCGCCGACCACCAGCACCGCGTCGGCGATCCGCCGGACGGACGCGGCCTGGCCCGCGCCACCGCCGATGGCCGGTCCGCCGCTACCGGTCACGTTGGCGGCCGCCGCGCTCGTGCCCGTGTTCACCGGCAGCTGGATCGTGCCCGTGAACATCAGCCGGACCACGCCGACCGCCAGGACGATGACCATCAGGGCGGCCACCGGCGCGAACGGCAGGCTGAACAGCACCCGGGCGGGCACCGATTCCGGCGTGCGCGGGTGTACCCGGGAGGCGATCCCGGCCAGGCCGTACCAGGCGCGGGCGTTGACCAAGCCGGTGACGGCCGCGACGCCGAGCGCGGCGGCCGTGCCCAGGTGCGCGATGAGCCCGGCCGCGACGGACAGCACCAGGAAGCTGGCCAGCAGCCACAGCACCGCGCGCAGCGGCGGCAGCCTGCGCCACCAGGCCACGATCACGCCGCCGTGGCTGAGCGCGATCGCGATGCCGAGCATGATGGGCATCGCCGCGAGGAACGGCCAGGAGAATGGCAGCACGGCGACGCCGAACGCGAGCGTCACCACGGGTGACAGCAGCAGCCAGGCGACCGAAGTGAGCGCCAGGCAGGAGAAGAAGGCGCGGCCGACCCGCGGCGCCCGCAGTTCCCGCGGCCAGGCCAACCGCAGCAGCACCGTGTCCACCGCCGACCTGGCGAGCAGCGCGGCGGTCAGGATGGCGGCGAATCCCAGCCAGGACTGGGTGTCGGCGAACAGCCAGCGCAGGTCGTGGTAGGCGGCGAGCGCGGGCAGGGCGGTAGCCTGCGGCGCGATCGGCCGGGCGGCGGGCGCGACGAGCGTGAGCAATCCAGCCTCGGCCGCGGCGCCGCCCGCCGCCACGAGGATCAGTCCCCTGTGCCGAAGGAACCCCTCGGCAGGAAGTCCCATGCGCATGCTGTGATTAAGGGCTCGCGCCCGCTCTCTCTGCCCGCCTGAACGCCTCGTGGCTCCCGCAAATTCCGGGCCCTGAGAGTAATTTCAGCACTTGTGCTGCCGACGGGGCTACTCTCTTTTTTCGACTACCACCGAGGAGACCGCATGAGCGCCACGACGACCACGATGGCCGGACTTCCCTCGCTCAAGGGCACCGTGCTCGGCAGCAGCGAATGGTTCGAGATCACCCAGGACCGGGTGAACACGTTCGCCGACGCCACCGACGATCACCAGTGGATCCACGTGGACGTCGAGCGGGCGACGCGGGAGAGCCCGTACGGCGGCCCGGTCGCGCACGGATTCCTCACGCTGTCCCTGTTCGTCCCGATGTGGGCGCAGGTGCTCCTCGTCACCGACACGACGATGGCCGTCAACTACGGGCTGAACAAGGTGCGATTCCCCGCCCCGGTCCCCGTCGGTTCCAAGGTCAGGCTGACCGCGACCCTCGTGGACGTCGAGGAGGTCAAGGGCGGCCTGCAGCTCACCGTCGGCGGCGTGATCGAACGGGAGGGCGGCGACAAGCCGGTCTGCGTCCTGGAGTCCGTCGTGCGCTTCTACGAGTAACGTCTCCCCGGTAGCCTGACCGGGTGGGCGAGATGCTTCAGCACGAATGGTTCTGCGACCAGACCGAGGCGGAGATCGCCCGGATGGCGTCCCTCGTCGCCGGTGCCGACCCGGCCGGGCCGGTGCCGACGTGCCCGCCGTGGTCGGTCGCGCGGCTGGTCAAGCACACCGGGATCATTCACCGCTGGGTCACGCATATCGTCACGAACCGGTCAAGCGAACCGGTCAGCCAGCGCGACGTGGAAGCGGGGCTGCCTGACCTGGAGACGGCTTATCCCGGCTGGCTGGCGAACGGCGCCGCGCCGCTGATCGCGGCGCTGCGCTCGGCGGGACCGGACGAGACCGTCTGGGCCTGGGGCGCCGAATCGCGTTCCGGCTGGTGGGCGCGGCGGATGCTGCACGAGACGACAGTGCACAGGGCGGACGCCCAGTTCGCGGTCGGCGGCGTGCCGGACATCGATCCCGTGGTCGCGGCGGACGGCATCGAGGAGTTCCTCACCAACCTGCCTTCGGCCAATCGGCCGCGGGACCACCTGGGATCGCTGCCGGAGGGGAAGTCGCTGCACCGGCACGCCACCGACACCGACACCGACACCGACGCCGACGGCGACGCCGACGGCGAGTGGCTGATCCGGTTCGGCGGCGGGACCGTCACGTGGTCGCGGGGCCATGAGAAGGCGACCGCGGCGGTGCGCGGGCCGGTGGCCGCGCTGCTGCTGTTCACGTACGGCCGCCTCGAGCCCACGGCCGAATCGCTGACCGTGTTCGGCGACTCCTCGGTGCTTGACGCCTGGCGGGAAAAGACGGCGCTGTGACGGCATGACGGGCAGGCTGCTCGCTATCAGCGACCTGCACATCGGGTACCCGGAGAATCGGGCCTTCGTGGCCGGGCTCCAGCCGGGGGATCCGGCGGACTGGCTGATCGTGGCCGGTGACGTCGGCGAGATGTTCACCGACGTGGGCTGGGCGCTCGCGACGCTCGCCAGCCGGTTCGAGCGCGTGATCTGGGCGCCGGGCAACCACGAGCTGTGGACCCCGGCCGCCGACCCGGTCCAGTTGCGCGGCGTCCGCCGGTACGAGGGACTGGTGACCGTCTGCCGCAAGTTCGGCGTCGTCACGCCCGAGGATCCCTTCCCCGTCTGGCGGGGCGAAGACGGCCCGGTCGCGGTCGTGCCGCTGTTCCTGCTCTACGACTACTCGTGGCGGCCAGACGGCGCCGCGACGGCCGAGGAGGCGCTGCGCGTCGCGCGGGCGGCCGGGGTGGTCTGCACCGACGAATTCCATCTGCACCCAGACCCGTACCCGACGCGTACCGCGTGGTGCCACGCCCGGGTCGCCGCGGCCGAGGAGCGGCTGCTCGCCCTGGACATGCCCGCGGTGCTGGTCAGCCACTGGCCGCTGCGGCGCGAGCCCACCAGGGCGCTGTGGCACCAGGAGTTCGCGCCCTGGTGCGGGACCTCGCTGACCGAGGACTGGCACCGGCGGCACAACGTGGTCGCCGCCGTCTACGGCCACTTGCACATCCCGCGCACCACCTGGGCCGACGGCGTGCGCTTCGAGGAGGTGTCGGTCGGCTACCCCCGCGAGTGGAGCCGCCGCGGCCCGGCGCCCCCCGGACCGCGGGTGATCCTCTAGGAGCTAGAACTCAAATCCGCCGGGGCGGGAGTTGCGGTCCGCGATCAGCCCGGCGAGGGTGGATATCGCTATCTCCGGCGGGGTGCGGGAACCGATGTTGAGGCCGATCGGGCGGTGCACCCGGGCGATGTCGCCGGGCGGCACGCCGAGCGCCTCGAGCGCAGGGATGTGCGGGGCCGGGTGACGCGGGTTGCCCATCACGCCGATCCACCGGGCCTTGGTGGTGAGGGAGTCCCGCAGCACCGCGCCAAGCTCGTCGCGGTGATGGTCGGTGACCACGACGTCGGCGCCCTCGAGGTCTTCAGGGATCGCGCTGGTGACGCTGAATCCCGCCATCTTGGCGCCGGCCACCCGGTCCGCGTCCGGTTCCACGAGCAGCCCTCGGTAGCCCGCGTCCGCCGCGTATCTCAGCAGGAATCCGGACACCGCCGAGGCGAACACCGCGACCAGGGCGCGCTCGGCGGGTTCCGCCGAATCCCCGCGCGCGACCGGGGCCGCGCCGTGCGCGACCGGGGCGGCGCCGTGCGCGACCGAGCAGGAGTCGATCTCTTCAGCCATGTGGCCAGTCTGCTACATCCTGCCGCCGATGGCCACGACCCCATTGATTAGGGTCGATGCATGGAATTCCAGGAAGTCGTGCGGCGCAGGCACATGGTCCGCACGTTCACGGCCGAGCCTGTCCCGGCGGACGTCCTCGACCGCATCCTCGGGAACGCGGTGCGCGGACCGTCGGCCGGGTTCTCCCAGGGCCAGTCGTTTCTCGTGCTGACCGGCGAGGACCTGCCGAGGTTCTGGGCGGTGGCGGGCGAGGCGATCGATCCGTCGGCGCAGACCGCGCCGCTGGTGATCGTCCCGATGTCGTGCAAGCGTGTCTACCTCGACAGGTACGCCCAGCCCGACAAGGGCTGGACCGACAGGGACGAGGCGCGCTGGCCGGTGCCGTTCTGGCACATCGACACCGGGATGGCGGCGCTGCTGATCCTGCTGACCGTTACGGACGAGAACCTGGGCGCGGTGTACTTCGGCATCGTGCCGCCCGCGGTACCCAAGTTCCGCGCCGCGTTCGGCGTGCCCGACGACCAGGAGCCGATCGGCGCGATCGCGATCGGTTACGACGCCGAGCCCAGGACTCGGGACCTGCGCGCTCGCCGGCGGCCGCTCGACCAGCTGGTTCACTACGGCACCTGGTGATTTTTTTTACGCGGCCCGCGGCGGGCGAGTAAAGCGCGATTCGCCCGATGCCGCCGGCGATCCCGCAGGTCAGGGACCTATCGCCGGAGGGCTCTGCGGGCTGTGTCCCATGCCACGTAAGGGGCGATTCTGCTGAAACCCGGACGAAGTTACCGTACCGTGATCGTCCGATAGAGCCCCCAACGAAAGGCAACTGCCCGTGATCATGCTGTCCAGGCCAAAAGCCATCGCCGCCGCCGCCGTGAGCGCAGCGGCCATCGCCGCTGTTACCGCAGGCTGCCAGCCGCAGGACAGCATCGCGTCGGCCCCCGCCGCCCTGTCGGCGCAGCAGACCGTGAGCGCGCATACCGCGAAGCTCCCGCGCCCGCATCACACCCACGACGCGAAGCGGCACCACAAGCACACCCCGAAGCCCGCCGCCACGCCGACGACGTCCACGCCGGCCCCGACCAGTTCCGCGTCGGCGTCGGCCAGCCCCACGTCGACCTCGAGTAGCCCGACTCCCGCTCCCACGCAGTCCTCGCCCAGCCCGTCTCCCACCACATCGACGCCGACGTCAACGCCGACGCCGACTGGCACCTGCACGACCAGCGCGGCGCAGGGAGAGTGCGGCCCGTACACTGACCCGCAGATCGAGGAGACCAGCTCGAACCCGAGCGTCGGCAACAACGTCTGGGCGCCGATCTCTGGCTGGAAGCAGACGCTGTACGCCACCAACCCCGGTGACTGGAGCGTGACGGCCAACATGCCGGCCGGGAACACTGCGGTCGTGTCCTACCCGAGCTCAGGATCGGACTACAACGGGCGCGCGCTGTCGTCGTTCTCGACCCTGCGCGGCTCGTTCTCCGAGAACATGAATGCCAACAGCAGCACCAGCGCCTGGGCCGCCTACGACATCTGGGCGAACGGCGGGTCCAACGAGATCATGATCCAGCACGACTTCGCCAACAACGGCGCGTGCACCTACGAGGCCACCGCCGATTTCGGCGGGTCTGGCGGCGTCCCGGTGCAGAAGTGGGGGCTGTGCCAGTTCGGTTCTGAGCTGGTCTGGAAGCTGACCAGCGGCAACGAGCAGACCGGCTCGGTCGACATCCTGGCCATGCTCACCTGGCTGGAAAGCCACGGGTACCTGCCGGCCAGCAGCACTCTTTCCTCGATCGGCTACGGCTGGGAGATCGCCTCGACCGGCGGGGTGAACGAGAACTTCCAGGTCAACTCGTACTCGATCACCGCATCCTAATCTCCGCGGCACCGCCCTACTTCGGGTGGTGGAGGGAGTTTCGCTCGGCCGCGATCCGCTGTCCAACCGGGTCGCGGCCGGGCACGTTTACCCCGTCGGCGGGCAGCTGATGGCTGGCCGACTCCTCCTGCTCATCAGTCACAGGCGCCTCCTGCTCATCGGTCACAGGCGGCTCCGGTTGGTCAGGCAGCGGCGCCTGCTGCGGATCGGTCGGGGCGACCCGCAGCGGCGGGCCGGTCAGGCGCCAGCCCTCGCGGACGATCACCTGGAGCGCGCCGGCCGCGGGTATGGAGAGCAGCGCGGCGACGAAGCCGCCGAATATCCCGCCGATCCACGCCCCGATCGAGGCTCCGACCAGCACCGACATCAGCACGAGGAGCGGGCTGATGCGGACCGTCTTGCTCATCACGATCGGGTTCAGCACGTGGTTCTCGATCTGGGTGTAGCAGAGGAACACGACCAGCGTCACGATGCCGGCCGTTAGCGAGTGCACGGCGGCGAACAGCACGACGGGAATGCCGGCCAGCGC
Source organism: Trebonia sp. (assembly GCA_035571275.1). Classification (GTDB taxonomy): domain Bacteria; phylum Actinomycetota; class Actinomycetes; order Streptosporangiales; family Streptosporangiaceae; genus Trebonia. The sequence goes on from DATMKQ010000470.1 coordinate 9,712, forward strand.
GCCGCCGATCAGCGGCAGGAAGTCGACGAGCGCGACCCATAGCGCCCACAGCTGCGGGAACGGGACGCCGACAGAAAGCAGCGCGACGAAGACGACGATCCCCGCGATGACGGAGGTGAGGAAGTTGCCGAGCATGTAGCCGACGACCGCCTTGTTCACCTCGGACGACACCTGCCGCACCTCGGCCGACGTGCCCGGCGCGAGCATCCCGAGGAAGCCGCGACGCATCTTCGGTCCCTCGAGCAGCAGGAGCAGGACGATGACGAAGATGGTGAACAGCTCGATCACTATCGTGAGCGCGCCCTCGCCGATGGACAACGCCGGCTTGCTCAGGCCCTGCGCGTAGGACACCAGCTTGGGCGCGTTCTTCGACACCCACTGCTGGACGTGATATTTGGTCGCCAGATGGCCGAGCCAGCCCTTGCCGTGCTCCACGCTCGCGACGTAGGAGGGCAGGTTGTCCGCGAAGTGGGTGATGCCGTTCACCAGCGGGTAGCCGAACGCGAAGGCCAGCCCCGCGAACGCCGCGACGGCCAGGAACGTCACGATCGTGACGGCGTACCCGCGCCGCTTGACGACGTATCGCTGCAGGACCAAGACCAGCGGGTTCAGGATCACCGCGATGAACCCGGCGACGAGGATCAGCAGCACCACGTCGCGCAGCCGGTAGATGAGCTTGCCCGAGAGGTAGAAGAACGCCACGACCAGGACCGCGACGATGATCGTGCGCAGCGGGACACCGCTTCTGTCGGCTGCCCGCCACAGCCCCGCTACGCGGGCCCCGAGCGGCCGCTGGCTGTCGTCGTTCACACCTACAGAATGTCAGTTCCGTCCTAACAATTCCGCCGCGCGGTCCCATGTGGCGAAGATTCGGGCTTAACCGGCCCCGATCGTGGCCGTGATCACGAGCAGCAGCACGACGGTGGCGAACAAGCCGTGCGCCACGATCACGAAGACCGGCAGACGCGGCCGCGCCTGCCGATCGCTGGCGGGCGCGGGCGCGATCAGGGTGGCCGTGCCGCCCCGCGCCGCCCCGGCGTCGGCCGCCACCGCGGGGGCAGCGGCCGATGGCCGCCCCGCGTGAGGCAGGCCGAGCACGAGGATGCCCATGCCCGCCCCCGCGACCGGCCCGAGCAGCCCCGTCGCCGTCCAGGCGAACGCGGTCCAGCCGGTGATCATGAACGCGGCCCACACCAGCAGGCCGAGCAGGGCGAAGCCCACGTGTCCCGCGATCACCGGGGCCGGGGCACGGCTCTCGGCGCCGGTAGCCTGCCCGCGCAGCCGTCCGCCGGCGCGCAGCCAGCGGATCAGCACGTAGCCGCCGCTAGCGGCGGCGGCCAGCCAGGCGAGCAGCGCGGCCACCCGCACCGCGAACACGCTGACGCCGCCCAGCGCGGCGGCGCCGCCGGTCGCCGCCACGCCGGAGCCGGCGGTGTCCGGGCCGGGCCGGGCCGGCGTTGGCCCGGTGATCAGGACGCTCACCCATGGCTCGGCCGCCGCGGCCTGCTTGCGCCACACGGACTTGGCGCCACGCCCCGCCGCCTGCCTGATCGCCATGCTCGCCGCGTCATTGACATCGGAACGGCTCAGCCCGTGGCAGGCGGCGGGCAGCGCGGTGATACGCGTGTGCGAGCGGATCGCCTGGTAAGCGTAGGACGAGCAGTTCCTGACGCTGCCCGACCCGTTCGCGGTCGCCGGGCGCCCGACGAGCACGCCGACCGCCAGCCCGGCGACCGCGAGCGCGGCGACGATCAGGGCAACGCGCAGCCTGAGCGTGGCCCTCAGCATGGCAACAGTCCGTAGGCCTGCTTGGCGGCTAGCACTCGCTGCACCGCCGCGGCGACCACCGCGTGGAACGACGAGTCGGCGGCGGTCTTCGCCAGGACCGCGGACGCCATCGCCTCGGCCGGGCCGAGGGTCTGCGAGGTGACCAGATCACCGCCCGCGGACAGGAAGCTGATGGCGCGCTGCCCCGCCGGGATGGCGGCCACCGCCCGAGCGTGCCCGAGGTCGTCGGAGACGATCACGCCGCCGAAGCCAAGGTCGGACCGCAGCAGCCGCATGATGACCGGCGAGAAGACGGCGAGGCTCGACGGGTCGATGCGCGTGTAGGTGGCCTCCGCGACCATCACGAACGGCACGCCGGCGTCGATCGCGTCGCGGAACGAGTCGAGGTAAGGGTCGGACGCCGTGGTCACGGAGTCCACCACGTTCGACGTGAAGTCGGTGTTCCCGGTCACCCGACCGAGCCCGGGGAAGTGCTTCGCCGTCGTCGCGACCCCGGCCTGCGCCATCCCCTGGATAAACGCCACGCCGTGCGCCCCGTTGCCCGCCGGGTCGAAGCCGAACTCGCGGTCCAGTTGGCCGATCGGCGCGTTCGACGCGGCCTGGCCCGGCGGTACCACGTCCATCACCGGCGCCAGGTTGAGGTTCACCCCGGCCGCGGCCAGTTCGCCGCCCCAGGTCTTGGCCTGCTGGCGAAGCGTGGCGACCGACCATGAGCCCTGGGTTAGCGCGGACGGCATGGTCGAGAACCCCGAGCCGGTCAGCGGCTGGATCTGGCCGCCCTCCTGGTTGGCGGCGATGAAAAAGCGCGCCCCGCCGGTGTTCGCGTCGGTGGCGAGGGACTGCATGACGGTGGTCGCGGCGCCCACCCCGGCTACCCCCGCGGCCGTGTTGCTCCCGAGCAGCAGCGACCCGAAGTGGTACTGCCGCAGCGCCGCCTCCGTCAACGGCCCGGCCGTGTCGCCGGACACGCCGACGAGGAACAGCTGCCCGACCCGCTGCGCCTGCGTCATCCGCCCGTACTCCTGGACGACGCACGCGGCCGCGGTCGACGCTTCCGTCGGCGCCGGTGTCCGCGGCGGGTCCGCGGACGCGCTCGCCGACGGCGACTTCACCGGAGCGCTCGGCGCAGCGCTCGCCGACGGGCGGGGTATCGGCATGCCGCCACAGCCCGCGATCGCCGCACCGGTCACGGCAAGCGCGCACGTCAGCACGGCCCGCGTGCGCCATCGAGTCCGCTCTGTGGGCACCTGTCGACTCTAGTTGCTTTCTCGTGTGCTCGCAGCGCGCCCGTCGGTCCCCAAGAGTTCGCGGAAACTCTTGTGCGAATCGTCGTTGCGGGGGTCGAGGATATTCAAGATCATTTATCCGAACGGGAGCGTGGTGACTCTGCTGGCCAATGGAGGAGCAACGGTGAGCATGCGCTTTTCGGTCTTCGACCACAACGACGCCTCCGGCCGGCCGCCGGCCCAGCAGATCGCCGAACGGCTCGAGCTGGTGCAGGCCTACGAGCGCCTCGGCTTCCGCGCCTACCACATGGCCGAGCACCACGGCACCCCGCTCGGCATCACCCCGTCGCCGCACCTGATGCTCGCCGCGGCCTCCCAGCGCACTTCGGTGCTCCGGCTCGGCACGCTGATCTCGATCTTGCCGCTCTACCACCCGATGCGCCTTATCGAGGAGGCGTGCACGCTCGACCAGCTAACGAACGGCCGACTCGACCTCGGCGTGGGCCGGGGCATCTCGCCGATCGAGACCTCGTTCCACGGCGTGCCTGGCGAGCAAGCGCAGGACCGGTTCGACGAGGCCTTCGAGATCGTGCGGACCGGGCTGACCAGCGACAGCGTCGACTTCCACGGGAAGTACTACCAGATCGACTCCGCGCCCGTGGTGACCAGGCCGGTGCAGCGGCCGCACCCGCCGCTGTGGTACGGGACGCGGACGCTGGACCGGGCGCTGTGGTGCGCGCGGCTGACCATGCCGATGATGGCGCTCGTCCCGTCCGATCGGGTCCGCCCGCTCACCGACGCCTACAAGGCCGAATGGGCCGCGCTCGGCCGCGCCGACGCCGACTTGCCGCCGCTGGGCATCACCCGGTCCGTCGTCATCGCCGACAGCGACGAGGCGGCGATGGCGATCGCCAACCGCGCGTTCGTCCGGTTCAGGGAGAACTTCGAGCTGCTGTGGAAGAAGTTCGGCGTGCCGCTGCCGCCGGTGCTGTCCGCCGACACGTTCGCGGGCATCCACGCCACGGGGCACTTCTACGCCGGCGGCCCGGCGGGCGCCCGGGACTGGGTCGCCCGGCACCGCGACGCCGGCGGCATCAACTACATGGCCCTGGAATTGTGCTTCGGCGACATGACCGTGGCCGAGACGCTCCGCTCGGCTGAGCTTTTCGCCACCGAGGTCATGCCCGCGTTCACGGCACAGGCCTGATACCGGCGGCGTGCCGCCGGGCCAGATCCTGGTAAACGGCGGGATTCGTGTCCACCCACATTTTCGCACCCGGGGTGAGCTTGCCGAGGATCCGGGCGGGCACGCCGCCGGCGAGCATGCCGTCAGGGATCTCCATCCCCGGCTGCACCGTGGCGCCCGCCGCGACCAGCGCGCGGGCGCCGACGACCGCCCCGTCGAGCACGGTCGCGCCGTTGCCGATCAGCGCCTCGGCGCCGACGACGGCGCCGTGCACCACGCACAGGTGCCCGACCGTCGCGCCTTCGCCGATCGTGGTGACCGGGTCGCTGCCGCCGTGCAGCACGGAGCCGTCCTGGATGTTCGCACCGCGGCGCACGATGATCGGCCCGAAGTCGGCCCGCAGCACCGCCCCGTACCAGACCGACGCGTCGTCTTCCACCAGCACGTCGCCGACCAGGGTAGCGGTGGGCGCGATCCAGGCCGTGGCGGCGACCCGCGGCGCGTGGCCTTCAAACGCGAACAACGGCATCCGCCAATAATGCCTGAGCCGAGCTACTGCGGCACGCCGGGGCCGACGTAGCGGACGACGATGACCGTTTCTTCGTCGTACGTTTCGGCCGCCCATAGCACGAGGATGTCCTCGTGCCTGCCATGAACCGTGACCCCCCATAGCGGCGGGTCAGACCACCGGTGCCTGCGCAGCCACGGTTGTCCCGGATCCTTCTCGAGCTCGTCGAACACCGCGTCAGACCGGTGGGCGCCGCGATCACGTTCACGTTCCCGCCCGAGGTCATCGACCTGACGCTGACCGGGCCGGTGCTCGCGGCCGACGAGCCGAAGCTGCTGTCCTTCACCTGGGGCGAGGACGAGATCCTGCGGTTCGAACTGCACCCCGACGGCGACGGCACCAGGCTGGTGCTCACCGATCAGTTGCGCGCCGCCTGGGCGGCACGCAACGCCGCGGGCTGGGAGGACTGCCTCGACCGGCTGGCCGGCCTCTCCCCTGCCCCGGACGCCTGGAAGCACCACTTCGACGCTTACAGCGCCGCGTTCGAGCCGGTACTCGGCCCGCAGGCCCCAGCAGATGAATGTCCCGTTCAGCTTGCTATTGGCAGCTGAAGGGGCCATTCATCCGGGCTCGGTAGCTGCCGACAGGGTAGGTATATCCGGATATAGCTCGCAAATCGGTCGGCCAAATAGGGCCCGCTAGCAGCAGTTCTCGCAGCAGCAGCCGTCGCAGGCTTCGTCATCGCAGCAGGAGCACATCACGATCACCTCCTCCCTGACCCTCGCGGGCGGGCGCGCACCAGGTTCCCGGTGCGGGATCGGGGCAGGCGGGGCCGGGCATCGCGGTGAGCATGCCGGTTAGCTGCGCGCGCAGCGCGGTGAGCCGCGTGATCTCCCGGTCGATCTCGTCGACGTGCCGGCGCAGCAGGACCTCGGCGGGCTCGCATGGGCATGCGCCGGTGTCACGGACCGCGAGCAGGTCGCGGATCTCGGCCAGGCGCAGCCCGAGGCGCTGCGCGCCGCGGATGAACAGCAGCCGGTCCAGGTCGGCGGGGCCATAGCGGCGGTGGTCGCCCTCGGTGCGGCGCGCAAGCGGCAGCAGGCCGGTCCGCTCGTAATAGCGGATCGTGTCCGCGCGCACCTGCGCGGCGGCGGCGAGCTGGCCGACGGACCACGACCCGGCGGCCTGATCGATCGTCATATCCCGACGGTAAGCCCTGGACCGTACTCCAGGTTCAAGAGCGAGTGTTCGGCGGATGCCAGACCTGGACCGTGAGCTGGCTGTCCCGGCGGGCCTTGTGCCCCGGCGCCGGAGACTGACCGACGACCACACCGTCGACCGGCATCGGGCGCTCGGTCAGCCTGACCGCGCTGACGCGAAGCCCTAGCCTGCCGACGGCCGCGAAGCACACGCTGTAGAAGAGCCCGCGGACTTCCGGCACCGTGACATGCCGCGGCAGCGCCGGGGCCGGGCTTGGTGTCAGCAGGTCGTAGATGGCAGCCAGGCCCCCGAGCAGGAAAGCCGCCCCGCCGCGGGCCGCGATGGGCGCCAGATCCGACGTATCCCATCCTGGCTGCGACGGGACGCCCGGCGGCGGCGCCAGGCCCTCGCCGGTGCGCCAGATGCCGAGGACTTCGTCGTAGCCCGCGCGGCCTTGGGCGTCGCCGAGCACCCGCCACGCGGCGTCGAGGATCTCCTGCGCCCGCCGGGTAGCGGAGAGCACCGTCGAGTTGGCGCCGGACAGGTGTCCGGGGCGGAGCAGGCCGGCCTTGGCGTCGTAGCCGCGGCGGATCTCACCCGTGGTGGCGGTGGGCAGCACGCCAAGCACGTCGTACCAGCTGATGCCGGGTCCCACGGCCGGTGCGGCAACTCCCACAGGAGCAATCGTCGCGCACCGCGCACGCGCCCGCAATCCGGGACGGTCCGGGAGGAAGCCGGACACCGTTCGGGATACATGTCTTTGTTAGCTTCCCGGACGGAGCAGCAGCGTGCCGGCGGGACCGAAGCCCGCCCGGCGGTAGAACGGGAAGGCTACCGCGCCGGGCCTGACGGAGTTACGCTCCGTACTGAGGGCTCGTGAACGTCGCAGTGCAGGCGTGGCGGCCGGAAGACGCGGTGACGGGGCTTCTGGGCGGCCGCGACAGTCATCGGGTCGGGAGCGTCGAACAGCGGCGGTTCCCGATCGAGACCGGCGTGCCCGGCCTCAACCTCAGCTTTTCCCGGGACGCGGTGGCTGACGGGTTCTTCTCGCCGCTGCACCGGCACTGCTGGGACCAGCTGCGCTTCGTGCTCGACGGGTCGCTGAACATCGGGCCGACCGATCTCGAGCCCGGTGACTGCGGATACTTCCCCGAGGCGGTGCCGTACGGGCCGCAGCGGCAGGAGGGCGCGGCGATCGTGCTGGTGCTTCAGTTCACCGGCGCGGGCGGGCTCTATTACCCGACGGCCGACGAGCTGTCCGCCGCGCGGGAAAAGCTCCGCGCCGCCGGCGGGACGTTCGAAGGCGGCCGGTACCGCGGTCCCGGTCCTGGCCGCGAGCCGGCCGACCAGGACGGCTACGAGGCGCTGTGGGAGGCGCACACGGGGTGCAAGCTGGTGTACGCGCAGCCGCGTTACCGCGGCGTCGTCGTCATGCGGTCAGGCTCGTTCGAGTGGCTGGCCGACCAGCGGCATCCGGGCATCGACGTCAAGGCGCTCGGCTGCTTCAGCGAGCAGCAGACCGCGGTCACGCTGATCCGCATCGCGCCCGGCGCGCACGTCGACGGCAAGAAGCTCGCCGCGCCGCAGCTGCGGTACGTGCTGAGCGGCACGGTTTCGCTCGGCGAGACGGCGTACCCGCCCGGCAGCTGCTTCTGGATACCGGCCGGGACCGCCGCGCACGCGCTGGCGACCCTGACCGGCGCGGAACTGTTCGCGGTCAGCCTGCCGCGTTACGCTCCGTAAACCCCACGCTCGCCGCGGCGTTAGCGCGGCGCCAGGCCGCGGATGATCGTGTCGACGAGCTCGCCGTAGGTGGCCGCGGGGTCGGGGGTGAGGACCAAGCCCTTCATCTCGAGCGCGACGGTACCGTGCGCCGCGCTCCAGACCTGCTGTGCCATCTCGACCGGATCGCGCGCCTCGATCACGCCGGCGGCGGACGCCAGTTCCACGGTCCTGACCAGGGCGCCGAACGCGGCCCTGGCGTGCGTGGCGACCTCGTTGTCCTCGTGCTCGTGGTCGTGCGGTGTGGCCTCCTCGAACATGAGCGCGTAGAAATGCGGGTTGGCCAGCGCGAACTCCCGGTACCGGAGGCCGCAGTTCCGCAGCCGCGCGAGCATGTCGGGCTCGCGGCCCGCCTCGATCGACGCGCGCAGCCGGTCGAACCCCTTGATCAGCAGCGCGTCGACCAGACCGTCCTTGCCGCCGAACCGGTTGTAGACGCTCATCGGGGCGATGCCGGCCTCCGCCGCGACCGCGCGCACCGTCAGCCCGCCCGGCCCCTCCCTGACCAGCACGGCCTCGGCGGCTGACAGCAGTTCACGCTCGACATCGGCACTCGGCGTCCGCGACCGCCGGCCAACCGCGCTCGGTTCGCTCATGCTGACCATTTTCTCCTACCCGGCTCTCCTACCGGTTGACAACTTGCTATAGCACGATGTTACATAGCTATAGAACATCATGCTACTTCTGTAGAACGTCGTCCTATTCGAACGGGGGATTTACGATGGAGACCCGCATCGACCGCCGGTGGTGGATCCTGGCGGTGCTCTGCCTCAGCGTCTTGCTGACGGTGGTGGACAACACGATCGTGAACGTCGCGTTGCCGACGATCAGCCGCGACCTGTCCGCGTCGACCTCAGCCCTGCAGTGGGTGGTCGACGCCTACACCGTCGTCTTCTCAGGGCTGCTGCTCGTCGGCGGGAACCTGGGCGACCGTCTCGGCCGCCGCCGCATGCTGCAGACCGGACTCGTCTTGTTCGCCGTCTTCTCGGTCGGCGCCGCGCTGTCCCGCACCAGCGGTGAGCTCATCGCCGCCCGGGCCGCGATGGGCGTGGCCGCCGCGCTCATCTACCCCGCCACACTGGCGATCTTGAACAACGTCTTCACCGTCGCCCGCGAGCGCGCCACCGCCATCGGGATCTGGTCGGGCGTCTCCGGGCTCGCCGTCGCGATCGGGCCGGTGTCCGGCGGCCTGCTGCTGCGGCACTTCGCCTGGAGTTCGGTGTTCTACGTCAGCGTTCCCGTCGCGATCGTGGCGCTCGTAGCGGGCCGGCTGCTGCTACCGGACTCGCGTGACCCGCGAGCCGGCCGCTTCGACCCGTTCGGCGCGCTCCTGTCGGTCACCGGGATCTCGCTGCTGACCTGGTCGATCATCGAGGCGCCGCGGCATGGTTGGGCGTCGGCGGCGACGCTCGGCGGCATCTTCGGCGCTGTCGCCCTGCTGCTGGTGTTCGCCTGGTGGCAGGTCCGCCGCCCGGACCCGATGCTTGACGTGCGACTGTTCCGCAACCCCCGGTTCAGCGCGGCGAGCGGGTCGATCGCGCTGGCGTTCTTCGGGCTGTTCGGCTTCATCTTCCTGGTTACCCAGTACTTCCAGGTGGTGCGCGGCTACGACCCGCTGCGCGCCGGGGTCGCGACGCTGCCGTTCGCGGTCGTCACCGGGGCGCTGTCCCCCGTCGCGATCATCATCATGAAGCGGATCGGGACCAAGCTCGTGGTCGCCGCGGGGCTGCTGGTCATGAGCGGCGGGTTCCTCATCGCGGCCACGATGCCGGAGAACGCTCCTTACTGGGGCCAGATCATTGCCTCGATGACGCTGATGGCGGCGGGCCTCGCGCTGACGACCGGCCCGGCCACCGAAGCGATCATGGGCGCGCTGCCGCTCGACAAGGCTGGCGCGGGCTCGGCCGTCAACGACACGACACGCGAAGTCGGCGGCACGCTCGGCGTCGCGATCATCGGCTCGGTGCTCAGCTCCGCGTACGGCTCGCACGTGTTCTCCTCGCTTCGCGGGCTGGGCGCGCCGACCGCGGTCGCCCACGAGGCGGGCCAGTCGGTGATCGCCGGCGTCGTCACCGCGGCGCACTTCCCCGCGGGCCTGCAAGCCGAGGCCGCGGAAGCCGTGCGGCAGGCGTTCATGACCGGCGTGCACGGGGGCTCGCTCGTCGCGGCGTGCGCGACGGCCGCCGCCGCGGTGGTGGCGCTGGTCTTCCTGCCGGCCCGCGCTCGCTTGGGGGAAGCAAAATCAACATCACTATCCGGAACGGAACGGGCCGGCTCCGCGGACGTTCGCGTCACCGCTAGCCAGCGGTAGGCGTCCGGGGTAAACCTAGCGGTATGGCGAACGCCCCTGAACCATCCCGCGAGGAATGGATACGCCGGCTGCGCGAGATCGCCAGGCAGGACGCCGAAGAACTGGTGCCACGACCAGGCTTCGGCGTCCTCGGCCTGGCGGCGCCGGTGCTGCGGCCGGCGGCGCTGGCGGCTACCGGGCAGACGAACGGGGAGTGGGAGTCGGTCAGCCTCGCCTACGGCGACCCGACCGCGGCGGGTGGGCCGTATGTGTCCATCACGACCGCGTCGGGGCCCCATGTCGTGACTACAGAAGCGGAGGCCGAACTGTCGCGCGCGATCGACTCCGAGCGCGACCGCGTCGCCGACCACGCCGGCGTCGACGACGACGAGCCGGCGTCGCCGCCGGAGTTCGAACGGGCCCGGCTGCCGTTCGGCGAGGCGCTGATCTGCCGGCACGGCACGGTGTGGGCGGCGCGCGTGGCGGCGGAGCCCGGCACGGTCGTGACGATCACCGGGCGCGGCGTGGCGCCCGAGTCGATCCGCCTCGAGACGGTCGCGGATCTTCGGCCCTACGTCGAGGCGCGCAACGAGATCATTGGCCAGCTCACCGAACGGCACCGGAGCGCCGCCCCGCCGGTCCTCGAGCCGGCCGAGGGCGTCGCGGCCTTGCGCGCGCTCGCCGAGCACACGCTGGACCAGCACGCGCGGATGCGTGAGTCCGCCCGCACGCCCAGGATCCGGGCCGGCGAAGCCGGCCTGTACCACGCGCTGTGGCGGCGCGCGGTTCGCGAGCAGCAGCGCGTCGCCGGGGTCGACGAACGCGCGGCCGACGAGGCCGTCACGCTGGTGGTCAACCACCTCGGTCATCTGCTCGAGGACGCGGCCTGGTTCGCTGACCCGCGGCTGCGCGCCGCCGCTATCGACGAGACGCTGCGGCACGCGATGCTCGGCGATGACGTCCCTAGCCTGGCGGCCCAGCAGGCGTGGGCGCGGTACTGGTCCGCCCGGCACCGGTGGATCTCGGCCGATCCGGCCGACCCGCGGGCCAGCCAGCCAAGCGCCGAGGCCTGGCTGGCCGCGTGGGCGGCCTGGGCGCAGCGCGCCTGAGCTGCCGCTACTGCTGCTGCTTGCCGCGCAGCTCGCGACCCAGGCCCACCATCCCCGAGCCGGTTGGCGTGCCCGAGCGCGGGATGACCACGTCGCTGTGCGGGCCCTTGCCGACATGCAGCGGCCGGGGCGACACGGACTGCACGCTGTCGGCGCTGCAGATCGCGTCCGCGTCATCGGCCGGCCCGAACACCTGCGCGCTGGTCGGGATCGCGCCTTGCGGCACCGGGTGGCGACGCGGGCGGTCCCGCAGCACCCGCCCGAGGTTCTCGGCGTTCGCGTCGCGGGCGGTGAGCGGCGTGAGCCCGAACGTCGACTCGATCAGCTTGAGCGTCGAAGTGTGCTCGAACGGCCCGTGATTGACGACCGCGCGCTCCGCCAGGTTGGACACCACGATCGCGGGCACCCGGAAGCCAAGCTGCGTGTAGTCCGGGATCAGCTGGCCGTCTGTCGGCGTGGTGCTGTCGCCGACGTGGCTGACGTTCGCCGGGTTGGTGTCGTCGATGACATGCGGCGGCGGCACGTGGTCGTAGAAGCCGCCCCATTCGTCGAACGTGACCATGAAGACCGTGTTGTCCAGGTATCCAGCCGATGCCAGGGCGTGGTACGCGTCGGCGATGAACCGCTCGCCGAGCCGGACGTCGGCCAGCGGGTGGTCGTCGGCCGAGGTCCCGTTTCCCTCGGTGTCGAATGCCGGGTCAATGAAGCTGACATTCGGCAGGTTGCCCGCGGCCACGGTGTCGACGAAGGACGGCGTTTCCAACGGGATGCCGAGGACGTTCGGTTCACCGTTATAGAACGAGTGCCAGAACGGGAAGTACTTCGTGCCCCACAGCGCCAGGAACGGCAGGTCGCGGAAGAAGTAGGCGCCGGTCGGGATGCCCTGGGTGTTGGGGATCGGCGACAGCTGGTCCCAGATGGTCGCCAGCGTCGAGATGACCTCGCTGTTGTGGTCCCGGTCGGTCTGCGCGCAGTGCTGGTAGAACCGGTTCGGGAACGTCTCCCCCGCGAACGAGCAGAAGTACCGGTCAAGGACCGTGTAGTGCTCGGCGAGGGCGCCGATGACCGGCAGGTCTGGCACCTCCTTGCGCCTGCCGTCCGGGTACCGGTTGGTGTAGAAGCCGGCCGGGAACGTGTTCGCGGCGGCGAGCGTGACGCCGGGGTTGTCGGCCGGCGCGGTCGGCCGCTGCAGGAAGCCGTCCATCCTGCCGTAGTTGTGCTGGACCAGCCAGCCTTCCCAGCTGTGGTCCGGGTCGCTGTAGCCGCAGCCCTGGAAGTCGGGAGCCAGCGGGTAATTGGGGTACACGTTGCCGTCGGTGGACAGGTAGGCGAGATCATGCCTTCCATCGGCGCCGGGCAGCCAGCCGAGGAAATGGTCGAACGAGCGGTTCTCCATCATCAGGATCACGACGTGCTGGACGCCGTCGCGCCCGTTGGGAGTGACGGTGGAAGCGGCCGCTGACGCGGCTCTGGACAGCAGGTCGGTGCCGGTGACCGCGGCGGCGGAGGCGCCCCCCATAAGCTGCAGCAAAGTGCGACGAGTCAACATGGGTCACAGTGTGGCGCAAAACTAGTGAACGGACTTGCGTTATTGCATGTCACGTCGATGACACGCTGGCAAGCAAATGCAGGTGAAAGGTGGATCGTGTCCGGCCCGGGTTTGACGTTCGAATTGATCGGAGGACCTCAAGCAGCATCGCACGAAGACGAACTGCTCGCCGTGCGCGCCGACGTGTACGGTCAAGCGGGTGAACCGGAGGCCGCGAGGCGGTTCCGGGTGTGGCGGCGGCAGCCGGGCTTCGTGCTCGCCGAAGCGCGGCACGGCGGCTACCTGGTCGGCTACGCGTGCGGCATGCCGCTGCGGCCGTCGACCTCCTGGTGGAAGGAGCTGACCACCCCGCTGCCCGATGAGACCGTCGCGGAGCATTCCGGCCGTACGTTCGCGCTGACCGAACTGCTGGTGCGCGCGGCGTGGCGGCGGCAGGGCATCGGCAGGTCGCTGCAGAACCTCATCCTCGGCGGTCGGCCGGAGGAACGGGCGACGCTCACCGTACCGCCGGGCGCCGGTCCGGCACAGCAGGCCTTCCGCCGGTACGGCTGGAATAAGGTGGCGCGCACTCGCGGCCCCGATCCCGGCACCCCCGTCCTGGACGTACTTGTCATGGCCCTCCCGGTGGCCCGCGGGTTAGATTGACGCGGGAGCCGGTATTTCGAAAGGGGCGCGGCAATGCCCATCGTCGGACTTGGCCACACCGGTCTGTGGGTGACGGACCTGGCGAAGATGCGCGACTTTTACCAGCGAGTGCTCGGCCTGACGGTCACCGACGCCGATGACGAGATGGGCATCGTCTTCTTCAGCTCGCGGCCCGATGTGGAACATCACGAGTTCGTCCTGCAGCGGGGTCGTACCGCGCCGCCCGGGAGCATGCTGCCGCACCAGATCTCATGGCGCGTGGATTCGGTCGAGACGCTGCAGATGTTCCATCACCGCTTCAAGGCGGAGGGCATCCCTGTCCAGCAGGAAGTCACGCACGGCAACGCGTACGGCATCTACTTCTTCGACCCAGAAGGCAATCGCGGAGAGGTCTACCTGCGAATCGACCGCGACGTCAGGCAGCCGTTCCGCAAGACGCTGAACCTGGAGCAAAGCGTTGAGGAGGTCAACGCGGAAGCCGAGCGCCTGCTCACCGAGGGCGGTCCTCGCTACCAGCCGGTCACCTGGCAGCCGGCCTCCGACGCCACGACCGGCTGATCGCGGCTAGCGCGCCGTCGTGACGTCCACCTGCCACGGGCAGTCGGTCCGCACGGTCAGGTAGTAGTCACCGGAACCCGGGAGGGACTCGGCGGCGGACTTTTGTGAACTCCCGCTCACAAGCCTCGCGCCGACGACGGTCTGCGCGTAAGCGCCGATTCTGGCGTGTACCTCAGCCGTGAAGGATCCGGAGTGGCCGCAGTGATAGGTATACGTCACCGTGACCTTCGCGCCGGCCACGTAGAAGGACGGAGAAGTGCTCGACTGGCTGATGGAGCCGCTGTTCCCCGAACCGCTTAGGATCACGGTTCCTGGCGGGCGAGACGCCGTTGGTGACGGGGCCGCAGAATAGCGGGCGCCTCGCGGGATCCCCGTCGGCGCCGGGTTCGGGCTGAACGTCTTGCCCGGCGTCCCCGTGGCCCCGGCCGCCGACGTTGTCGCCGGGCCGCCACAGCCCGCCGAAGCGATCAGGGCCGTGGCCAGACCCGCGAGGCCGACCCGCCGCGCCAGCCATGCGATCGTCATCCCGGACTCTCCTGTCTAGCGATTCAAGGCCCGCGTGCCTAGCAATCGACGCAGACGGCGCCAGAGGCCCGCGGCTTGAAACCCGCCGGCCACTCGGTTGGCCGGTCCGTTACCGTTCCCCCGGGTTCAGGGGTATTGAGCGGCGCTACGTTGTACGTCGCACCGCTGAGGTCGACATCGCTCAGCACAGCACCGGTGAGGTCGGCGCCGACAAGCTCGGCTCCCGTCAGGTTGGCCCCGTCCAGCTTCGCGCCTACCAGGTTCGCGTCTTCCAGGTCGGCGTAGGTGAGCGTCGCGTCGCTCAAGTTGGCGCACTCTCCGGGACTGCCCTCGGCTGCCGGCAGGCAGTCGAGCAAGGCATAGCTCAGGTTGGCCCCGCTCAGATGAGATCGGCTCAGGTCGACGCCAAGCATCTGCGCGTCATCCAGGTCCGCGTCTAGCAGGTCCAGATCGCTCAGGTTCGCGCCGTTGAAAATCGTGGCCTGCGGAACGGTGAGATTCTCCAGATCGGAAAGCTGCAGGCTGACGGCCGGATTCGCACCCATGATGAGGCGCGCCTCTCGCAGAAACCGGATAAGCGTCCCCTTGCGAGCGCCGTCCAGATATCGCACCGTCGTATCGGTGCGCGCCTCCGCTATCGCCCGCACCGAGGCCGTTTCTCTGGATGTCCCCAGCCCGTCCTGCAGCATCAATGTCGACATGTCGTCGTAATACTGGTCGATAGCGTCCTGCCGCTGCTGATCCAGCGTCTGCGCCGCCGTCGATGCCTGCTGCTGCTTGAACTCCCACACGCCCAAGGCCAGCGTTGCCACGGATACGATAACGGCCAACCCGCCGATCAGCTGGCCGAGTGCGGCGACGATATCCCAGCCCGACTTCTTTTCCGCACCCGCGCGGCGCCTACGCGGCTCAGGCCGCGACCGCACTGGAATCCACGGCATTGCGCCATCTCCCGCCCGATCACGCAATTCATCTGATCGACCACCTTAGTACGACGGTCGCCGCGGCCGAAGTCAACGTAATCACGACGAGATGTCATTTAGGCGTAATAGCTCTTGCCGCTATAGCTCGTAGACGGTGGGTGTAGTGGTGTAGGTGCGTCCCGAGGGCGTGGTCCACCGCATGAAGCCGGGGCTGGTTTGTTCGAGTTTCCAGCCGGGAGCTTGCTTCACGCGGTGATGATGTCGGCACGGCGGAGCGATGTTGCACTCATCGGTGGTTCCCCGCGGCCAGGCCACCGTGTGGTCGAGGTCGGCGTGGTAGGCGCTGGCGCCGCAGCCGGGCGCGGGGCAAGTGGCGGTGCGGGCGCGGACCAGGTGCCCCAGCTTGCGGCTCGGTTTGTACCGGTCTTCGCGATGACGGTGGTCGCAGGTTCCCTTGGCGATCGGGGCCCAGGTGATGTTCAGCGCGCGCAACAGTTCGGCTAGCTGTGCCCGCTGGTACTCGTCGGGTCCGGGCGGAGCTCTGGTGGTGCCCGGGCCCGTGTTGCTATCCCTGTCGGGTGGTGCGGGGGTCCAGCGGTGGGGTCCGCGGGAACAGCCGTGCGCAACCGCGGTGCCGTCCGGGCCGACGGCCGTCACGCACCACCGGGTGCGCGGATGCTGAGACGCGGCTTGCAGCAGGCGGCGGGTATCCCAGGGGTCCAGCAGCCCCCACCGGCCGGCCTCGCCGGGGGTGGTGGACCAGCCGAGCGCGGTGCCGGCCGGGACCAGGAGGTTGATAAGCGCCGGGAACGGCGCCGGGTCGCTGTCGGGATCGCCGGGACCGGCCGCAGAGCCAGGGGTGCCGGGAGTGCCGGGAGTACCGGGAGTACCGGGGGTTGCGGAGCCGTGGGCGCCGGAGCCGCCCATGCCAGCGGTGCCGGGGTCGGAGCCGTCGGTGCCGGTGCTGCCGGTACCGACGTCGCCGGGCGCGGGGTCGCCGGGCGCGGGGTCGCCCGCGGCGGGGTCGCCGGGCGCGGGGTCGCCGGGGGCGGAGGCGGGGTCGGTGGCGGGGTCGGTGGCGGGGAGGCGGTCGAAGGGGTTGCGGCCCAGCAGCCGGTCCAGGAAGCACGCCACCCGCAGGTCGCGGATGCTGCCGTCCATCCCGGCGCGGCGCAGCGCCGCCGCCTCCGCCTCGATCGCCGCGCTGGCCGCCA
>DATMKQ010000471.1:0-3893 GCA_035571275.1 Trebonia sp.
TGACCGCATCACCGCGCGCGAGTACGCCGCGGACGATCTCGCTGCCGACGCGGCCGGTGGCGCCGATCACTGCGGTGCTCATCGTGTCTCCTAATGAGTGTTAGCGAGCCAGGCCAGGGCGCCGCGGCCAGCGTCTTGGTATCTGCTACAGGGCTCCGAGGCGGTCGCCGAGGTCGAGTTCGAGCGGTCCGCGGGTCTGCAGGCCCTGCGCGAACAGGGCAGCCGTGCGGTCCTGGGCAGCGTCCGAGATAACCAGCCGGCGGAACCGGCGGGCGTCGGCGCGGATCGCGTCCGCGCTGGGCAGGGTCAGCTCGTTGAGCGCGCGCTTGGCCGATCGCACCGCGTCGGCGGGGAACGACGCGATGCGCCGCGCGAGCCGGGCCACGAACGCGTCCAGGTCGGCGTCAGGCAGGGCCCGGTTGATCCAGCCGTACCGTTCGGCCACCTCGGCATCGAAGTCGTCCGCGCCGAGAATCGCCTCTATGGCCCGGCCCCGTCCCAGCAGCCGCGCCAGGTGCTGCACGCCGCCCGCGCCGGGGAGTGCGCCGGCGCCGACCTCGATCTGTCCCAGGATGGCGTTCTCCCGAGCGGCGAACCGCATGTCGCACGCCAGCGCCAGTTCGCTGCCCGCCCCGCGGGCCCGGCCGCGGATCTTCGCGATCGTGACGACCGGCAGCTCACTGAGCTTGTGCCACAACATGCCCAGGGACGCATCATCCGGCCCGCCCGCCTTGGCCGCTTCGGCGGTGTACTCCGCGACCTTGGTGAGGTCGACGTGCGGGACGAAGTAGTCCGGGTCGGCGCTCTCCAGCACCACGACCCTGGTCTCCTGGTCAGATTCCAGCACGCTGATCAGGGTCACCAGGTCGCGCACCAGTTCCGGTCCGATCAGGTTCATCGGCGGCGCGTCAATCACCACGCCGAGCACGCCTTTATCGCCCGGGGCGACCCGCAGCGTGCGGTACGCCTGAGTCACCACTAGCTCCTCTGCGTCATGGCCGGTTGCCCGTGATCGAGTCGAGGACGGCCGAGGCGTACTTGTCCGGCTCTTCCTCCCAGACGAAGTGTCCGGCGTCGATGATCACCAGGCGGCTGACAGGCAGCCGCTGGTCGAGAAACTCCGCGTTGGCCAGCGGGACAACGCGGTCGTGGCGGCCGTTGATGATCGTGACCGGCACCGTGATCTGCGGCAGCAGCCCGGCAAGCACGGGCAGCTCCTCGGGATACTTGCGGACGTATCGCATCGACTCCGCGAAGCGGTCGCCGTCATAGCAGGCCAGGTAGTCCGCACGGATGTCGTCGGGTACCCCCCCGGCGATGGTGTCTACCGCCGTGTTGACGATCAAGCGCGGGTCCATCCTGCGGTACTTGTCGAGGTCGGGGTCCAGGACCCACGACGCCAGCGGTTCACCGAGCTGGATCGGAACCGCCGCTCCGCCGGTGCCCACGACCACGCTGGCGAGCCGCTCCGGGGAGACGGCCGCCGCGAACAAGGCGGCCGCGGTTCCAACGTCCGGCGCGACGATGTGCGCCCGGCCCAGATCGGCCTCGGCAATAAGCTGGGCCAGGAACTCGCCCATCGCTCGCGGCGACAGTAGGTCGTCCCGGCGTTCGGATGCCCCGAAACCGGGCAGGTCAACGGCGAACAGACGGGCGTGCTCGGACAGCGACGCCCACATCGGCGCGAACGCGTACACGCTCTCCGGCCACGGACTGGTAAGGACGACCACCGGCTTTTTCGAGCTACCGGTGTCGGCGTACCGAATCCGGACTCCGTCGATAGTCCGGAAACGAATTTGCGGGGTGGTAGTCGTTGGCATCAGAAATCCTCCAGATCCTGCCCGTTCAGGGTAAGTGCGACGTTCGCCAAAGCCAGCAGCACCGCGCCGATCTCGAGCTCGACCCAGGCGTCAGCGCCGGTCGAAAGTCTCTGGTCAGTTCTTGACTGGCAGGGCGGGGGCGAAGAAGTCGATGAGCAACTGGGTGACGCGCTCAGCCTCGTCGTGGTGCACCCAGTGCGAGGCGTCGGGCAGGCGCTCGACGCGGTCCAGGTTGGGCACGTCGTCGTGGTCGGGTTCGGCGAGTTCGGGGCCGAGGTAGTGATCGCGCTGTCCCCAGATGACCAGGGTGGGTGCCGAGATCGGGCGAAGCGCCGCTTCGGCCTTCTTCGGTGAGGTCCGCACCGAGGACCGGTAGTAGTTGATCATCCCGGTAGCCGCACCCGGCTGGGACCAGGCCTGGATGTAGCGGTCGGTTTCCTCCGGGGTGAACGCTGGGCGGGCGTCGCGCAGGAAGTGCCGGAAGAAATGCCAGTGGTTGGCGCGCACGACGGTTTCGGGCAGGTCCGGGAGGTCGAAGAAGAAGAAGTACCAGGACCTGCGGAGCTGGCCCGGGTGGTGCAGTCCCTGCGATAGCTTCCGCGGGTGGGCCGCGTTGAGGATGGCCAGCCGGTCCACTACCTCGGGGTGGTTCATCGCGAGGGCCCAGGCGACCGATCCGCCCCAGTCGTGACCGGCCAGCAGCGCGGACTCGGCGCCGCGTTCGCGGATCAGGCCGGCGATGTCGTCGGTCAGCGGGCCGATGTCGTAGGCCGAGACGCCATCGGGCCGTGATGACAGGTTGTAGCCGCGCATGTCGGGTGCGACCACACGGAAGCCCGCCGCCGCGAGCGGTTCGATCTGCTGCCGCCAGCCGTACCAGAACTCGGGGAAGCCGTGCAGCAGGACGACCAGCGGCCCCTCTCCGGCCTCGACGTAATGCAGCCGCACGTCGCCGATATCGGCGTAGCCCTCACGAAGGTCGCTGGGCAGGTTCGGCGTCCCGGAAACGGAGCCCGGGCCTTCGGGGGCGGTGGACGACGAGGGCATGAGGGCCTCCTTCTATAGCTGGTATTGCTTGACGATCGCGCCTCGGCTGGGTGCGTCGAGCCCGTGCAGAACCCTGGTCGGCACGCGTGCAGGAGCGCGCGTGGCCCCCAGTGGAACCAGGGATCTGCGATCGGCCCGCGGTATCTACGGCTTTTCGCGCCCGGGAGCGCGGCTAGAGCAACCGGCTGGCAGCAAAAGGCTTATGTGGCCGAGCCGATCGCGGCGAGCAGAGGCGCGAACAGCGGTCACGCTCGAAATCCCGAAGGCCTATCCCCATACCACAACGTAATTCCCGGCGATCCTTGGTCTCTAGCGGGATGGCGTGTGCTGACCTCAGCGCGGGCAAGGCGTTGTGAAGGTCCCTGCGGGACTTGATGCCCAGTTTGGCGAACACCTTGCGGAAGTGCCACTCGACGGTGCGTGTGCTGATGAATAGTTCCGCGGCAATCTCGGCGTTGGTGCGTCCGTCTCGGGCCAGCCGGACGATGTGCTCCTCCTGCGGGGTGAGCTGGCTGTAGGTATCGACCTCGCGTTTGCGGACCTTCTCGCCGGTGGCAAGCAGTTCGCTGCGCGTGCGCTCGGCGAAGGCTTCGGCGCCGATCGCGGCGAACAGGTTATAGGCGGCGTGCAGCTGGCGGCGGGCGTCGAGCCGCCGGTTCTCGCGACGGAGCCACTCACCGAAGAGCAGATGGGCCCGGGCAAGCTCAGGCCGAAGCCGTGTGCGCCCCAGCCGCTCGACCGCCTCGGCATAGCACCGCTCGGCCTCCTGGCCTTCGCTAACCAGCGCTCGCGAGCGCGCCTCCAAGCCCTTCGCCCAGTCAGAACCCTCCGTGGTTGTCATGGCCGACAGCCGGTCCAGTGCTGCTCTGGCAAGGTCCGCCTGTCCGCTTCTCACAGCGGCCTCGATCAGTTCAGGCAGAACCGACTGTATGTTCAAGGGCTGGTAGGTCTCCTCGGTCGCCGACTCCGCCGCAGCCAGCGCCTCTGCGTAGCGGCCGAGGCCGTTGTGGAGGACCGCTGCGGACC
>DATMKQ010000472.1:0-3465 GCA_035571275.1 Trebonia sp.
CCTGCTACCGCGTTTTAGCCGGTGTAGGCCGCTCCGACGCTCAGGTATCCGCCCTTCCCGTTCGTAATGACCTGGCCGAACCCGTTGGTGTTCGGGATGGCCCTGACCGGCCCGGCCGCGCCGTTCGCGAAGGACGCCACGACCCCGGACGAGTACCCGTCGGCGGCGGGGACGCCGGCCCCGGTCACCACACACGAAGTCGGGGAATCGCAGCCGACTCCGTACAGGTACTCGGTCCCGGAAACTTCCGTCGCGGTGACGTTGCCATCGGCCAGGACGCCGACGAGACCTTGTGCGGTGGTGTTCTCGCCGACCGCCACGCACTCGCTGGCGCTCGGGCAGTCGATGCCGTTGACGTACCAGGCGTCAGGGATGGTGAGCGCGGTACCCGGCGTACCGTCGTCGATCGGGACGATGGAGGGGTTGTAGTTCACTAGGCCCGCGGCGTAGCACTCGGCGGAGGTCGGGCACGAGATGGCGTTCAGCCACTCGCCACCACCTGCCACCTCCACCGGGGCCCCCGCGTTCCCGCCCGTGATCGTCGTCACCGCGTC
Organism: Trebonia sp.; assembly: GCA_035571275.1. Taxonomy (GTDB): domain Bacteria; phylum Actinomycetota; class Actinomycetes; order Streptosporangiales; family Streptosporangiaceae; genus Trebonia. The sequence goes on from DATMKQ010000472.1 coordinate 555, forward strand.
CGCGTCGTCCGAGTTGTCGTAGCCGACCGCGTAGCACGTCGTGCTGTCCGGGCACGCGATGCCGTACAGGCCGATGAACGCGGGCAGATCCGTCACCCGCACGGCCCGACCGCCGACGATCGAGACCAGGACCGCCTCGTCGGAGTTGAGCGCGCCAAGCCCGACCGCGTAGCACCGCGGCCCTCGCGTGCACGCCACCGACTCGAGATCCGCCGTGCCCGGGACCACTTGTGCGGGCCCTCCGGAAACGGCCACGACGCCTTGGCCCGCGGCATTCTGGCCGACCTCGACGAGCGGGGCGGAGCCGCCGTGTGAACCAGCGCCGGCGCCGGCGCCGATCGTCGCGATGCCGTTGACGGAGATCGTGCCGGGAACCGTTGCCAGCGCGCGCGGGGCGGTGCCGTCGATGCCGAGGACCGCGCCCGCGGAAGCCGGCGTCGCCGCGCCGTAACCGATGGGCCGGCCCGAGGTGAGCGCGTCGCCCAGGCTGCCGTTCGCCGCGTCGGCCGCGTCACCCAGGTAAGACAGGCCGTAGGCGTGCTCGACCGAGCGCAGCACCCCGGCCGTGTTGATCGGCGTGCCGACCGCGCCCATGCCCGTTGTGCGCGCCGAGACCACAACCATCGGGATCTGACCGCCGCTGGAGCCGTTGACACCACCGGAGTCTTCATAGCCGGTGTCGAACAGGATCACGATCTGGCCGCCCTGGCGGTACCACGCAGTGTTCAGGATCCGCGGCAGCTCGCCGTTGAGCCAGCTGTCTCCCGACGACATCGTGCCGTTGTCGCCGCCGCTGTTGACGAGGTCCGGCACCACCCACTGAAAGTCAGAAGGATCGGGCTCGTTCAGGTTGGAGAGCAGGTCAGAGAAGTTCGAGATGTGAGAGCACTGCTGGCTGAAGTCCGCGAAGTACCGGAAGGCGTTGTGCCAGTACGGGTAGTTCCCGGTGCCGTCGCCCTGGTAGCAGCCGCTCTCGTCACCCTGGTAGTAGCCGTTCCAGCTGATGCCCTTCGCATCCAGCTGGTCCACCAGCGTCGGGTTGGTGAAGTTGTTGCAGCCCGCCTGCGTGATGTCACAGTCCTGGCCAGCCGTGCCGTCATCGGAGCCGGAGAGAAGCTCGAGGTAGTTCGGCAGGCTCGGATAGGTCCAGCCGTACGCATCGGTGTAAGTGGCGTACTCGTGCGCGATCTCGTTCAGGTACGGCATCGCCGCGGCGCCGGCGAACTGGCTGTAGTCCGTGTTCTCCATCATGATCGTCATGATGTGCGCGGGCGCGGCGCTCCCGGCCATCTTGGTGACGGGTACCTTGACCGCTGCGGCAGCGGGCGCGGTGCCCGTCGCGGCGGCCATCCCAGCGGCGGCGGCCAGCAGGCTGAAGGCGGCCAGAACGGACCTGGCGCTCCTGCCGAAGTGCGGTGTCTTGGGACGTCCCACAAATCCCTCCCTTTACGGCGGTATCGGTCGTGACGTTACGCACCTTCTATGGCAACCCGGTGACGTGTTGTTGGACGGAATGTGACCGCAGGATCAAGAGGTACCGAGCGAACCTCCGCGAAACCATCAGGCCGGGCGGCCGTCAAGCATGAGGGAGGCACCGCCCGTGCCGGGCAACCTCGCCTCCGTTCGGACGAAAAGAACTTGATCTTCCGAACGGTCTCCCGGCTTTAGCCCGGAATATAAGCGGGGTAAAGTCCGGTTACGTGGGGGCAAGGTCTCGACCGCAACGCAGGAGGAACTTTTCCATGACCAGGATCGGCATCATCCTCGGCAGCACCCGTCCCAACCGCAACGGGGAGCAGGTGGCCAAGTGGGTCTACGAGGTCGCCTCGCGCCGCGGCGACGCGGAGTTCGAGCTCGTCGACCTGCGCGACTTCCCGCTGCCGCACCTCGACGAGCCGCTGCCGCCTTCGATGGGGCAGTACCAGAAAGAGCACACCAGGCAGTGGGCGGACAAGATCGCCTCGTTCGACGGTTTCGTCTTCGTCACCCCCGAGTACAATCACAGCACCTCCGGCGTGCTGAAGAACGCCATCGACTACCTGTACGCCGAGTGGAACAACAAGGCCGCCGGGTTCGTCTCCTACGGCGGGGTCGGCGGCGCCCGGGCGGCCGAGCACCTGCGCCTGATCGCCGGCGAGCTGCAGATGGCCGACGTGCGCCAGCAGGTCGCGCTGTCGCTGCTGACCGAGTTCGAGAACTTCAGCGTGTTCAAGCCGGGCGCGTACAACCTGGCCGCGCTGGACACCCTGCTCGACCAGGTCATCGCCTGGAGCGCCGCGCTGGCGCCGCTGCGCCAGCCCGCACCGGCCGCGGTTTCCTGAGCTATCCCGACGGGACCGTGCCAGTACCGGGCAATCGCTGCTCTGAAGCCAGAACAATAAATGCGGTATTTGTTAGGTGACGAGTAGTTATGTGGCCAATATCATCGTGCCTCAATCCTCGCGACGAAAGCGGCCGCCACCGAGCACGCGCCCGCGCGCCGGCGCCCGCGCCCATCGGCCAGTCCGCCGCCACCGGTCGGCGACGCCTGCCTGATCGGCACCTGGCGCGATGGCAGCGATGCCACCACGACGACGTTGAACCACGTCACCGTCCCTATTCGCGGCGGCGCAGGCAATGTAAGACCACATCTTCGCGAGCGGCGCCCACACCGATGTCTACAACACGAGCACCGCGCCCTTCTACGGCACCTACGACGGCAGCACGCTGGAGGTGACCGAATTCGGCACGTACGAGTCGACGATCAGGGCCACGCCGCGCACGCACCAGGCGACTATCACCAGCGACGGCTGGACCAGCGGATCCACCGTCACGTTCATGATCAACGGAAGCACCTACGGCGGGCAATTCGACCCCGCCACCGGCCAGGTCAGCACGGTCGAGTACCGGTGCTCCGCGACCAAGCTCGACT
>DATMKQ010000473.1:0-37329 GCA_035571275.1 Trebonia sp.
GCCGGTTACCCAGGACACGCTGTTCGCCATCGGCTCCACGACCAAGGCGTTCACCGCGACGACCGTCGGCGCCCTCGTCGATGAGGGACTGCTGGAATGGGACCGGCCGCTGCGGGATTACGTGCCGGGTGTCCGGCTGCATGATTCCAACGCGTCCGACCGTGTGACGATCGTTGACTTGCAATCGCACCGGTCCGGGTTGCCCCGGCACGATCCGACCTCGAGCCGATCAGCGGCCTGCGCTTCAGCGTGAAGGACCAGCCCGCCATCACGGCGGAGTTCGAACTCGACGACAACGGCGCGGTCAGCCGCTCATCGCGCAACCTCTGGGGATCTTCCTCCCGAAGGAGGCCAGCTAGCTCCCCGGCATAACGACCCAAGCAAGCAGATCGGTGCCTGACCTGAGCATATTCTGACGGCGATGGCGACAGACGGTACACCAGGCGTGCCCCGGGCGCTGCCCGCGGCCCGCCGAGCGCGGCTCAGGCGGCTCATCGGCGACATCAGGAACAGTGAGCTGGCCGTGGACGAAGCGGTCCTGCGGCTGAGCCGGTCCCACCGGTGGCTCGCTCCTCTCGCGCTCACGGTGGGTGCCGTCGTCATGCTCTTCGAAGGACTTCGGCTGCTGTTCACCAACTGGCGGCTCGTCCTGATCCAGGTCCTGCCGGCGATGTGGATCTGGGCCGCCATGTTCGACCTGAAAGCCCACGTGTTCCGCACCAGAGCGTTTCAGGTGCCGGAAGGCCCGGTCGAAATCCCGGTGGTGGCCGCCATTGCCGCGGTCACCGCGGCGAGCTTCTTCCTCAACGCCGTGTTCGCGTTCTCCATCGTCGGCCCGGGACCGCCGTTGATCCGCCCGGCGTTCGCCCGGGCCCGATCCCACCTGGCCATGGTCCTGGGATCCGGCGCTACGGTCGGGTTGCTTCTGGGCCTGGCGGCCGTGGTGTCCCCGCGCTGGGGGCCGCTGTGGTTCACGATCTCGCTGAGCATCGTGATCGGCGTCATGATGGTCTGCTACGTCGCCGTCCCGGCCCGTCTCATCGGCGCGAGGACCGCGCAGTCGAAACGGGACAAGCTGGCCGCTACCGCGGTCGGCTGCCTCGTCGGCGCGGTGGTCTGCACCCCGGCGTACGTCCTGGGCCGGCTGGGGTTGCTCCTGCTCGGGTCCGGCACGCTGTTCGCGCTTGGTGTCATCGTCTTCACGGTTGGCCTGCTACTGGAGGCCGCGGCGACCGTCGCGGTCAAGTCGGTCAAGATGAGTGCCAAGCTCATCGCGCGATCACCCGGTACGGCGCCGCGCGAGAGCTCGTGAGAGGCTGGCTGCGGACAGTCAACGCCAGGGAGGGCAATAGTGAGCGCGCAGCCAACCGCGACGGCGGCAGGGACGATCGACATCGGCGGCGATCTGACCGTCAACCGCTTGGGATTCGGCGCGATGCGGATAACCGGCAGCGGGGTCTGGGGCGAACCGCCCAGCCGTGAGCAGGCCATCGCGACGCTGCGGCGGGTAGTCGAACTGGGCGTCAACTTCATCGACACCGCCGACTCCTACGGACCGTCCGTGAGCGAGGAGTTGATCGCCGAGGCGCTCTACCCGTACCCGGACGACCTCGTGATCGCGACGAAGGGCGGCCTGGTCCGGCCCGGCCCGAACCGGTGGAACCCCGACGGGCGGCCCGAGCACCTGCGGGAAGTGTGTGAGGGCAGCCTGCGCCGGCTGCGGCTGGAGCAGATCCCGCTGTATCAGTTCCACCGGCCCGACCCGAAGGTGCCGCTGGCCGAGTCGATGGGCACGATCGCCGAACTGAAGGCCGAAGGCAAGATCCGCCACGTCGGCATCTCCAACGTGACCGAGGAGCAGTACCGCGAGGCGAAGGAGATCGTCCCGATCGTGTCGATCCAGAACAGGTTCAACGTCACCGACCGGGACTCCGAACCGCTGATCGACCTGTGCGAGCAAGAGGACATGGTCTTCCTGCCCTGGGCGCCGATCCAGCAGGCCGACAAGAGGGTCGCGGTGGCCGCGGCCGCCGAGAGGCACCGCGTGACCGAACGTCAGATCGTGCTGGCCTGGCTGCTGGCCAGCTCCCCGGCCGTGCTGCCGATTCCCGGCACCGGCTCGCCCGAGCACGCCGAGGAGAACGTGGCGGCCACGGCCATCGACCTGAGCGGTACCGAGCAGGAGGCGATCAGCACGGGCGGGTTATAAGCGGCCAGTCCAGTCGCGCCCACGCGGTGCGGCCGCGTTCCGCGTCCCCGTGGATGCCCCAGTTTCCGGTGCCGGCGAGCGCGTCGATGAGGTCCAGGCCGTGCGGGCGGTCCAGTTCGTGGCCGCGAGGAGCCCACTGGCCGCCTTGATCGTCGACCTCTATCCGCACATACGCACCCGGGCAGACCTCCGCGCGGACGGTGAAACTCCCGCCGGGCGCGGCGGATTTGCTGTGCACCACGGCGTTGGCGGCCAGTTCAGAGGCGATCAGGATCGCGTCGGCGACGAGGGGGCAGCCGTCGAGCAGGAGCGCGAGGGTGGCTCGGACGAGGCGGATCTGCCCGCGCTGTCCGGGGTAGCTGCGGGTGACAGTGCGCCTGTCTGCCGCGCTGAGAGCCCGTGCCATCATCGGAACATCGCCTTTACCCCGCGGTCCATCGCTTTACCGGTTTAGACATCGCCTATCGCACCGCTTAACCGGTTCAGATGTCAAGGGGCCGGAGGAAACGTTGACGGTGCCGAGCATCCGGTTTCCGCCGAGTCTTTCGTTGAGCGACCCGTCCGGTACTGCATGTATCCGTTGCCGGACGATCAAATTGGTCATTCGCGGCGTAAAGCGTCACCGTGGCGACGGCTTCTCATGGGTCACAACGGCAGGCGAGCAAGGAGCCGGGAACAGCCGCCACCATCCGTTCAGGAAAGTTTCATTGATATCTGAACGGACCGTGGCGCCTGGCTACCGCGCCTCGACGGTGGTGCTCCCCTCGAGGTCATCGAGCAGGACCGAGATGGCGTGGCGGACGACGGCGACGCGGGTCAGCGCCCGGTCGTGCAGATGTTCTGGATAGCTCCACGTGACGGTCGCACCGCTGAAAGGGCCGCCCTGCGGGGGCCAGGACGGGTCCCCTGGCTTGGCGCTGGGGAAGATTCGGACGGTCACCTCGATCATCGGGTCACCGGCCGGCACGCCCTCGCGTGATCTGCCTTGCCGCCGGTCGCTTGTCATGGACGGATTCTCCCCTGAAACGTCAGCCTGACAGGAGAGCGCAGCCGTTTCGCCGCGTTCCGTTGAGCGAGAAGCTGGTCACGTACGCTCCCGATTGCGCGATGACGAAGTGCATGACGAGCAGGCCGCTCACGAAGATGAGCGTCGGCTCATGGATGCCGGCCGCGCCCAGCGCCGCCTCGCTCAACGGACCGAACAACTGGGCGGTAGTTCCGGTCGAGACATAGGTGCCCGTCGCCAGGGCACCCGGCACCGTCGGGGTGGGATCGTAGGTGAACCAGGTAGGCCCGCTTACATTGCGGACAATGGTCTTTCCCGTCGTTCCGTTGGTGAAGCTTTGCACGAGCAGCCCTGAGGTGACATTCGGGTAGAACGGCGGGTCGCTCTGAGCCACAAAGCCGCCGGGTATTGGCGTGCCGTCGGCGAGAGTGGTTGTGACCTGGTTATTCACCACGGTGCCCAATGTGACCGTGAACGCGGAGGAAGTGTTCGGATAGCAGGTATAGGTCACCGCCTGGTCGGCCCCGGTCGTTGCCTCGGCCGCCGTGACGGGAGCGGCGAAGGCGACAAGAGTAACGGCGGATAGCAGTACTGCGAGCTTGGCGCGTCTCATAGCAGAGATATCCCTTAAGCGTCGGGAAATGCGTCTGACCGAGCCGATATAGGCTCCCCGCAAAACAAAAGTCAGCGTAAACCCTCACCTCCGCCAGTATCAAGCGCAACCTGGGTAGTGGTGCGGGTCAGCGTGGATCGGTTTCCATCCCCCGCCATGGAAAGTGATCCACGATCATCGAATTCGGGCTTACCGAACTGCTGCGCTAGCTTCCCCGATAGGCACGGTCCCGCGGGTCGTCTTTCGCGTCCACGTACTCGAGGCTGATCGGCCCGATCGCCGTCACTTGCGTGACGTACTCACCGGACCGGGCCCAGTGGAAGTGCGGGGTACCGCCCGGCAGCACGACAACCGCGCCGGGCGGGTAGGCCGCCAGCTTTGCTTCGTCGAACTGTTCGCCCAGGCCGATGTAGAAGACGCCGGACATGACCGTGTAGACGCGGTCCTCGTGGTGCCGGTGCGCCATCAGCTTGACGCCGTGCGGAACCTTGACCCTGACCACGTAGGGCCCGGGTTCGCTGGGGTGACCGACCACGACGGCCAGGCGGGCCGTCGGCGGGAAGGCCGGGAACGGCTCCCAGTCGATGTCCTCGGGCAGGACCGACCTGAAGACGTCCTGGCCGGGCTGGTGGGTGGTCATCGCGTCAACCTTCCCGTTCCCTGTTACAAGCCGGCCGTGAGCTCGGCGACGATCTCCGCCGCCGGCTGGGTTCGCTTCGCGAGCGCGACGCTCTGCCCGGCCCACAGCGAGAGCGGTTCGATCTCACCGGTGGTCCCCTCCATCGGCGGCGCCGGCTCGTAGCGAACGATCGCCTCGCCGGAGGCGAAGTGCGCGAGCACTTCGCCCTCTCCCGGCCGCTGCCCCGACGGTGGCCGGCCCGCGGCATCCCAGGCCCTGGCCGTTGAGTTGTAGAGCGCGCGGTGCGGGGCGTTCGGCCACCCGACGTTGTACAGGTCGGGGAACCAGTGCCCGTCGGTCTCGTCCGCCGCTATCACCCGGCGCCGGTACTCCTCGTGGATCGGCATCTCCCGCGCCAGCAGGAACCGAGTGCCCAGCATCGCGGCCTGCGCGCCGAGCGCGAGCACCGCGGCGACTCCCCGGGCGTCGCCGATCCCGCCGGCCGCGACCACCGGCACCGGCGAGACCGCGTCCACCACGGCGGGCACCAGCGGCAGCGTCGCGACGCGCCCCCACACGTGCCCGCCGGCCTCCCAGCCCTGCGCGACGACCACGTCCACTCCGGACGCGACCGCCCGCCGCGCCTCCTCGGCAGTGCCGATCGTGTGCATGACGATCCCGCCGGCGCTGTGGATCCGCTCGACGTAGCCGCTGGGATCCCCCATCAGGAACAGCACGATGCGCAGACCGGCTTCGAGAGCCTCGTCAAGGCGCTGGTGCCGGTCGGCGGTGAGCACAAGGTTGCCGGCGAACGGCCGGGAGGTGAGCGCCGACGTCCGGCGAACCACGTCCGCGACGTCATCGGCCCACGTCAGCGATATCGTTCCCAGCGCGCCCGCGTTCGCGACCGCCGCGGTCAATTCCGGGACCTGGGCTATCGGTGCCTGGACGATCGGCTGGTCAATCCCGAGCAACTCGCACAATGGGGTCCGCACCATGCGGATGTACCCGTGCGTCCCGCCGGTAACACTCAGTTACCCGTATACGAGGTCGGCATCGATTCGGGGGTGTGCCGGTCCCAGCCGTGGAAGGACGAGTAGTCGCCGGCGTCCCAGGCCTCGCGCAGCCCCGGTTTGCTCAGGTCCCAGTCCGGGCGGACCTCCGCGGTGGCCTCGCGCAGGTCGCGCCACAGGTCGTAGAACGACGGGCGGCCCCAGAACCAGTAGCCGTTGTAGACGCTGTGCACGACCAGTCCCGGTTTGAGCACGAGCGTGTGCGGGATCATCGGGTCGTGCTCAGGGTCGGTGTACTCCTTGATGTCGAGGTCCTTCTGGACCGTCCGGCCCGGGTCGGACAGGAACGGCCACTGGGCGCCCGTCGAGGCGCGGAACTCCTGCAGGGTGTGGTGGTCGTCGGTGGCGATGGTGACGACCTGCGTGTAGGACACGCCGATCTTCGGGTAGTTGGCGGCCAGTTCGAGGTGCTGCTGGTGCTCTTTCGGGCAGTAGTTGCCGCGCGCCAGCGTGAGGATCATCGGGTCGCGGCCCTGGAGTTCGCTGAGCGTGCGAACGGTGCCGGTGTGGTCGGGCAGCGCGTAGTCGGGGAAGACGCCGCCGGGGATGATGTCGGATCGCATGCCCGTAAGCGTGCCCCTGCGGGCGCACGCCACACTCGGCGACGCTGGTCAGCGGTCGCGGGCGGGCAGGATGTCCGACGGCTCCAGCCGCATCAGGTCGTCTTTCGACCACTCCCGCTCCGGATCGGCGGCGAGCCGGTAGGCGTGCCGGAGCCGGGCGCTTTCCAGGTCGTTCCGCACGCTGCGGGCGTTGGCGAACCGGGGCTGCCGCATCCGCACCGACAGGTGGTCGCGGAACACCTCCTTCGCCTCGTCCGACAGGTAGTACGACGACCGGTCCAGCATCAGCCGCCCGATCGCGAGCAGTTCGTCGACCTCGTACTCGGCGAAGTCCAGGTGGTGCGCGATCCGCGAGCTCATGCCGGGATTGGACTCGAAGAAGTTGTCCATTCGGTCTTTGTAACCGGCGAGGATCACCACGAGCTTGTCGCGGTCGTTCTCCATCACCTGCATGAGGATGTCGATGCACTCCTGGCCGTAGTCCTTGGAGTCCTGGGCGCGGTACAGGGTGTAGGCCTCGTCGATGAACAGCACGCCGCCCATCGCCCGGTCCAGGACCGCCTTGGTCTTCGGCGCTGTCTGCCCGATGTACTCACCGACCAGGTCATCGCGCATGGCGTGGACGAGATGGCCTTTGTCCAGGTAGCCGAGCCGCAGCAGCAGGTCGGCCATCATCAGCGCGACCGTGGTCTTGCCCGTTCCCGGCGACCCGGTGAAGCACATGTGCAGGTTCGGCCGGGAGGCGGACAGCCCGAACCGCTGTCGCGCCCGGTCGACCAGCAGCAGCGACCCGATTTCCTCCACTTTCTTCTTCACTGGGATGAGCCCGATCAGCTCGCTGTCCAGTGCCAGCATCAGGTCGTCGATGCCCGCCACCTGCCGTTCCCCGGCCAGGGTGATGGTGGCGTCCTGCTGGAGTACTCCGCCGCGCCGTCGAGACGAGCCGCTTCGCGCCCGGTTTGCCATGGTTGTAGTACTAGCAGGCTGCTGCTTGGGGCGGGCGGCCGGCGGGGTCGCCGGCCGCCGTGGGCGGTAAGCGGATCGCCGGGTGGCGCGGCCTCCGGCCACGGGCGTCCAGTCCCGGCGCAACCCTGGATCGATGATCGTGCCGCCGCCGGCGGACTCCGGCGTGATGCCGCGCGAGTGGAGGTTCTGGGTCGTCGTCTGGCGCATCCCGTCCCACAGGGCCACCACGCCCATCAGGACGGTCACGACGACAACGGCGCAGATCGCGAACCACAGATGGCTCAGCTGCAGCCAGGCCACTGCGAGGCCCACCGCCACGCCCAGCACGAGCAGGGCGCGCCCCCGATACCGCATTCCCGCTGTCCACATAACACGAGCGAGAGTAGCGACGTGGCCGGCCGCGGGTCAATCGCTTCCACTCGCCCCACTCGCCCCCCTCGCGTGACCGATATAACCTGATCGGACACTGATGTCCGCTCGTGATCGGGAGGCAACGTTGGCCCGCAAGCCGCGCGTCGCGGTTATCGGAGGAGGCATTGGAGGGCTGGCCGCCGCGCGGGCCCTGCTGCGCCGCGGCCTGGACGTGCACGTCTACGAGTCCTCGCCCGAGCTCAAGGAGATAGGCGCCGGCGTCGCGCTCGGCGCGAACGCCATGAAGGCGCTGCGGTCACTCGAGCTCGAGGCGCCCGTGCGGGCGATCGGGTATCAAGCGCCGTATCAGCAGCTGCTGACCTGGAAGGGCCGCATCATCTCAAAGACGGACGGGGCCACGTCGGCGGCGCGATTCGGCGCCCGCGGCTGCACGATCCACCGGGCTGACCTGCTCGACGTGCTCGCGCAGTCCGTCCCCGCGGACGTCGTGACGCTCAGCGCCCGCTGCGAATCGGTCACGCCGGGCGATTCTGGCGCGTCCGCGCGGTTCACCGACGGCAGCGAGATCGAGGCCGACATCGTCGTCGGCGCCGACGGGATTCACTCCGCGGTCCGCGCGAGCCTGTTCGGCCCCGACGCGCCGCGGTTCACCGGCAAGATCTGCTACCGCAGCGTCATCCCCGTCGCCGACCTGCCGGCGAAGCGGCTCGAACCGTACGAGGGGCTCTGGCTCGGCCCGCACGGCGCGCTCGTCGTCTACGGCGTTCGCCGCGGCGAGCTCATCAACGTCGTCGCCCACTACGACGACGCGACCTACAAGCACGAGTCGTGGATCGCTGAGTGCGACCGCGAGGAGATCCTCGGGCGGTACCGCAAATGGCACGCGTCGCTGCGCGAGCTCTTCGCGGCGGGCGACCTGTGGTACAAGTGGGCGCTATATGACCGGGATCCGATCCCGGCGTGGACCAAGGGCCGCGTGACGATTCTCGGCGACGCCGCGCACCCGATGCTGCCTTACCTCGGGCAGGGCGCCGGGCAGGCCATCGAGGACGGCTGCGTGCTGGCCGCGGCCATCGACAAGCTCGCGGACGACCCATCGGCCGCGCTTGAGCTCTACGAGCGGTCGCGGCGGCCGCGCGCGAGCCGGGTGGTGCTCACCTCCCGCGCCAGGGGCGCCGACAACCATCTCGTTTCGCCGGTCGCCGCGCTGAAGCGCGACGTGCGCATCGCCGTCCGCAAGCGGCTCAGCAAGGACCTCACCGGGCGCGGCGAGTCCTGGATCGCCGAGTACGACGCGGGGTCTCCCGCAGCGCTGGCCGGGTAACGCCCTATCGTTCGGGATAATCCTGATCTTCCCCCTGACTGTCGAAGAGGCGATGCTGGGACCTATGGCCGACCGCTCCCTGGTGCTTGACTTCGACAGCGCGACGATCTCGCTTGGCGAGCTGCTTGACCGGCAGGTTGAGGCGCTGCGCGCGGCCCATCGCGGCGGGCGCGCGGCCGCGGCCGCGGTGCTGCGCGCGACCGGGACGCGGGGAGTGACGAGGAGATGCTCGGCGCGCCGCTGACGCTCGAGGCGGCGCGGGTGGCGATCGCGCGCGATCACGGCTACGCGGACTGGCTCGAGGCGCGCGCGGACGCGGACCTCGTCGTCGACACGCGGTTCGAGGCGGCGGCCGACGCGATCCAGTGGGGAGAGCTGACCGCGCTGCGCGACCTGCTCGACGCGGACCCGCGGCTGATTTCGATGCGCTCGCCGTTCCCGCACCGCGCGATGCTGTTGCACCACGTGGCGGCCAACGGCATCGAGGTGGAGCGGCAGCTGCAGTCGCCGCCGAACGCGACGGAGGTCACGCGCCTGCTGCTCGAGCGGGGCGCCGAGCCGGACGCGCCGTGCGACACCTACGGCGGCGGGATCAACATGACCACGCTGTGCCTGCTCGTGTCCTCCTGCTGGCCCGCCGCCGCCGGCGTGCAGGCGCCGCTGGTGCAGGTGCTGTGCCGCGGCGGAGCCAAGGCCGACGGGCCCGCTGACGACAGCGCACCGCTATGGACCGCGCTCACCTGGGGCTACACCGGAGCCGCCGAGGAGCTCGTCCGCTGCGGGGCGCGGGTCGACAACCTCGTGTGCCACGCGGCTCTCGGCGACCTGGCGGCGGTGCGGAGTTACTTCGGGGCCGATGGCACGCTCGCGCCCGCGTTCGCGGGCAAACCGTTGCCGCTGGGCGGCAGGGGAGCCTGCCTGCGCCCGGAGTACCTGGTCGAGTACGCGCTGATCCTGGCGGCCGAACACGACCGCGGGGAGGTCGTCTCCTTCCTCCTCGGGAAGGATCCCGACCTGCGGGTGGCGGAGCCGTTCTTCGGGGCGACCGCGCGCGGCGCGGCCGCGTACTTCGGCCACGCTGGGGTCGCGGCGATGATCGAGCAGCGGCTCTAGTTCGTGCCGCCTGCCTGGGATGCGCCAGGAAACATCAGGCCGAGGGGGCCCGGGCCCAGGATCGCGCCGCGGGTCACCCGGACGGTCACGTCGCCGATCCTGACTTGTTTGTCCAGCAGGCGCTGCGTGGGAAGCTGTCCGTCCGCGCTCGTGCGGCTGAGGTACGCCAGGCCCTGCTCCAGGTACACGCGCGGACCCGGGTCGAGGTGCCGCGCCCAGCCGGGCTCTTTCTCCCGCCGCAGCCACGAGTAGCACGCCAGCGCGTAGCCCCATTCGGTGGAGCTGAGGTAGCCGAGGCGATGGTAACCCTCGTTCCGCGTCGCGTTGAGGGTGGCGAAGCGCATCGCGGCGTTCGTGCTGAAAACGCCGAACCCGAAGTACACCGACAGCAGATCCGCGAGCCGATCGCCGTCCGCCCGGTCGCGGTCGGCGCGGTCGACGCGGTCGCGGTCGGCGCGGTCCTGGATGAGGACGTGGCACAGCTCGTGCACCGCTATCGCGCTGAGCACCCTGGGATCGGCGGCCTCGCCGTCGGCTAGCTCCAGGCTCACGGTGGCCGGGTCGACCGGCATCAGCCCGCACAACCGGGTGAGGAGCTCCTCGATCTGCGCGTGGGACCCGGAATAGCTCTTTCCTGAAACGAAGTCAGCGTCTGGCGGCACGGTGTCGCGGGAAAGCGCGCTTGTCCCGAACTGGTCGGTGAACCAGCGCAATGACGACTCGATCCACCGCTGCTTGTCCAGCTCGACGGGGCATTCTGACGTCGCGGAGGGCAGCCAGTGCCTGGCCTGCTCGTCAGGGGGCATGGGCACAAGTTAGCGTTTGTGCCGGTTCGCGGGGAAGGGGTTGGCGGTACCTCGGCGCGCCGTCCAGTGCGTGGCCTGAGCGGACGCCTCCGCCGAGTTCGCTCCGCGACCCGCGCGTACACCGCCTCGGCCCGGTGCGTGTACCGCTCGACGACCATAAACAGTGCCATCGTCCCTCCCGCGGTCCCACTGTCAGCCCATGGTGCGGCTTTCTTCTCCCTCAGCCATCTCAGATGGCGGCCCGGCGCCTGTATAGGCCGCCATCCGAGATACATGACATGACATAGGGCAAAAGCGCGCCCCCCATAACGGACATACCGGGCGGCTCAAGGTACTTTATTTGCCCTAAGCCAGCCCGTGGCCAGGATGTTGCAGCGCGTGATGGGAGAAATAGTAGTGTATGGGGCATTTATCTGGTTCAAGATCAGCTTGTGCGCGCCGCCGCCGACCCGCTGGATCCGCGGGGCGCATCGCGTGAAGGCGGATCCAGCGGGCGGTGCCGGCGAGCTGGGGCGAGTTAGGGGATGCGGTGCTTGCCGGTCTTGACAATGAAGACAGAACCGAGGCTCGGGTCGCCGGCCTGGTCGTAGGTGACCACGGAAGACTCGTGATCGAGGAAGTTGTAGACAAACGTGTTGTGCTGGAAGTTCGGCTCGAGCCAGACGAGCAGCATGATGTGGTGCGTGATCGGCATCGCGATGTAGTTGTAGGTCACCGCGGGCGAACCCACATACGGGCCGGCGACGGCGACGGCTGTCACCGTCGTCGCGGTGTAGGTCTGCAGGTACGTGTTACCCGCGTCGAGCTTGCCCAGCGGGTAGCTGGTCACGATCTGGTAGCCGTCGAGGTTGATCGTGTTGATCTTGGTCGGGTACCCGGTCAGCGGGTTGGGCTTAACGTGGTGAGCCGCCGCCGCCCGCGCGGCAGAGGCGGCCGCCGGCGCCGCGGGCGCCGCCGGGCTGCTGGTGGCGGCCATGACCCCGGTGGCGGTTCCTGCCAGCGCCACCACGGCAACCGCCGTGGCAATCAGAGTCCTCGCTGGTCGCATTGCCGACTCCTTTCACTCCCGGTCGGTGTCGCGCGGGGCGCGTCCGGGTGTCGCGCTCAACATCCGCGTGATCACTGCGACCGCTAGGCCGATCGTCAGTCTGTGACAGTTGAGCGTCAACGGACTTGCGGGGCACAAATTGCGATTTCGCTGAACGCCACTAAGAAAATGCGCGACATTTAGCGCGCGAAACAGATTGCCTTTTCCGGGTCCGGATCTAAGCCCGGTCGGACCCCGCCCCGGTCGTGGCCGAGTCGCCCCTGATTCGCGCCGGCGGCTCGTCGTACTCTTCCCACGGCCTGCTCACGGAGCCGTCAGGTTCGATGATCGCCTTGTCGTAGAAGTGAGCCGGCTCGAGCGCGGCGCGCTGCGCCGGTGTCAGCTCGTCGGCCCAGCCCGGCATCACGACCTGGTGAAACCCTTGCGCGTACTGGACGGTCTTGGCCGCGAAGCGATACACCGCCACCCGCCGGCCGAACTCGTTGCGCCACGGCAGCGTGCCGTGGGCCAGCGCCTCGGTGAAGATGATCACGTCGCCGGCCCGCGCGCCCGGGTTCGTCACCGCGGACTGGTCCTGCTCCCATAGGGAAATGCCCCGCGGGCAGGGAAAGTTCGCCTTGTGGCTACCTGCGATGGCGCAAAAGCCGCCGCCCCCGGCCGGCTGATCGCTGAGCAGGAACTCCACCGCCAGCAGACCCGAACGCAACGTGCCGCCCCTGGCCTGGTACCAGATCCCATCTTGGGGAAACGGCTCGCCGAAGTGCAGGACGTGACCCTCGGTGCCGCGCGGATAGTCGAACACCTCTGGCGGGTGGTCCAGATGCCAGCCTCGGCCGAGCAGCCCGTCTAGGTAGCCGATCAGCGGGGGATAAGCGATGAGCTGCCGGAACGGGTCGCAGTAGGGGTGCGGCCACTCCAGCATCCCGCCGCCGGTTCGCCTGCGGTGTTCGGCGGCCAGCGTGGTGGACTCCTCGACCAGGTCTTCGTCTGTCGGCCCGAAGCGATCCTGGTTGGCGTCGAGGGCGTCGTTGAGCGCCCGCAGCAGTCGGGGCTCGATGACGCGCGGGACGACCAGCCAGCCCTGAACGTCGAAGAGGTATTCCTCGCGCTCGGTCAACCCATGCACGTGGCCGAGCCTAAACACCAACCGCGCGCGCCCTCAACTGAATTGATCCGGGTGCGGGCCGCTGTTGCGCAGTCGGGAGCCGCTGAACTCCACAAGGCGAAGGCGCCTTCCCCGTCGTACGGTGGCGCCGACTCACGGGCGAGTAGATGCTCCGGATAGTCCACCGACATCATGGAACCATGAGCCCCGTCATTCACGGAACGTTTGCCGTTGAGCGCGACCTGGACGCGCCTCCACCCCAGGTCTTCCAGGCGTTCGCGGACCCACAAATCCGCACCCGCTGGTTCCGGATGCCGGGCACGCAGGAAGACGCCCGGCACGACATGGACTTCCGGGTCGGCGGCTACGAGCGAGCCAGCGGAATTTTCGCCCCAATGGGCACAGAAGTAACAGAGCGCCTGAGCTACAACTCGACGTTCGTGGACATCGCCACCGACGAACGCCTCGTATTCACCTACGACGTCAGCCTCGACGGCATCAGGCGATGGACGTCCCTGGTCACCATCGAACTCGCCGCACTCAGCAAAAACGACGGCAAGAGCGACGGCGACGGAACCCGCCTCACCCGCACCGAACAGTACGCTTACCTCACCTACGCGGCCGACGGCCAGCAGGACATCGCCCACCTCAAGGGCAGCGCCACCCTCCACCTCAACGCTCTCGCCGCCGCCCTCACCAAGCTTCGACAGACACAGGAATAAACGCGGAATACCGGCGCGCGCGGCCGTGTTGGCGCCGACATGGCAGACGGAGACCGCGAAAGCGTGCAGTTCTGGTTCGATCCGCTGTGCCCCTGGGCGTGGATCACGTCCCGGTGGATGCTCGAGGTGGAAAGGGTCCGCCCCGTGAATCCCGAATGGCGGATCATGTCACTCGCCTACCTCAACCTCGTCCAGCACGAGGGCAAGGGCCTGAGCGAGGAGTACGTGGAGCGGATGAGCCGCGCGTGGGGCCCGGTCCGGGTCTGCGCCGCCGCCGCCGAACATGCCGGCCCCGACATCCTCGGCCCGCTCTACACCGCGATCGGCTCCCGCCTGCACAACCAGGGCCGCCGCGACGACCCCGACATCCTCCCGGAAGCGCTGGCCGACGTAGGCCTGCCAACCTCCCTGGCGAGCGCCGCCGAGAGCACCGACTACGACCAGGTGATCAAAGACTCGCACAACGAGGCGTTCGATCAGGTCGGTCTGGACGTCGGCACTCCGGTCATCCGCGTCCGCGGCAAGGCCATGTTCGGCCCGGTCATCACGCCCGCGCCGCGTGGCGAGGCGGCCGGAGAACTGTGGGACGGCCTGGTGCTGGTGATCAAGGCGGATGGCTTCTTCGAGCTGAAGCGCAGCCGGGACCGCAAGCC
Source organism: Trebonia sp. (assembly GCA_035571275.1). GTDB lineage: Bacteria > Actinomycetota > Actinomycetes > Streptosporangiales > Streptosporangiaceae > Trebonia. The sequence goes on from DATMKQ010000473.1 coordinate 14,193, forward strand.
CAGCTTCGAATAGCGGGAGGCCACGGCACAACCTATGCCGCGGTCGCCAGCCGGAGCTGCTCTAGGTCCACGCCGGTCCAGTCACGCAGCCCCGCGGCGCCCGCGGCCGTGACGGTGACGATCCGGCTGCCCTCCCGCGGCAGTATCCAGCCACGCCGCGCGAGCTCGCCCGCGATCGCCGCGCCCATGCCGCCCGCCAGGTGGTGCCGGCGCTCGGTCCAGTCCAGGCATGGCCGCAGCAGCGGCCGCCGCTGCCGCCGCAGGCCGTCGGCGTCGATCCCGAGCTCCCCGAGAACCACGTCACCCGCGTCGCCAAGCAAGAAGCCCCCGTCGACCCGAGACAGCGCCGACCGGGCCACCAGCGCCTCGGTGACCGCCACGCCGACCACCCCGGCGAGGTGGTCGTAGCACATCCGTGCCCAGCGCAGGTTGCGCATCCGGGTCGAGTCGCGCAGCGACCGCACCGGCGTGGCCGGCGCGAACTGCATCAGCGTCTCGAGCGCGTCCGCGACGGGCTGCGCCGCCAGCGAGTACAGCTGCTGGCGGCCGACGCGCTGCGAGCGCACCAGGCCGCCGGCCACGAGCTTCTTCAGGTGCGCGCTGGCCAGTGACCGGGAGATGCCCGCCGACTCGGCCAGCGCCGACCCGGACTGCGGCCTCCCTGACAGCAGCGCGAGCAGCATCCGCGCGCGGTTGCGGTCCGCGATCAGGCTCGCCACCGCCGCGAGTTCGGCGTCAGGTTCCATACCGACAGGCTAACCCCGGAACTGTCAAACCGTCGTTTGACAGTTCCGGCACTAGCGTCGGTCGCATGAGACTCCCGACACCCTGGATCCGGGTCGCCCTCGCGATGTTCGCGGTCGGCTGGGGCGCTAACCAGTTCTCGCCGATGCTGATCGTCTACCGGCACGCGCTCGGCCTCGGCCCGGGCGAGATCGCCGGGCTGTTCGCCGTCTACGGGGTGGCGCTCATCCCCGGCCTGCTGGTCGGCGGCCCCGCGTCGGACCGGTTCGGCCGCCGGGCGGTCGTACTGCCGTTCGCCGCGCTGTCGCCGGTCGCCACGCTGCTGCTGGTCCTCGGCCCGCACTCGATCGCGATGATCTCCGCCGGCCGGGCGCTGGCCGGGGTCTGTTCCGGCGTGGTGTTCGGCTCGGCGACCGCGTGGGTGCAGGACCTGTCGCACGGCGACGGGCTGAGCGCCCGCCGCGCCGCGCTCGCGCTCAGCGCCGGGTTCGCCCTCGGTCCTATCACCGCTGCCGTGCTCGCCCAGTGGGTCGGCGACCCGCTCGTCGTGCCGTTCCTGCCGCACCTGGCGATCGGCGCCGTGGCGTTCGCGATCGCCGCGACCACGCCGGGCGCGCGGGCCGACCACCGCGGCGCCGCCGCCGGCCGGAACTGGCCGCCCGCCGCGGTGCGCACCCGCCGGTTCTGGCTGACCGTCGCGCCGCCCGCGCCGGTCGTCTTCGGCGCGGTCGCGCTGGCCATCGTCGTGCTTCCCGAGGAGGTCACGAGCGCCAGCACCATGTCGGTGGGCTACGCGGGGCTGATGACCGCGCTGACCTTCGCCGGCGGCATCGGGATCCAGCCGGCCGCCCGCCGCCTCGGCGCGCGCCACGAGCACGCCGGGATCATCGCCGGGCTGGCCGCCACCGTCGCCGGCGCCGCGGCGGGGATCGCCGCGGTGGCCACCGCGAGCCGGGTCCTCGCCGGCGTGGCCGCCGTGTTCCTCGGCCTGGCCTACGGGCTCTGCCTGGTCAGCGGCCTGAGCCAGGCCGAGCGGCTGGCCGGCGCCCGCGACCGCGGCGCGGTCGTCGCGTGCTACTACGTGCTCACCTACCTCGGCTTCGCGGTGCCCTACGTCGTCGACGCCCTGAACGGACCGCTCGGCCGCCCCGGCACGTTCGTGGCCCTCACCGGGGGAGCGGCGGTCTTGACCGCATGGACGGGGCTGCAAGCAGCGCGCCGCCGTTCCGAATCTCGATTTGATCTATCCCGAACGGTGCCCGTCTTTTCCCGTACCCCCCGCTGATCCCATCGGCGGGACCAAACGCTAGCGTCGGTGCCGGAGCGGACGACGGCCGGAGCGACGATGCCACTGACAGCACGCTACGACGGGCACGCCGACTGGTACGACAGCTGGAACCAGCCGCATGCCGAACGGGGCGGCCCGCAAGTGCGGGACCTGCTCGGCCCAGGGGAGGGCAGGTGCCTCGACCTGGGCTGCGGCGGCGGGCACTACTTCGACGCCCTCGCCGCGACCGGCCGGACGGTGGTCGGCCTGGATTACTCGGCCGACCAGCTCCGCTTCGCGGCGAGCAGGTCCCGCCAGGTCGTGCGGGCCGACGCGGCCGCGCTGCCGTTCGCCGACGGCACGTTCACGGCCGTGGCCTCGATGTGGATCTCCACCGACGTCGACGACTTCGCGCCCGTCATGGCGGAGGCCGCGCGGGTCCTGACACCCGGCGGTGTCCTGGTCTTCTTCGGCGCCCACCCGTGCTTCAACGGGCCGCATGTCGAGTGGCTGGAAGACGGCGGTGTCCGCGCGCACCCCACCTACCGGCAGGCCGGATGGCACCAGCGGTCGCCGTGGTGGGGCCAGTTCGTGCGCGCGCGAGTCGGGATGCGTCACCACCCCCTAGCCGACCTGCTCAACGCGTTCACACTCGCCGGCCTGGTCATCGAGCACGTCGTCGAGCGAGGCGACAAGGAAGTCCCCACGATCCTTGGCATCCGCGCCCGCAAGCCCGGTTAATAACCCGCCGAGCATCGGACACCATCCCCCACGGTGGGTGATGCGCCCCCGGTGACGGGCAGCCAGCCTGAGGCTGAGGTTCGCCTTGATCAGAAGGAGCGGCGGGACATGGCAAAGCCGGAAGCGGTTTTCATCTACATCGGCACCTATCCAAATGAGGTGGCGGCCAAGAACGACTACCAGGTCGTCAAGGAACTGCACTCCGCGGGAGCGGTTGGGTCGTATGACGCCGGCCTGGTGACGAAAGACGATAAAGGCAAGGTGCACGTCAACAAGGACGAGACCGCTACCCGGCACGGGGCCTGGGGCGGCGCCGCCGCGGGCGCGGTGGTCGGCATCTTGTTCCCGCCCTCGGTCATCGGCACCGCGCTGGTCGGCGCGGCCGTCGGCGGGGTCGGCGGCCATCTGTGGCGCGGCATGTCCAGGAGCGACGTCAAGGAGTTCGGGGAGCTGATCGACACCGGGCAGGCCGCGCTGGTCGTGGTCGGCGAGAGCAAGATGCAGCAGGCCCTGGACAAGGCGGCCCTGAAGGCGGAAAAGCACGTCGCCAAGGAACTCGACGTGAGCCCGAAGGACCTCGACGAAGCAGTCCGCGAAGCCGCGGGCCAAGTGCGCTGAGGCACAAGGCTTGACCCATGACCTTCGCCGAGGTCATGGACCATGTGGCGCAAGCCTTCGAGGCGCTGGGTGCCATTGTGCTGGCCATCGGGACGCTGTCGTCCTTCGTCGCGGCCGGATTGACATGGCACCGTTCGGGACATCTAAGGCAGGCCTTCGGGCCGCTGCGGCAATCGCTCGGCGGTACCTTGCTGCTCGGCCTGGAGATCTTGGTCGCGGCCGATCTCGTCAGGACGATCGCCGTCTCGCCCACGGTTGACAACGTGCTGATCCTCGGGCTCATAGTCCTGATCAGAACGTTCCTGAGCTTCTCGCTTGAAACGGAGATCAACGGAACGCTGCCGTGGCGTCGTGGGAACCGCTCAGGAAACTTACCCGGCCAGGGCGGCGGCGAGCCGGGCGATGGCGGTGGTGTAGGCGTGCGGCGGCGGGGTCGCATAGCCGACGACGAGTGCGGGCGGGCGCTGGCCGGCGCCCGTGCCGAACTGCGCGAGGCCGGACACGGCAACTCCGTGGCGCTGCGCGCTGGCGATCGCGTCGGCCTCCTCGCGCCCGGGCGCGAGCTCCACGACGGCGTGCAGCCCGGCCGCGATGCCGGTGACGCGGGCCTGCGGCGCGGCCTGGCTCAGCGTCGCGACCAGCCGGTCGCGGCGCCGCCTGTACGCCAGCCTGGCGTGCCTGACCTGGCGGTCGTAGCCGCCCGAGGTGATGAACTCGGCCAGGGCGAGCTGGTTGACCGCGTCCGGGCCGCCGCCGGTCAGCTGGGCGGCCGCCACCACCTCCTCGAGCAGCCGCCCGGGCACGGCGAGCCAGCCAAGGCGCAGTCCCGGCGCCAGCGCCTTGCTCGCGGTCCCGCCGTAGACGACATGTCCCGGTGCCAGCGACTGCATCGCGCCGACCGGATGCCGGTCATAGCGGAACTCGCCGTCGTAGTCGTCCTCGATCAGCACCGCGCCGGTGCCGGCCGCCCACTCGGCGAACATCCTGCGGCGGGCCGGGGCGAGCGTCATGCCGAGCGGGAACTGGTGCGCCGGAGTCAGCAGCGCGGCGCCTGCGGCGCTCAGCGGTGCGTTGGCGGCTACCGCGCCGTGCGCGTCGGTCGGCAGCGGGACAAGACCCAGCCCCGTGTGGGTGAGCACGGCGTTGTGCTCGGGCAGGCAGTAAGACTCCACGGCCACCGCGCGCACTGCGCGCGCGGTGAGCATCTGGGCCAGGACAGCGAGACCGTGCCTGAAGCCGCCGCAGACGACGATCCGGTCCGGGTCGGCGCTAACGCCACGGGCGCGCGCCACGTAACCGGCGAGGGCCTCGCGCATCGGCGCCAGGCCGCGCGGGTCCGGGTACGTCAGCAGCTGGTCGGGGAAGGACGCCAGCGCCCTGCGGGTCGCCGCCAGCCACTCGCGGCGCGGGAACGCCGACAGGTCCGGCACGCCGGGACGCAGGTCGTACCGCGGCCCGCGGCGGGGCCCCGGCGCGGCGGGCGGACGTGGCGGCGCCGCGGGCGGCGCCGCCACGTCCGTGACCCAGGTCCCCGCGCCGGTTCGCGCGCTCAGCCAGCCCTCGGCGACAAGCTGGCCGAAGGCGTCGGCGACCGTGTTGCGGGCGATCCCCAGGTCCGCGGCCAGGGCACGGGAGGCCGGCAGCCGGGTGCCCGCGGGCAGCCTGCCGTCGCGGATGGCGGCGCGCAACGCGTCCTCAAGCGACCGTCCGAGCCGCGCGCCGTCTAGGTCCACATCCAGGTGAAGGTCAAGATTGGCCCAATGCTGTGCCATAGATTTGGACCATACTCCTGGGCCGATCGCCGCTTACGGTGGAGTCATGACGACAACGGAAACATTCACCACCCGACTCGACTTCGACGCGGCGGCCCCGGCCTTCTCCCAGGCGATGGCGCACCTGGACCGCGCGGCGACCAAGGAACTCGACAAGGCGGGCATCGAGCCGCGGCTGCGCGAGCTGATCCGCATCAGGGCTTCCCAGCTCAACGGCTGCGCCTACTGCGTCGACATGCACACCAAGGACGCTCGCGCCATCGGCGAGACCGAACAGCGTATCTACGCCCTGCCGGTATGGCGCGAGACCGCGTTCTTCACCAGCCAAGAGCGCGCGGCGCTGGCGTTCACCGAATCGGTGACGCTGGCCGCGAGCACGCACGTCCCCGACAGCGATTACGAGGCGGTCGCCGCGCGGTTCGGTCCGGCCGAGATCGGCGCGCTCATCGCGCTGATCGCGACGATCAACTCCTGGAACAGGATCGGCGTATCGAGCCACGCCTGGGAACCGGGCTCCTACCAGCCCTGACCCTATCCGGCCAGCCCTGACCCTATCCGGACTGTGAGTCGATGATCGTCAGCAGGCTGGTGAGGGTCTTGCGGTCCTCGACGCTCAACGGCGTGAAAAGGTCTTCCGCGGCGCGCCGCCGTGCCTGGCGCATGTCGTCGCGGACGGCCTTACCGCGCTCGGTCAGGTGCAGCAGGGTGGCGCGCCGGTTGCGCGGGTCGATCTCCCGCTGCACCAGCCCGGCTTCCTCCAGCGTGTCGATCACCCGCGTCAGCGAGCGCGGTACGATCCCGAGCTGGTCGGCGAGCTCCGTCATCCGCAGCGGCTGCTCGCTGCGGGTCATGATCCGGAGGGCGCGCTCCTGCGCCGGAGTCAGGCCCAGCGGTGCCAGCCGTTCCGCCTGCGCCCGGCGCAGCCGCCTCGTCAGCCGGTAGAGCAGGTCCGCGAGCTGGGCCGGGTCCTCGTACTCCATGGCTTCCATGCTAACAGAGCAGTGCTCATACCGAGCTTGGAACAACTATGAGCTATACTCTGTTAGAGTCATCAAGACTAACTACTTACGCATGGAGGCATATTGAGTACCGCTAACCAGCGTGTCCCGCTACGGCGCATCATGCGCCTCTTCCGCCCGTACCGGTGGAGCCTGTCCTTTGTCCTCTTCCTGGTCGCCGCCTCATCGCTCGTATCGCTCGTCAACCCGTTCCTGATCCGCGAGGTCATCGACGTCGCGCTGCCGAAGGGCCGCACCGGCCTGCTGACCGTGCTCGTCGTCGCGATGATCGTCGTGTCGATCGCCAACAGCTCGTTCAGCGTCTCCCAGACTTACGTCTCCACCAAGGTTGGCCAGCGGGTCATGCATGACCTGCGCACGTCCGTCTACTCGCACCTGCAGCGCATGTCGCTCGCCTTCTTCACCAGGACCCGCACCGGCGAGGTGCAGTCCCGCATCGCCAACGACATCGGCGGCATGCAGGCGACCGTGACCACCACCGCCACGACGCTGGTGTCCAACCTGACCACCGTCGTCGCCGCGATCATCGCGATGATCGTCCTCGACTGGCGGCTCACGATCGCCTCGCTGATCATGATGCCCGCGTTCGTGTGGGTGAGCCGCCGCGTCGGCACGGAACGCCGCCGCATCACCCGCGACCGGCAGCGCCAGCTCTCCGTGATCTCCTCGATCGTGCAGGAGTCGCTGTCGGTCAGCGGGGTCCTGCTCGGCCACACGATGGGCCGCTCGGCCTCGCTCGCCGACTCGTTCGGCGCCGAATCAAGCAAGCTCTCCGACCTCGAGGTCAGCTCCAACATGGCGGGTCGCTGGCGCCAGTCGACGATCCAGATCGTGATGTCCGCCATGCCCGCCGTCATCTACTGGGTGACCGGCCTGACCGGCCACGGGGGCCATATGGCCATCTCGATCGGCACGCTGGTCGCGTTCACCACCCTGCAGCAGAACCTCTTCCGGCCCACCGTCCAGCTCCTCAGCGTGGGCGTGGACATCCAGAGCTCGCTCGAGCTGTTCGGCCGGATCTTCGAGTACCTGGACCTTCCTGTCGACATCGACGAGCCGGAGCATCCGGTGACACCGCCGACCATCCATGGCGAGGTGCGCCTCGAGGACGTGAGCTTCAGCTACACAGGGGCTGACCGGCCGACCCTGGACGGTATCGACGTGATCGTCCCGGCCGGGCGCAGCCTCGCGGTCGTCGGCGAGACCGGCTCGGGCAAGACCACCCTCAGCTACCTGATCCCGCGGCTGTACGACGTGACGTCCGGCAGCGTCACACTCGACGGCGTCGACGTCAGAGACATGTCCTTCGACGCGCTCGCCGCCGCGATCGGGGTCGTCTCCCAGGAGACCTACCTCTTCCACGCCTCGGTGGCCGACAACCTGCGGTTCGCCAAGCCCGACGCGACCGACGCCGAGCTCGTCGCCGCCGCGAAGGTCGCGCAGATCCACGACCACCTCATGTCGCTGCCCGACGGCTACGACACCGTGGTGGGGGAGCGCGGCTACCGGTTCTCCGGCGGCGAGAAGCAGCGCCTGGCGATCGCCCGTGCCGTGCTGCGCGATCCGCCGGTCCTGGTGCTCGACGAGGCCACCAGCGCCCTCGACACGCAGACCGAGCAGGCCGTGCAGGAGGCCATCGACGCCGCGAGCCAGGGCCGCACCACGATCACGATCGCGCACCGCCTATCGACGGTCCGCGACGCCGACGAGATCATCGTCCTGGACCACGGCGAGATCACCGAACGCGGAACCCACGCCGAGCTGCTGGCCCTCGGGGGCCAGTACGCCGCGCTGGTCGACCGCGACGCCGACATGGTGGCAGCCGCCTAATCCCCGGTGCGGCGCGCGCGCCGTCTCGCGCCCCGACGAGTACGGTGTGGCCGGCAGCCGGCCCGTATTTATTTGCGGTTTCCGGTGCTCTGACACCGCAAACCGCAAATATATCGAATCGGCCCGCGGCCATATCCGCTCCGACAGGCCAGCCCCGTCACTGGTCCACCCGGTGCGTCAGGGCGACGGCGGCGGGGCCGCGCCTAGGTAGCGCAGCACCGCTAGGACCCGGCGGTTGCCGGTGTCGCCCGGATAGAGTCCGAGCTTGGCGAAGATCGCGTTGATGTGCTTGCTCACCGCGCTGTCGGTGATCACCAGCGAGGCGCCGATTTCCGCGTTGGAGCGGCCCTCGGCCATCAGCGCGAGCACGTCGCGCTCCCGCTGGGTGAGGGCGTCGATCGGGTCCCCGCCCCTGCGGACCAGCAGCTGGGCGACCACTTCGGGGTCGAGCGCCGTGCCGCCCGCCGCCACCCGGCGCAGCGCGTCGAGGAACTCGGTCACATCGGCGACCCGGTCCTTGAGCAGGTAGCCGACCCTGCTGGTGTTCGCCGACAGCAAGTCGGCCGCGTACCGCTCCTCCACGTACTGGGACAGCACGAGGATCGCGATGTCCGGCCACTGGCCGCGGATCGCCAGCGCCGCGCGGATGCCCTCGTCGGTATGGGTCGGGGGCATCCGCACGTCGGCTATGACCAGGTCCGGCTGTTCACGCTCGACCGCGTTGAGCAGCGCGGTAGCGTCGCCCGCGGTCGCCGCGACCACGAATCCGGCGCTCTCGAGCAGCTTGACAAGGCCGGCGAGCAGCAGCACCGAGTCCTCGCCGATGACCACTCGGAGTGTGCCTTGGGGCGGAGTCACGGGTCCACGCTACGGCACGGGGTCAGCATTGCGACATCACTCGGCGCGCAGCGCGGTGGCGGGTCGGGCCCTGGCGGCCCAGGTGGCCGGAAGCATCGCCCCGGCGACCGCGATGACCAGCGCCGCTAGCGACAGCAGCGCGAGCCTCGCCGGCGGGAACACGTCGGTGAAGCTGGCCGGGATGCCGGTCTGCGCGGTGGCGGCCATGGCGTTCAGGGTGGCCTTGTTCAGCGCGACCGCGGCGGGCGCCGCGATCACGGCCGCCAGCACCGCCGGACCGACGATCCAGCAGGTCACCATCGTGAGCATCTGGCCGGGCCGCATGCCGAGCGATTTGTAGATGCCAAGGTCATGCACCCGGTCCCTGGTGGTCATCAGCACGGTGTTGAGCACCCCGAGGCCGGCGGCGACCGCGACCATCAGCGCCAGCAGGCCGATCAGCGCGGTGGCGATCGCGTAGAACTGACCGCCGCCGGAGTCGGTACTGGCCCCCCACGGGCTCTTGCCGCCCAGCGCGGTGTTCACCGCCCGGGCGTATGCGGCGGGGCTGGTTCCCGACCGCAGCCCGACGTCCCACTGCCCCAGGTTCTGGAGGGTCGCGACGCCGGGCAGGGTCTGGGCGCTGCCGTAGATCCGGGGCTGTTTCGACGGCTCGAACACCTCACCGGCGATGCGGACGGTGACCTGCGTGGTCCCGGTGTTCACGGTCGTCGTGTCGCCGACGGCCAGGCCGCTGCCGTTCAGGAACGCCGTGTTGACGTCCACCTCGCCGGGCGCGCTGTACCAGCGGCCGGTGACGAGGGCGTAGCCCGTCCAGGAGGAATCGCCCGCGAACACCTGGGCATTGACGTACTCCGTCATCCCCGGAACCTGGACCTGCCCGTAGTACACCGGCACCTGGTGCGCCGTGCCCGGCTGGGCGCGCAGCACCGCTGTCACCGCCACGTTCTGCGCCGCGGTGGGTACTTGCTGCGGACCGGCGCCGGGCTGGAACTCCTGGATCTGCACCGGGACCGTGGTGGTGAGGTTCTGCGCGGCCTGCGCCCGGCTCAGCGAGGAGTGCAGCCCGATCGCGAATACCACGGCGGTCGCGCCGAACGCGATCGCGGCCAGACTAACGAAGGTGCGCGCGGGCCGGGCGAACGGCGCCGCGAGCCCAAGGCCGACCGGGCGCGGCAGCCGCAGCCGGGAGGCCAGCCGGTGCGCCGCGTACCCGCGGCCCGCCCTGGGGGCGCGGCCCGCCGCGATCGCCTGCGCCGCCGATAGCCGGCCAGCGCGCAGCGCCGGCCCCAGCGCCGCGAGCAGGGTCAGCGCGAGCATCCCGGCGGGCGCGATAACCGACGCCCAGAAGGGGACTTGCTGGCTGCCGACGCCGTACGCGCGCGCCGACTTGCTCAGCACCGGAATCGCCAGGACGTTGCCGATCGCGACGCCCGCCAGGCAGCCACCCAGCGCCGGCCAGCCGACCCGGCTCAGGTAGACGACCACCACCTGGGTGGGGGACAGGCCGATGGACTTCAGCACGCCGATCCTCTGATACCCCGCGATCACCGCGCCGCTGATCACGTTGCCCACGATGAGGACCGCCATGATCAGCCCGATCAGCGCGAACGCGACCACGAACGGTTCCATGATCGCCCCGTTACTCGACGCGGCGTTCTGCGCGGCCAGCCAGGAACCGGCGCCCGCGATCGCGCCAGCCGGCAGCGCCCGGCTCACCGTCGCGATGTCGGCACGGACCTGCGCGTAACCCCCGGCGCTTGTGAACCGGTAAAGCATCTCGAACGCAGGCGCGGTGCCCGGCGCTCCCAGCGCGGCGATCTCGCCTGGAGTGACCCACCCGGCGGCTGTGTTGGTGATCGAGTTGGCGAGGCCGACGACCGTGAGAGACGGGTTGCCCGGCACACCGGTCACCGTCAGGGCACTGCCGACCGGAGTGCCGGGGCCTTCCCACTTGCCGCCAGGACCGGTGTTCAGCACCACCTGGCCCGGCCCGTCCGGCCAGCGGCCGGCACTCAGCACCAGATCATCGACAGGTCCGCCCGGCGCCGACCGTCCGACCAGAGTCAGCTGGCCGAACGGCTGGCCATCTTGCTCGGTCTGCACCGTGACCTCGCCGAACGGCCCGGCCACCGCGGTGACCCCGGCCACGTGCCGGGTGGCGGTCAGTTCGGCGGTGGTGGCGCGAGCCGGGTTCGCCGTGAGGGTCACGTCGGCGCCGTTCTGGGCGGCGAACGCGTGGTCGAAGGGGGCGTTGCTGACCGCGAGCAGCGCCAGTCCAAGCGTGGCCGAGGCGGTCGACACGAGCAGCACCATGCCAATCACGAAGGACTGCACCTTATGCCGCAGCACCCCGCCAGACGCGGTCCGCACCGCCCCCATCCAGGGACCCCCCGGGCTCACGCCGGCACGCCCGCGTTCGCCACGACCTGCCCGTCGACCAGCTGCACCGTGCGGGCGGCGTACCGCTGCGCGAGGCTCGGGTCGTGGGTGACGAGCACCAGCGTCTGCCCGGCGGCGTTCAGCTCGCGAAGCAGCCGGCCGATCTCCTGACCTGAGGCCGTGTCGAGCGCCCCTGTCGGCTCGTCGGCCAGCAGCAGTTCAGGGGAGTTCACCAGCGCCCGCGCGATCGCGACCCGTTGCCGCTGTCCGCCGGACAGGCGCGCCGGATAGTCGTTACGGTGCCGCTCGATGCCCATCCGCTCGAGCAGTTCGGTGGCCCGTGCCCGGGCCTGTCGCCGGGACGCCCCGGCGAGCTGCGCGGGCAGCAGCACGTTGTCTTCCACGGTGAGGTCGTCAAGGAGGTTGAAGAACTGGAAGATGATCCCGACGTGCCGTGCGCGGAACCTGGCCAGCGCGCCCTCGCCGAGGGTGTCGATCCGCCGGCCGGCCACGGTGACCGTGCCGTCGGTGGGCTTATCGAGCCCGGCGATCAGGTTGAGCAGCGTGGATTTCCCGCTGCCGGACGGGCCCATGATGGCTACCACTTCCCCGGTCGCCACCCCCATGCTCACGTCCGCCAGCGCGGGCGGGCCGTCGGCCTGATACACCTTGGTCACCGCGTCCAGCCGGATCACGTCATCGCTTGTGACACTCCGTTGTCTCATCACCCATGCAGAATGGCAGCCGAGCGTGATCGACCGCATTGGCCCGTGATGCAGAATCCGTGGTGGAGCTAGCTTCACCACAGACCGTGAACCGCGCTGGATGGGCACACCCGGCCTGGGACGCATACCGTTTACGTCATGATGGCGTTGGTTTCTCCGAGCGACGGACGTGCCCTGCGGTACCGCAGGGTGCCGTGGTCGCCGCGCGCCTGGGGCGAGCTGGTCTACCTAGTCGGCGGGATCCCCGCCCAGCTCGCGGCGGCGATAATAGTGTTCTTCTCCTGGTGGGCCGCTGCCGGGCCAACCTGGAGGGGCGGCGGGTTCCTCGGGCGGCAGTGGGGCAGCAAGTGGCCGGTCCCGCTGCTCTTCCTGATCCTGGTGTTCCTGGCGGTGCCGTTGCTGACCTGGGTGCACCGGCAGCGGCTGCGCGCCACCGCCGGCGTGGACATACCGCCGCAGCCGCGGATACCTAAGCGGCTGACCTGGGACGGCATCGGCGTGACGGCGCGGACGCGGGCGACGTGGCGCCAGCTCGCCTACCACCTGCTCGTCGGCCCGGCGCTCGCCGGGGCCGCGATCCTCGCCTTCGCCATGTGGCTGACGGGCGTCCTGTTCACCCTGTCCCTGCTCTATGCCTCGAAGCTGATGACCGGGAGCGTGCTCCAGGACGGCTCACTTCAGGGCGGCGGTCTCCGGCATGACGGCATTCCGCTGGACGCGTACGTGACGATTGCCGGGGTCGTGTTGCTGTTCGCCGCGCCCTGGGTCACCGCCGGGGTCCGGGTGCTCGACGTGAGCGCGGCCCGCGCGCTGCTCGGCGCGAGCCGCGCCGAAGAACTCGAGCACCGGGTGGAGCACCTGACCCAGACCCGGGCAGGCGTGGTCGACGCGGCCGACGCCGAGCGGCGTCGGCTCGAGCGCGACCTGCACGACGGCACCCAGCAGCGGCTGGTCTCGCTGGCCATGAACCTGGGCATGGCCCGGGCCCAGGCCACGAGCACCCAGGAGGCCCGCCGGGCGATCGCGGACGCGCACGAGGAAGCCAAGGCCGCCCTCACGGAACTGCGCGACCTGATCCGCGGCCTGCACCCGGCGGTGCTCGAGGACCGCGGCCTGGACGCGGCGCTATCGGGCGTGACGGCAAGGATGCCCATCCCGGTCAAGCTGACGGTCGACGGCCTCGATCGCCGGGTGCCGCCGGTCATCGAGGCGGTCGCCTACTTCGTGGTGTCCGAAGGCCTGGCCAACGTCGCCAAGCACGCGCAGGCCTCCCAGGCGGAGGTGTTCGTGCAGCGAGCCGGCGACCGGCTGCACGTGATCATCAGCGACGACGGCGTGGGCGGCGCCGATCCGACCCGAGGCACAGGATTGGCCGGTCTGGCGCGGCGCGCCTCCTCGGTCGACGGGACCTTCGAAATCGACAGCCCGCCCGGCGGGCCGACCCTGCTAACGGTGGACCTGCCATGCCTACGATAACCGCGCCTAGCCGCACAGAAGGCGGCCCGACCCAAGGCGGCCGCGGCCGCTGGATCTGGGCACTGTCCGGGCTCGCCACCATGGCGGTGCTCGCGATCTACGGCGCTCACCTGATCACCACCGCCGGCGCGCCCGGCGGCGATCTGCAGCAGGAAAGCGCCGTGCCTGCCCAGGCCATCACCATCACGCAGCCGGTCACCAGCTTGAACATCGAAAGCTACGGCGCGCCCATCGTCGTCACCGGCGGGCCGGTGCGGGACGTCCAGGTCACCGAGACGATCACGTTCGCCGCGAACGACGGGCCGCCCGCCGTGACCCAGTCGGTGTCCCACGGACTGCTCACGCTGGCCGCGCCGGACTGCGATAACTCCCCCTGCAGCGTCGGCTTCACCGTGACCGTGCCCAAGGACGTCGCGGTGACCGCGCAAAGCGATGACGGCCCGCTCACCGTCTCCGGGGTCGCCGCCGCGAACCTCTACTCCGGCGGCGGGCCGACCCGCGTCTCGGACATCAGCGGGCAGCTCACCGTCGGCACGGAAGACGGCCCGCTGGTCGTCTCCGGGGTCGCCGACGCCAACCTGGACTCCGGCGGCGGGCCGGTGCAGGTCAGCGATGTCCGCGGGCCGCTGACCGTGAACACAGAGAACGGCAACCTGGTCGTGACTCGCCTCACCGGGCCGCTGGACGCCGACACCGGCGGCGGGGCCCTGCTGGCGCGCGGCATCGCCGCCGTCACGGCCACGGTCAGCACCGAGGGCGGCAACGCCGACATCGCGTTCACCAACGGGCCGGAGCTGGTCTCCGTGGACTCCGGCGGCGGCACCGCACGGGTCGCGTTCGCCGCCGAGCCGCAGTCCGTGTCCGTCACCACAGAAGACGGCAATGCCATGCTGACCGTGCCGGGTGGCCCGTACGCGGTGACCGCCCAGAGCGAGGGCGGACCGCAGTACGTCGACATCTCGGCCAACCCCACGGCACGCCGCTCGATCACGGTCGACAGCGGTGGCGGCTTGCTGTCGATCCAGTCAGGGACCGGGCTCGGCGCGCCGTCGGCGTCGGCGTCGCAGCTCCCGCACCAGCCAAAGAGGCTCCTGGCGCCCGTGAAGCCCGGGAAGCCCGCGGCGCCGCGGAAGTTCTAGCTGGGGCAGGCGGCACGGTTCGTTCGGGACAAAGGTCGGGAGAAACCGGACGCGGGCGGGAGGTCGCCAGCGGACCTCAGCCCGCGCCGGCCGCCGCCTCGACCACGTGCCGCAGGAGCAGCGCTGTGGTGACCGGGCCGACGCCCCCTGGGACGGGAGTGAGGGCGGCGGCGACCGCGGCGACGGCGGGGTCGACGTCGCCGGCGAGGCCGCCGTCGGGGGTCGCGTTCGTGCCGACGTCGATGACCGTGGTGCCAGGGGAGACGTGGGCCGGCCCGATCAGCGCGGTCTTGCCCGCCGCGGCGACGAGCACGTCGGCCTGCCGGGTGAACGAGGGCAGGTCGGGGGTGCGGGAGTGGCAGATCGTCACGGTCGCGTGCCGGTCGAGCAGCAGGTGCGCGGTCGGCTTGCCGACCACCACCGAGCGGCCGACGACAACCGCGTGCTGGCCGCGCAGCTCAACGTCGTAGTGGTCGAGCAGGGCGAGCACCGCCTCGGCCGTGGCGGGGGCGAACGCGGGCAGCCCGGCCACGAGCCTGCCGAGGGACACCGGGCTGGCGCCGTCGACGTCCTTTTCCGCGGGGATCGCCGTCGCCAGGTCCGCCAGCCGGGCGCCGTCAGGCAGCGGCGTCTGCAGGATCACCCCGTGCACTTCGGGATCGTCGGCGAGCTGGGTCAGCGTGGCCCTGATGCCGTTCACGGTGGACGTGCGGAGCACGTCGCAGGCGATGCCCGCCTTGGCGGTGGCCTTCTCGATCGAGCGTACGTACCACGCGCTCGCCTCGTCGCTGGTCGCCGTGACCACGGCGAGCCGGGGCGGCCGGCCGTCGCCGCTGAGCCGGGCGGCCTGGTCGGCGGTCGAGGCGCGGATCTGGGTGGCCAGTTCGGCGCCGCGCAACTGCCTCACCGGGAGATCTCCTCGCGGATCGCTTCGACCAGCCGGTCGGCGCGGTCGGTCACGCTGTCGGCGAGTTCGGCGGTCGCGGCGAGTTCGGCGGCGAGCGCGGTGTCCTTGATGCCGCCGAGGTTCGCCTCGATGTTGATCCTGGCGGTGACGGCGGCGGCGCTGATCGCGGCGGCGGCGGCCGCGATGTCGGAGATCACGTTGCGGTTCGCGACGGACAGCAGGTCCTCGGCCAGGCCCGCGAGCCGTACCGCCGCGGCCATCAGGTCGGCGGGCGGGCGGGACGCACCGGCCAGCGCGTCGGCGATGGCGTCGGATCTGGCCACCCGCTGTTCCGCGGTGTCCTTGGGGAGCTGGTAGGCGATCACGACGTTGCCGAACGCCGCTTCGTCGGCCTCGGCGAGGTGCAGCGCCTCGTCCGCGAGTCCGTCCGCGGCGGCCCGGACCCGGCCGACCACCTCAGCGTCGTGGCGCGGCCCGTCGCTGAACCGGGCGACCATCGCGAGCAGCGCCGCCGCCTGCGCCGCGTGCAGCGCGCCGGTGGCACCGCCCCCCGGGGCGGCGCTGCGTGCGGCAAGCCGGGTCAGGAAACTTGCGATGGTCTCGTCGCGCATGTCCGTGAGGCTACCGGGTTTCGCGTCGCGCAGGCGCGCGGTCGGGACGGCGCATAGCTATCTCTGACAGTTCGGGCACCAGAACCTGAGCCGTTCCTGCCCCGGCGCTCCCTGCTCGGCCCGCTTGATCGCGGTCCCGCATCGTCGGCAGGGCCGTCCCGCGCGCCCGTACACCCAGCTCTCCCGCCCGGGCCTGGTGTCCCCGGTCGTCACGTGCCCGGGCCGCGTCTTGTTGGCGTCGAGCAGCCGGTGCCCGAGTTCCACCAGGGCGGTGACGTCGTCGACCTCGCCGGCGCCGCGCATGGGGCTGACTCCGCGCAGGAACAGCGTCTCCGCCAGGTAGAAGGTGCCGATGCCGGCGAGGTTGCGCTGGTCGAGCAGCGCCTCGCCGATCGGGCGGCCGGGGTCTTTCGTCAGCCGCCGCACCGCCTCCGCCGCCTCCGCGGCGTCCCAGCCGGGGCCGAGCAGGTCCGGGCCCAGGTGGCCGGTCACCCGATCCTCCTCACCGGTGCGGAGGACCTCGGTGATGCCCAGCTGGTAGCCGACGGCCTGCCATTGTTCGTTGGCGATGACCACCCTGATCGTGTGGGCTTGCGGGATCCTTTCCGCGGCGGGCCGGATCCGCCAGGAGCCTTCCATCTTCAGGTGGGTATGCACGGTCAGCCCGTTCCCGGTGCGGATCAGCAGGTGCTTGCCGCGTGAGACGGCCTCGGTGACGGTCTGGCCGGCCAGGTTGACGCATCCGTACCTGGGCACGCGGAAGTCGCTGCGGGTCACCACCCGCCCGGCGAGCGCCTCATGCAGACGGCGGGCGGTGGACCAGACGGCGTCACCTTCGGGCACGGCTCCAGGATGGCACGGGTTTGCGGGCTAGCCCGGCGTGCCTAGTAGCGGCCGTCGCCGCGGCCGCCGCGGCCGCCGCCGTTGTACCGGCCGTTGTCGCTGTAGCCGGATCCGGAGTAGCCGTTGGCGTTCTCGTCATAGCCGCCGTTGCGGCCGCCGTTGCCGTTGTGACCGTTCTGGCCGCCGCCTTGCCTGCGGCCCCGGCCGTAGCGCTCCTCGTCCTGGTCCGCGGCCGCGGCCGCCGGCCTGGACTGGTACGGCTGGCTCGGGCTCGGGCTCGGGTACGGGTACCCGCGGCCATACGGATCGGACGCCTGCCGGGACTGCCGCGACTGCCGGTGCCCGCCTTGCCGGGCCGAAGGCTGACCCCCCTGCGCCCCTGAGCGCAAGCCCGGCTGCGGTCCTGACTGGGAACTCGGCTGGGGGCCTGACTGCTGCCCGCCGCGCACGGGGTAGCGCGCGGTGGCGGCCTGCGGATCGGCTCCGTACTGGCCGTTCATCGCGAACGTCTGGGTCTGCTCGGTCAGCGCCGCGTCATACCGGTCGGTGGGGACCTGCTGCGCACGGCGGGACGCCACGCGGTAGGACCGGCCATCGGTGTTCAGCAGCGCGTCCCGCGAGAACGCCTTGCTGGTGAGCGGGTCGTCGTCGGCGCGCCGGCGGCCCTCCTGCGCGTGCCGGTCGGCCGAGTCGTCCCGGCCCCAGATGGACGCGGCCGGCTGGCCTCTGCCGTTCGCGCGGGGGTCGGGGTAGCCCGCCGAAATCCGGTCGATCCGTTCGGTGCGCTCGCCCCAGTCGCCGTGATCCGGCTGACGGCTGGCGCCGCGGCCGGTGTTCGGCGAGAAGCTGGGCTGCGCCGGAGCCGACTGGGCGGAGCCCGGCTGGGCGAGCGCCGGCTGAGCGACGGTCGGCTGCGTGAGGCTCGACTGACTGTGGCCCGGCTGAGCCAGGCCCGCCGCCGGCCGCGCTGAGTGCGCTGCGTGGGCCGGGTGCGGCCCGGTGGCGTGCCGCGCGGGGATCGGCCCGGTCCCGGTCCCGTGACCGGGCCGCACCGCCTGCGGCCCAGTGGACGAACGCGTCCCGCCCGGGCCGTACGCGTCGGGACCGAAGCGGTTGGGGCCGCTGGTGCTCGGGCTGGCGGCGCTCGGTCCACCCGCACTGGGGCCGCCGCCAGGGCCGCCCGCGGGCCGCGTCGGGCTCGGGCCGGTGCCGGGGCGGGCCATGGGGCCGGTGCCGGGGCGGGCCATCGGCCCGGTGCCAGGGCGGGCCATCGGCCCGGAGTTCGCCCCGCCCGTGCCAACCGGCGCGCCAACGTAGCTGGCCTGGCCCGGCGCCGGTCCCAGCCGTCCGGCCCCGGAACGCGCCTCCGCGCCAGGTCCGCCCGGACCTCCAGGGCCGCCGGCGCCGCTCGGGCGCCCCGCCCCGGCCGGCCGCGCCATCGGACGGTGGTTCACCACGTTGCGCGGTTCACCGTCAAACGCCGCCCCCGTCGAGGTCAGCGGCCGGTCGGACGCCACAGATGCCCAGTAGTCCTCGTCCGACACGCCGTCGTCGGGCCAGATGTCGTCGCCACGGTCGCGCCGCCCGAGACGCCGCTTGCGGTCCCCGCGGTCACGGCGCCTGCGACCGCCGCCGCCGCGCTCGCCGCGGTCGTCGTCGGACCCCTCCGGCAGCTCGTACCCGCCGGTGCCGTAATCAGCGGGTCCGTAGTCACCCGTACCGTAGTCCTCGCCGTCGTGTTCGTTGGCGGCGTGTTCGTTGGCGGCGTACTCGTTGGCGGCGTACTCGCCCCCGCCGTAGCCCTCGGCGGCGTAGCCGCCAGCTTGCGAGTAGGCGTCCTGCGGGTAGGAGTCGCGACCGTAACCGCCCTCGGACCTGCCGCCCCGGCCCTGCGCACGAGAACCCTGCGCACGAGAACCGTTCGCCCGAGAACCACGAGGACCTGCGCCACGAGCGTCGGCGGGACCTGCGCCACGAGCGTCGGCGGGGCTTGCGGGCCGGGCGCCAGCGGCCCACCGGCCCTTGATGCCCTCGGGGGAGAAGTACTCGTCAGGCGACCAGTTGTCGTCGTCCTGCTGATAATCGCCCGGAGCGTAGTCATAGTCGTCATACTCGGAACCCGAACGGGGCCCGGCATCGGCTCTGCCGCCACGCTGGTCAGGCCGCGACGTCCGACGGCTCAGAAACGACATCCCACACCACCCGGCAGAGCACGGCCTTGTGGTGATGCTAGCGAAGCACGCGCGGCCATCTACGCGAGCCTCCCCCGTAATTCGCGAGCACCCTGTAACCGGCACTGGTCTCACCGATTCTTACCGACGTCGACCACACCTGTCTGCCGAATCACAAACTTTGTAACTGAATAGGGCAAAAAGGAATATTTACGGCACATCCGTCACTTTAGGTGATCAAGTGATCCAGTGATAGTCATCATCGCGGCGATCAGGATGTGGCGTAAACCGTCTTCCTGCCGTGCCCGATCGTCGCCTGGGCTATGTCCATCCACACCTTCTGCAGTGAGGTGCCAGGCGCGAGGTCGAGCATCGTGTTCAGCGCGTAGACGGTGATGCGGTAGTCATGGCCCTGCGGCCCGGGACAGGGCGGATCGTAGGCGGCCTGGCCGAGGCTGTTCTGCGCCTGCCGGGCGCCCGGCGGCAGCTGCCCCTCAAGGATGGCCGAGGTCGCCGGGTTGATATCGAACACGATCCAGTACACGTACGGTGAGATAGGCGCGTCGGAGTCGTCGATGACGAGCGCGATGCTCTTGGTGGTAGACGGCTCGCCGGCCCAGTTGAGCGGGGGGTTAACCACCTTGCCGTCGGCGCAGGTGAACCGCTCAGGCAGCACATCGCCGTTGAACGCGCCGCTGCCCACGGTCATGGTGACCGGTGTTGGTATCGAGACCCCGCCGAACACACCGCACCCAGCGGCCGGCAGCCCGCACGCGGCCGCGGCGATGGCCGCGGCCGCCCCGCGCGCGACGCGACCCGCCTGTCCACGACCCGTGGCGTCCACCGTTCACCTCCGCTGCCCGATCTTAGAGCCTGCGTCACACCTCGGCGAGAATGGCGCACGCCGCGGACAGCTCGCCAGGATCCCGGGTAAAGGCCACCCGCACGTAAGAACTGCCCCCGCCCGCCGCGCTCAACAGCCGTCCTGGCACGACCGCCACCCCGCGCCTCAGCGCCGCCTGCGCGAACGCGCTCGAGTCAGCGCCGCCGGGGCCCCTGGGGCCGCCGGGGCCGCCGGGGCTCCCGGGCAGTCGCGCCCAGATCGTCAGCCCGCCGGCCGGCGCCTCCCACGTCCACGACGGCAACCACGTCCGCAAGCCGGCGGTCAGCGCGGACAATCGCGCCCGCGCCCACGACGCCCGCCACGCCACGATCGACTCGTGCCGCCCGCGGATCAGCGCGGCCACGATCCCCTGCTGGTACGCGGTGCTGCCCAGGTCGGCCGCCGACTTCGCCGCGGCCAGCCGGGCCGCGAGCCCAGCGGGCGCCCGCACCCACCCGGTACGCAGTCCGCCCCAGTACACCTTGGACAGCGACCCGATGGTCACCAGGTTCGGCAGGTCCGGCGCGAGACCACCAAGCGGAACGGCCCGTGGCTCCTCCGCCAGCCTTATCTCCGCGAGCGTCATGTCCTCGACGAACGTCACGTCGGGGTATCGCCGCGCGAGCGCCACGACGGACCGGCGCGCCCCCGTCGGCATGACCGAGCCGACAGGGTTCTGGTGCGTCGGGATGAGGTAGACCAGCGCCGGAGCGTGCGTCGCCACCGCGGCGGCCAGCCGCTCCACGTCGCCCGGCGGCACCCCGACAGGGCGTGCCCCCGCCCGCTGCAGCGCGTCGAACACCCCGGGGAACGTGGGATCCTCCACCACGGCCGCCTGCCCGGGCATGAGCTCGGAGCGGAACAGCAGGTCGAGCGCCTGCTGGCCGCCGGTGGTGACGAGCACTTGTTCGGGGCGGGTGGGAAGTTCGTGCCGCGAGGTCAGCATGTCCGCCAGGGCGACCCGCAGCACGGGCTGTCCGTACGGCAGGTAACCGCTGCCCGCCGTCAGCGCCCGCCGCTCGGCACCAGAAAGCATCGACGACGGATCGTCGAGCGCCGCCGCGACCGGCGGAGCGCAGTCCACCGCCGCGAGCGTCAGGTCGATGCCTGAGCACGTCTCGAGCATCCCGGTGAAGAACCCGTTCGCCCGGTGCACCGCCGCGGGCGTGGTCCGGTGCGGCACGACGCGGGTCCCTGATCCCTGGCGGCTTTCCGCCATCCCGTCGTCGCGCAGCATCTGATAGGCCATCGCCACGGTGTTGCGGCTGACCGCCAGCGCGTCCGCGAGCTCTCGCTCGGGCGGGAGCCGCAGCCCCGGTGTCAGCCCGCCGCTATCGGCTAGCCGGCCGAGCCGCCCCGCGAGCAGGCGATAGAGTGGACCATCGGCCTGTGACCAGAGGCCGAGCAAATCGACGAGAGCGGGGGCGTCGATCCGGGCCATACGCCCGTTAATTGGCACTGTCATGGCAAGTCCAATCATGCCACGGTTACCCTCGTGGTGGGTGTCGTGGTCATTGTGGCGATCGCGTTCGCAACGTTCGCGGCGCTAGGCTGGCGCGCGGCCGCGGGCCTGCGGGACGGCGACCGGCCGGGCGACGCGAAGGTCAGCGCCCTGCTCCGCGAATCCGGACAGCCCGACGAACCCCGCCCGGTGGTCATCGCCACGGTCCGCAACCCGTCGGACAAACCCGTGCTCGCGGGGCTGTCGGCGCGCCGCACCGTGGTGCCGGGGTTGCTGCGCTGCGGCCCGAGCGTCACCGTCCCCACCAGGACGGCCCGGCGTAGCCTCCGCCCGACCGCCTACGCCACCATCGGTGTCGTCCCCCCGCACGCGAGCGCGCGCTTCCCCGTCGCCATCCGCGGCCAGCTGGCCCGCCGCTACCTGCTCACCGCCGCCATCGGCCAGACGGGCGGCCGACTGCGGCTGCACCGGCTGCACGTCGCCGGCCCGCACTCCGCGGCCCCCACGGAGCTAACCCTGCCGTTCGGTGAAGATCTTTTTGATTAGCCCGAACGATTGCGGCTTACTCCCCACCTTCCCCGCACACCTCATTCCTCGCGAGAGCGTTGACCGCACTCGCCGCACCAGCCCACTCATGCCTCCGTCGCCACTGCGGGCTCCGCCTGGCTTCGCATAGAAGGCGACCACCTCGCATAGGAGGCGACCACCTCGCATAGGAAGCGACCACCTCGCATAGGAGGCGACCACTTTCCTGTCCGGAATGTCCGAGTATGGGACTACGGCTGCTATGCGAAGTCCCCTGCCGTCCCTTCAGACGGCGCATCCGTCGCGGGAGGAGGACGCCAACTGACCAAACCGGGGTTAGACGCGGCCGGCCACGGCCCAGGCGGTCGCCGTGATCTCGACGGGACCGGCGGGCAGGAGGCGCCGGCACAGCTCACGCAGCGCGACGCGGCAGTCCTCATCCAGGGACGCCACGTACGCGCCGGACGGACCGACGCCGAGGGTGAACCTGTCCCACCAGTGCCCGAAGTCCTCGTGCCTGACCCGGACCGTCAGCGCCCCGGTGTGCATGGGGCCAAGCCCGGCCTGCTCCAGCAGGCGGTCGAGGTGGCCTTCGCGGGTGCCCGGCCTGCGCGACTCGTCCGGGGCGTCCGGGTCAAGCTCGCGCGCGGCCCGCCAGAACACGCTGAGCGGATCGCGGCCGCCGACGTAATCCCAGACGCACGCGGCGACGATCCCGCCGGGCCTGGTGACCCGGCCCATCTCCCGCAGCCCGGCCACGGGATCGGCCATGAAATGAACGACAAGCTGCGCGAGCGCGACATCGAAACCACCGTCGCCGAACGGCAGTCGCTCGGCGGACGCCCGCCGCACATCGACTCCCGGCAGCCGGTCGGCGACGGCGGTGACAAACGACTCCGACGGGTCGGCGGCGCTCACCGCGTCCGCGCCGAGTCGGCTCACCAGCTCGGCCGTCAGCACACCAGGCCCGCAGCCCACGTCGAGCGCCCGCTGCCCGCCCGCCACCCCGGCCACGTCGGCGAACCGCGGCGCCAGCGGCTGTGAGTACAGCCCCATAAACCGCAGGTAGGCGTCCGCGCTGACGTCGAAACTCACCCGACCAGCCTACAAGCGCCCGCCCCGCCGGTCCCGCCCCCGAGGAGCGACCCACCCAGGCCGCCAGCC